>JAOTVC010000046.1 GCA_029863585.1 Alphaproteobacteria bacterium | reverse complement strand
CGGCCGGGCGGCGGCCCCCTTGGGCGCCGGGTTCACCGTGATCTGCCTGATCACCGGATCGCTCTGGGGCCAGACCAGCTGGGGCACCTGGTGGGTGTGGGATGCGCGGCTGACCTCGGTGCTGGTGCTGTTCTTTCTCTATCTCGGATACATGGCGCTGGGTTCCGCCTTCGACGATGTCGAACGCGGCAACCGTGCCGCCGCCCTGCTGGCCCTGGTCGGCGCCGTCAACGTGCCGATCATCAAGTTCTCGGTCGATTGGTGGTCGACCCTGCATCAGCCGGCTTCGGTGCTGCGGGTCGGCGGACCGGCGATCCATCCGTCGATGCTGACGCCGCTGCTGCTGATGGCGGTGGGATTCCTTGCCTATTTTCTGGCACTTTTGATTCTTAGGGTGCGGGCCGAGATCGCCCAGCGCAAGGTGCAGGCAGCGATGATGGCGGGCGCCGCGGCGCCGGAGATGCGGGTCCATGAGACCTGAGCGGCGGCAGAGCGGAAGCCAGGGAAATTGAGCCGATGGACGCAATCAAGGAAATCCTCGACCTCGGCGGCTACGGCGCCTATGTCTGGCCCGCCTTCGCGACCTGGGCGGCGGTCATGACCTGGATGGCGGTCTCGACGCTGCGCCGATTGCGGGCATCGGAAGATACCCTCGAAAAGTTGCAGGCGGCCGGCAATCCCCGGCGCCGCGCGGCGGGACCCGATGGGCCGCAAGGGACAGCACGACCATGAGCCAGACCCGCCCGCCCCGGCGCCCACTCACCGCCAAACGCCGCCGCCTCTACCTGTTGCTGGCCGCCGGCCTGACGCTTGGGGGCGCGGCGGCGCTGATCCTCAACGCCTTCCAAGACAGCCTGGTGTTCTTCCTCACACCGACCGAGTTGAAGGCCAAGGCCCCGCCGCGGGACCGGGTCATCCGCATCGGCGGCCTGGTGGAGGAGGGCAGTTGGCGCAAGGCCGAAGGCGGCCTTCAGGTGCGCTTCGCCATCACCGACCTGACCAACCGGGTGGAGGTCACCTATCGTGGCATCCTGCCCGACCTTTTCCGCGAGGGCCAAGGCGTGGTCGCCCAGGGGCGCATGGGCACCGACGGGGTGTTCGCCGCCCAGGAGGTGCTTGCCAAGCATGACGAGACCTACATGCCGAAGGAGGTCGCCGACGCGCTCAAGAAATCGGGCCAATGGAAGCCCGGCCAGAAGGGCGCGGCCGGGGCCGGCGGCAAGGACGGAAAGGCGGGCAAGCCATGATCGTCGAAGCGGGCCATTTCGCCCTGATCCTCGCCTTCGTGTTCGCCTCCATCCAGATCATGGTGCCGCTGATCGGCGCACGGCGCAACGATTCCGTGTTGATGGATGCCGGACGCATGGCGGCGATCGGCCAGTTCGCCTTCATCCTGGCCGCCTTCCTCAGCCTGATGCACGCCTTCATCGTCTCGGATTTCTCGGTCTCGGCGGTCGCCGCCAATTCCCATTCGGCCAAGCCGCTGCTCTACAAGATCAGCGGCGTCTGGGGCAATCACGAGGGTTCCATGGTGCTGTGGGTGCTGATCCTGGCGCTGTTCGGCGGCGCCGTGGCGGGGTTGGGAAACAACCTGCCACCGACCCTGCGCGCCCGGGTGCTCAGCGTCCAGGGGATGATCGGTGCCGGATTCCTCGCCTTCATCCTGCTGACGTCGAACCCGTTCTTCCGGGTTCATCCGGCACCCGCCGACGGCAGCGGTCTCAACCCCATCCTCCAGGACCCGGGCCTCGCCTTCCATCCACCGTTCCTCTATCTCGGCTATGTCGGGTTTTCGATCGCCTTCTCCTTCGCCATCGCCGCGCTGATCGAGGGCCGGGTCGATGCCGCCTGGGCGCGCTGGGTGCGGCCCTGGACGCTGGCGGCCTGGTGCGCCCTGACGCTGGGCATCGCGCTGGGAAGCTGGTGGGCCTATTACGAGCTTGGCTGGGGCGGGTTCTGGTTCTGGGACCCGGTGGAGAACGCCTCCTTCATGCCCTGGCTGGCGGGCACGGCGCTGCTGCATTCGGCCATCGTCGTGGAGAAACGCGGCGCCCTGAAGAGTTGGACCATCCTGCTCGCTATCCTGACCTTTCTGCTGTCCCTGATGGGCACCTTCCTGGTGCGCTCGGGCGTCCTCACCTCCGTCCATGCCTTCGCCAACGACCCCGAGCGGGGGCTGTTCATCCTGGGCTTGCTTCTGATCGCGACGGTCGGCGGGCTCGGCCTTTATGCGATCCGCGCGCCGGCGCTCAAGACCGGCGGCCTGTTCGCCCCGATCTCCCGGGAGGGAGCGCTGGTGCTGAACAACCTGCTGCTGGGCACGGCCTGCGCGACCGTGCTGATCGGCACCCTCTATCCGCTGGTGCTGGACGCGCTCGGCGGCGGCAAGGTCTCCGTGGGCGTGCCCTACTTCACGCTCACCTTCGTGCCGCTGATGGTGCCGCTGCTGATCGCGCTGGGCATCGGGCCGCTGCTCGCCTGGAAACGCGGCGACCTGCCGGGCGTGCTGTCACGCCTGCGGGCCGCCGCGATCGTCACCGGGATCGCCTGCCTCGCCACCATCTTGCTGAATGACGGCCCGGCCTTCGCCGTCCTCGGCGTGACGCTGGCCGTGTGGCTGATCATGGGCGCCTTGACCGAACTGGCCGAGCGCGTCCGCCTGTTCCGCGGGCCCCTTTCCGCAAGCCTGTCGCGGCTGGCGCATCTGCCGCGCGCCGCCATCGCCATGACCATCGCCCACACGGCGATGGGCATCGTCGTCCTCGGCATCACCGGCTCCGCCGCCTGGCAGACCGAGCGCATCCTGATCATGTCCCAGGGCGACACGACCGAGGTGGCGGGCTACGCCCTCACCCTGGAAAAGGTGGCTCGGGTGCCCGGCCCCAATTACACGGCGGAGCGCGCCACCCTGCGGGTCGCCGCGGGCGGTCGGCCGATCGCGACGCTGTATCCGGAAAAGCGCCGCTTCACCAACCCGCCCCAGGTCACCACCGAGGCCGCCATCCGCACCACCCTGTTGGCCGACCTCTATGCCGTCCTCGGCGACCGCCAGGAGCCCGCGGCGGGCGGCCAGGGCAAAATGGGGTGGGCAGTGCGCATCTATCACAACCCCCTGGTGCCGTGGATCTGGATCGGCGCGGTGATCATGGTTCTGGGCGGCCTGGTGTCGCTGACCGACCGGCGCCACCGGGTCGGCGCACCGTCCCGCGCCCCTGTCCCGCGCCGCCCCCGCACCGCATGAGGGCGGCGTGATCCGCGTTGTCACCTATCTGCCGCTTGCCGTGGCGGCGATCCTTGCCGTGGTCTTCTTCTGGGCCTTGAGCGGCGAGCGCGATCCGTCCCGCATCCCGTCCCCCTTCATCGACAAGCCGGCGCCGGTGCTGGACCTCGCTGCGCTTGACGGCGGGCCGCGCCTGACCCGGGCGGGGTTCGCGGGCCGGGTGTCGATCCTGAATGTCTTCGCCTCCTGGTGCCTTCCCTGCCTGGTGGAGCACCCCTACCTGATGGCATTGGCCAAGGACGGCAAGGCGCAGATCTTCGGCCTCAACTACAAGGACAAGCCGGACGACGCCAAAGCCTGGCTTGCCAAGCACGGCAACCCATACGCGCGCATCGGCGTCGACCGTCAGGGCCGGGCGGGCATCGAATGGGGCGTTTACGGCGTGCCCGAAACCTTCCTGATCGGGCCGGACGGCCGCATCCGCTACAAGGTGGTGGGACCGATCACCAACGATCATTTGAAGGAGCTGCGCCGGATGATCGCGGACCTCGCCAAATGAGGCAGGTTTCCCTGGTCCCGGGCCTCGCCCTGGCCGCGGCCCTGGTGCTGGGTCCTCTCATGGCGCCGCCGTCCGCGGCCCTTGCCGTCCAGCCCGATGAAGTGCTGGCCGACGCCAAGCTGGAATCCCGCGCCCGGAACCTTTCCAAACACCTCCGCTGCCTGGTCTGCCAGAACCAGTCGATCGACGATTCCGATGCCGGCCTCGCGCGGGATCTGCGCATCCTGGTGCGTGAACGCCTGAAGGCGGGCGATACCGACGAAGAAGTCCTCGCCTTCCTTGTCGCACGCTACGGCGATTTCGTGCTGCTCAAGCCGCCGGTCAAGCCAACCACCTGGCTGTTGTGGTTCGGCCCCTTCGCCGTGTTCGCCGTGGCGGGGCTCGGCATCTGGGCCGCGTCCCGGCGCAAGGCCCCCGCCGCGGCGCCTGCCGAACCTCTCGACGCGGCGGAGCGGCAGAAGCTCGCGACCCTCCTCGGCCGGGACGACGGCCCAGAACCGGGCCCGCCCGAAGGGCGGCCATCGTGACCATGATCCTGATCCTGGGCGCCATGGGATTGGCGGGCGCAGGTCTCCTGGCCCTGCCGCTGATCGCCAGGCGCCGGGCGGCATCGGCACGCGCCGCGTTCGACCGCGCGGTGTTCCGCGACCAGTTGGATGAAGTGGAGCGCGACGTTGCGCGCGGCGTCATCAACCCGGCCGATGCCGAGGCCGCGCGGACGGAGATCCAGCGCCGCATCCTCGCCACCGACGAGGGAGAAAAAGACGCCGCCGTCGAGCCCCGCGGCGCACAAGGCGTCCGTGGCGCGATCGCCGCGATCGCCGTGCTGGCGCCCCTGGCGGCGGGAGCGATCTACCTCGCCCTCGGATCGCCCGGCCTGCCCGGTCAACCCTTCGCCGCGCGCGCCCCCAGCCCGGATGCACCCGCCGGCCCCACCACGGAACAGATCGGACGCATGGTCGCGGCGTTGGAGCGCCGGCTCGCCGAAAAGCCGGACGAGATCCAGGGCTGGATCATCTTGACCACGGCTTATTTGCGCCTCGACCGCCCGGCGGATGCGGAAAGGGCGCTAGGCCGCGCGCTGGAACTGGCGGGCGACGACACCGCGCGCGGCGCCTCGATCGCGGCCAATTACGGCGAAGCCCTGGTGGCGATGGCGGGCGGCCAAGTGACCCCCGCCGCCAAAGCCGCGTTCGAACGCGTGCTGTCGCTGTCGCCAAAGCATCCGGCGGCGGGATATTATCTGGGGCTGGCCCAGCTTCAGGCCGGCGACGCCAAGGGGGCGATTGCCGTATGGCGCCGCATCGCCGACGGCGCGCCTAAGGATGCGCCATGGCTGGCCGAGCTCGAGAAACGGATCGAACGGCTGGTCAAGGAACAGGACGGCAGCCCGGGCCAAGCTCCACCCGCCTCCGGCCGCTGAGCGAGCATCAGCTGCCGGGGCCGCCTCCGGAACCTCCGCCCGTGCCACCGCCGCCGTCTCCGCCGCCGCCCATGAAGCCGCGCAGGAAATCGATCGGCAATGGGAAGAGGATGGTGTTGGAGCGTTCTCCGGCGATCTGCTGCACGGAGGAGAGATAGCGCAATTGCATGGCTCCCGGACAACGGGACAGCACCTCCGCCGCTTCCAGCATTTTTTGAGACGCCTGCAACTCGCCTTCGGCATTGATCACCCGGGCGCGCCGCGCACGTTCCGCCTCCGCCTGCTGGGCGATGGCGCGGATCATGCTTTCATCCAGGTCGACGTGCTTGAGCTCGACGTTGGAGACCTTGATGCCCCAGGCGTCGGTCTCCTCATCGAGGATGCGCTGGATATCGGCGTTGAGCCGCTCGCGCTCGGCCAGCATTTCATCCAATTCGTGCTGACCCAGGACGGAGCGCAGGGTCGTCTGGGCCAGTTGGCTGGTGGCGAACTGGTAGTCCTCGACCTCGATGATGGCGCGCTGGGGATCGACCACCCGGTAATAGACCACCGCGTTGACCTTGACCGAGACGTTGTCGCGCGAAATCACGTCCTGCTCCGGCACATCCAGCACGTTGGTCCGCAGGCCGACGCGCACCATCTGTTGGATCACCGGGACAATGATGATCAGGCCCGGCCCTTTCACCTTCCAGAACCGGCCCAGGGTGAAGACCACCCCACGTTCGTATTCCCTGAGGATGCGGACCGACGCCGCCAAAAGCACGACGACCACAATCCCGATGGCAACGGGAACGCTAAGCACTGTGTCCATCATCCGTTCCTTTCGTTTGCGCGGCTGGGCTGACCTGCAGCACCAAGCCGTCCATGGCGGTGACGCGCACCAGATCGCCCGGCGCGAAACCTTGGTCGCCCCGCGCCCGCCACACTTCGCTGCGGATGCGCACCCGGCCTTCGGTGCCTTGCCAATCGATCACCCGGGCGGCGGCACCGATCATCGCCTCGCGCCCGCTCACCACCGGACGGCGCCAAGCCTTGGCCGCCATGGCGAACACGGTGAACGACAGCACCGCCGAGACCGCCATCACCGAGCCGATCACCGCCCAGGAGATCCCGAACCCCGGCGCTTCGGTATCGATCAGGATGATTGACCCGATTCCCAAGGCCACGATTCCCCCGAAACCCAGCACCCCGAAGGACGGCATCATCACCTCCGCCGTCATGAAGGCGATGCCCAGCAGGATCAGGCCGAGGCCCGCGTAGTTGACCGGCAACACATGCAGGGCATAGAGGCCCAGGAGGAGACAGATGGCGCCGACCACGCCGGGAACGAAGACGCCTGGATTGTAGAACTCGAACATGATGCCGTAGATGCCGGCCAGCAGCAGGATGTAGGCGATGTTCGGGTTGGTGATGACGGCCAGCAACTTGGCGCGCCAATCCGGCTCGATTTCGCGCAGCACCCCGCCCTTGGTCGCGACCTTGGTCTCGCCGGCGGAAACCTTCACCACCCGGCCGTCGGCCTTGTTCAGGAGATCGGTGATGTCGTCGGCGATCAGGTCGATCACGTTGGCCGCCAGCGCCTCCTTGGAGGACAGGCTTTCGCCTTCGGTCACCGCCTTTTCCGCCCATTCGACATTGCGCCCGCGCATCTGGGCCAGCGCGCGGATATAGGCGCGCGCATCGTTGATGGCCTTGCGCTGGGAAGCCGTGATGGGATCCTCGGCCGCCTTGTCGTCCTTGGCGCCCTTTTTCTTTTCTTTCTTGTCCTCCCCGGGCTTCTTGCCACCGGGGAACGGCGAGGAGAAAGGCACCGGCGTCGCCGCGCCGAGGTTGGTGCCCGGCGCCATGGCGGCGACGTGGCTGGCATAAAGGATGTAGGTCCCGGCGCTAGCGGCGCGCGCGCCGCCCGGCGCGACATAAGTGATCACCGGCGCCGGCGCGGTGATGATGTCCTGGATGATGTCGCGCATGGCAGACGACAAGCCACCCGGCGTGTCGATCCGCAGCACGATGGCCGATGCCCCCATGGCCCGGGCTTTTTCCATCGAACTGGAAAAATAATCGCTGGTCGCCGGGCCGATCGGCCCCTTGATATCAAGGAGCGCGATAATTCGCTGGGAATTCGATTGTGCAGGGACACCCTCCTCCGGCGCCGCCAGCACCGAAAGGCCCGCAAGCATCAGCGCCGCCGCTACAAGAGCGCGCCGAAGCGTCCGCACAATAACCATAATTTATCTTAGCACCGAAGCGCGGTCCGCCCAATGCCCGTCCACCGTTGCCCGGAACCGGTCCAGACCGGTATCCTGCGCCCCGCCGGCCGGGTCGGGACGGAGAGCGAGAGAGCACGGGCTATGGACGAACACTGGCGCAAGGCGGCCATCGAAGGCGACCTAGCAACCATCGACGCCCAGATCGAGGCCGGCGCGGACGTCGACGCCAAGGACAAATTCGGCCAGACCGCGCTGATGCTGGCCGCGCCCCGCGGACACGAGGCGATCGTCCGGCGCCTGATCGAGGCCGGCGCCGATCTCAACGTGACCGCCAAATTCGGCCTCAGCGCGGTGATGCTGGCGGTAGTCAACCATCGGCCGGTCATTGCCGAGGCCCTGGCACGCGCGGGGGCGGACTTGCGCCTGCGCGGCAAGGGCGAGGGCGGATTCTATGGCAAGACCGCGGCGGAACTGGCGCGGGAAAACGGGCAGGTGGAGCTGGCGGGTAGTCTCGACGGCCTGGCAGACGGCACGGACTGACCGTGCCGCCGGGGGGCGGAAGATGTTGCCCGGAGCGCGCGGGCAAATAATTGGTTAGACTAGGGCAAACGAGAATTAATGGAGGGAATCGCAATGGCCATTGAAATCGAGGACGTCCTCGGCCTCGCCCATGAGCGCAAGAAGCGCAAGATCATCATGGACACCAAGAAGATGCATGCCTGGATGCACTACTATCCCAATCCGGGCGATCATGACGACATGCACTGCCATCCCGGCGACCAGACCTTTCTGCTGTTGGAAGGTGAGTGCACCATGAGCTTCCCGGACGGCAATGCGTCGGTGCTCAAACCGGGCATGGTCGCGCTGATCGAAGGCGGGTCGTTCTACAAGCTGGAGAATACCGGCGACGGGCCGATGATCCTGATGGGAACGCGGACCGGCCCCCACAGCGCCAACCAGCACATCAATTACGACACCAAGACCGATATGACCGGCATCCGCCCGACCCGCAGCGGGTCCTACGGCAGCCACATGGCCAAGGAGGGCGAAGAGCTCCCGACCGCCGAGCGCTGAGCCGTCTCGCCACGGTCCACGGGTAAACGAAGGGCCGCCCGCAAGGGCGGCCCTTCCTCGTCCCGCATTGCGGGGGCACGGGCGGGAGGGGAGCGGGTAAAGCCGCGCCGCCCGCTGGGACGCGCATTCGTCAGGGGCTGGGAACGCCCGGGAAGCGGATGTCAGGGCTGCCGCCGTCGCCGCTCGGCGCGGGATACTCGTCCTCCAGCGACCGATCGGCGCGCCCGCGGGAATGCTCGTCGGTCTCATCGGCGTTGCCGGGGAGGCTCAGCCGTTGACCGGCGATCTGGCGGGAATGAACTTCATTCTCTTGGGCGTTCGTGGGGAAATCCAACCGTTGGTCGGCAGCCTGCACGGATTTCTGGACGGCGCCGGCGCCGATCGCGGTCAGGGTCAGGGCAGCGATGGAAAGGGGAATCAAGATCTTTTTCATCGTTTGTCTCCTGTTTTTCCGATTGAGACCGGAGACGACGCTAAGCCCCGCGCCGCGGCGATGGAAATCAAGCCCGGTCATATGGGCGAGAAGGAAACGTGAGGCGCCGTGATGATCTGCACAGCCCCGGGCCGCGCGGGGGCGGGCGGTGCAATCGCTAGTTCTTGGAAAGTGCCTGACCGCCCCGATGGCCGGGCCCTGGCGCGGTCATCGGAGCGCCCGTGGCAGGCTCACGATCCCGTGACGGGATCCGTGATCTAGGACCCGGGCCGGTTTGAAAATTCGGCAAAAATCTCTTTGATCCGGACCTGAAATTCCTTTGTCAGCGCTTCATAGCGGCGCCGCGCCTGTTGGCCGAGCCGCGCCTTGGCGGCCGAATCCATGGCAAGGGCCTCTTCGATTCGGGCATCAAGGGCCTCCGGATCGACGTAATAGCACGCGCCGAGATGCCGAGTTTCCTGCCGCCCGGACGCGACCAACAGACCGGAAGCCGGGTCCACCAGCTCGTTCATCGGCGGTGCGTCCGTGGTGATCACCACCGCCGCCGTCGACATCGCCTCTGAGATGTAGTGGCCGAACCCCTCGGACCGCGACGGGCACAGATGGATGCCGCAGCCATTCTGCAGCGCCCGCAGTTCATCCAAATCGAGATAGCGGCGCACCAGATCGACATTGGCCGGCACCTCGGGCCGCGGACGGGACGGGTCCTGCACCAGGGTCAGTTCGGGCCATTCCGGATGCCGCGCCCAGGCGGCGATCACGTCCTCGGTGCCCTTCATGGTGCTGCGGCCGGCCAGGTGAAGGCAGCGCCCGTAGTCCTTTTCCGAACCCGGCCGGGCGCAATCCTCGGACATGAATCCCATGTAGGTCACGGGCAGGCCGAGATCCTGGAAAATGACCTCGGCATGATGGGTCTTGGCGAGCACGCGGTCGACGCGCCTGAGCGCGCGGAGCTTGCGCTCGGGAAAGCGTTCCTGGTTGGGCACCACCAGATGCTCGGGCGCCGCCCGCAGCCAGCGGGTGTGTACCCGCTCCACATGGATGATGCGGTCGGCCACATGGCGGCGGCGCAACGCAGCCAGCAGGCCCAAGTCCCGCGGCCGGGCGACCTCCGCCGCGATGCCGATATCGGCGAGGGCGGCTTTCAGGATGCGGGCATCCTGATCGAGGCCGAAGCCGGTATGCCTGGCGACGATAAGGGTCTTCATGGTCCCCCTCATTCCCCGGCCGCGGCGGCACCGCACGCGCGTTCGAAGATGCCGTGCACGGATTCATACATCGCTTCGATGGTATAGCGCTCCTCGACCCGGCGGCGCAGGGCCGCGCGCGCCGCCCCATCGGGAAGCGCCGCCCGCGTCCCGGCCATGGCCTCGGCCAGGACGCCGGCATCGCGCGGCGCGATCTGGACGCCGGCTTCAAGCCCGGCAAGGACTTCAGGGATTCCGCCGACGGCGCTGGCGATCACCGGCAGTTCGCAGGCCATCGCCTGCAACAACGCCTGGGGCACGCCTTCGTTGTCGGTGCTGGGCAGCACGAAGACATCCATCGCCTGCAGCCAGGGCACCACGTCCTCCTGGCGGCCGGCAAGCTGCACCCGGCCGCCGATCCCGAGTTGCGCGATCTGATTGCGGAGATTCTCCTCCTGGGGGCCGTCGCCGACGATCAGGAGGCGGACATCGCCGCCGTCCTGCCCGGCCAGGGCATCGAGCAGGAACCTGTGGCCCTTCCAGGACCGCAGGGTCGCGACGATACCAAAGATGAAGGCCGGCCCATCGATCCCGAGCGCCCGGCGCGCGGCGGCCGCATCGCCCGGGACAAAGCGGGCAATGTCGATCCCGGTCGGCACGGCGGTGACGTGGCCCAGCGGCAGGAACCGGTCCGCCGTCAGTTCCTCCACCATCGCCTCCGACGTCGTCATCACGTGCTCGCAACCCCGGTTGTAGAGCCAGCGGGTCGGGCGGTTGCGCGATACCGGCGCGCTGATATGCCGGGTGCGGACGATGGCGGGCCTCGGCTGCAGGCCGATGCGACCGATCGCCGCCAGCCAGTGGTCGATGCTGGAATGGCAATTGACGATATCGGGACGCCAGCTTGCCATCGCCCGGCGCATGGCACCGAGCGCGGAAATCGATTTCTTCTTGAGCGGTAGGGTCTCGGCCTCGATGCCGAACTCCGGTGCCGCCGCCGCGATGTCGCTGTCGGGATCGCAGATCAGGCGGACCGCGTGGCCGTGGCGCGCGAAACTTTGGGCCTCGGTCAGGAGCCGGATCTCCTGCCCGCCCCATCCAAGCGACGCTTCGGTATGCAGGATGCGAAGGCCCGGTGCCGCGCTCATGCCCACTCCCGATAAAGTTCGAGCCACTTGTCCACCGTTTCGGTAAGAGCGTAACGGGGGCGCAAACCGCGGGCCGCGGCACGGGCATCTGTGATCCGGCCCAGCACGTCGACCAGCGCCGCCGCCAGCGGCTCCGCGTCGCGGGCCGCGACCGCGCCGGCGCCGGTCTCCTTGATCGCTTCGGCGATCCCCGCATCGGGGGTGGTCACCACCGGCAGGCCGCAGGCCAGCGCCTCCAGCGCCGCGTTGGGCATGGGGTCGTAGAGGGTCGGCAGGACGAACATGTCGGCGGCATGGAGAACCGGGCGCACATCGGCGATGGGCCCGCCAATGTGGACCCGGCCGCCAAGGCCGAGCCGTGCGACCAGCTCCCGCAGCGTCCCTTCCGCCTTGTCGCGCCCGGCAATGACGACGCTGAGGTCCCGCAATTCCGGGTCCGCCAGCGCCCGGACCAGGTGAAAGGCGCCCTTGCGTTCGAAGCCCGAGCCGACATAGGCGGCCACCGGCCCGGTCTGCGGCAGGCCCAAATCTTGGCGCACCTTGGCCCGCGCCGCATCGTCGGCGGGAGCGAAACGGTCGAGATCGACGCCGTTCTCGATCAGGCGGATGCGGGCTTCCGGCAGGTCCAGGAATTCGCCGAGCTCGCGCGCGACCAGGGAACTGTTGGCGACGAACAGCATAGAAGTCTCTTGCGCCATGCGGCGCTCCGTCGCCATGTACAGCCGGTGCATGGGATCGAGGCGCATGCCCGCCGCCCGCCATTTCGGGCGGCTCCGTTGCAGGCGGGCGAACCAGGCGGCATGCACCCCGTCACCGGCACGGTAGAGGTCCGCCGTCAGCACCCGTTCATGGGACTGCACGAGGGAGAAGCTTTCGCGCGCCAGAACCTCGCCCACGGTGGCCTGGAATCGGCGAAACCGCGCGGCGCGCCCGCCGTGGGAGCGGGGCAGGTCCAGGATGCGGCCGGCGAAGGGCTCGGCCGGGGTGAAGGGTTCGGTGATCAGGGTCACGGCGACGTCCCGCTGCTGGAGCCTGCGGGCGATGTCGAAGAGGAAGCGCTCGACGCCGCCGCTCGCGGCCATGCGCCAGCGTATGACGGCGAGGTTCACTGCTTGTCTTCCCACCCGGCCGCCAGATAGCGCCAGAAGGTCTCCTGGGAGCGGGCGATGGCCGCCACCAGGCCGCGGCCGCCGTCGAGCAGGCCGAGCTGCAGGAAATACGTCTTGAGGAAGGTGAACTTGGCGCGCAAAAGCGCCGAGCCCAGGCCGCCGGCGGCGCCGTCGCGCCGCCGCGCCTCCGCCGAGGCAAGGGCGTAGCGGCGCATCTTGGCCAGGACGTCGTCGATGGTGCGGTAGCTGAGATGCTCCATCGGCGCCTCCAGGTCCCCCACCCGGCCGTCCACCAAGAGCGTTTCGTGGACGATCGCGGGCTTGTACCGGGCGGCGTCGCGTCGCGCCAGCCGCAGCACCGGATCGGGATACCAGCCGCCGTGGCGCAGCGGCCGGCCCAGGAACCAGTTGAGCCGCTTGATGCGGTAGCCCGCGAATCCCGCCGCCGCCACCGCGACCAGGATCTCATCGCGCAGCGCTTCCGGAATGCGTTCATCGGCATCGACCGCGAGCACCCAATCGGATCCGGCGCGGTCGAGCGCACGCTGCTTCTGCACGCCGTAGCCCTGCCAATCGGCTTCGATGGAGACCTTGGCGCCGTGTTCCCGGGCGATGTCGGGGGTGCCGTCGGCGCTGCCGGAATCGACGACGACGATCTCATCGCAGAAGCTCAGGGCCGCGAGGCAATCGGCGATGTTATCGCGTTCGTCCCGGGTGATGAGGATGGCGGAGATGGTCGGTCGATCTGGCATCGGCGGCGTTCGGTTCCGTCAGCGGACGCGGGCCGGTCCGGGTGCTTGGGCACCGCGTCCGCGGTCGGGTGGCGGAAAACCTATCATCTTGGATTCCCCGTGGCGAGGACCGACGGCCCGCTGGGCCCGGCGCGGCGATCGGCGGTCCTAGCGCTTGCTCTCGATATTGATGGTGATGGTCTTGCGCAACTTGTCATCGCGCGGTGCCGTCATCGGCATGACCGCATGCCAGGAATTGAAGGTCTTGACGAAAATCAGGGCCTGGTTGGGGAGGAAGGGGAAGGTCTTCACCTCATCGACGTCTTCGAAATCCAGATAGCGGTTGACGCGATTGAACATGTTGCTCGGATCCTTGGGCCGCACCACCGTCGTGCCGCCGCCCCAGCCCTCCTCCCATTCCCCCGGGACCACCATGGAGAACACGAAGGTCACGATCTTGCGCGCCGTGTCGGTATGGGGGCGGATATGCCCGCCCACCCCATTCATCATGGAAAATTCGAATCGCGCGGACAGCTCCGTGGTACGCGTCAACCGGCTCCAGGCATTGGCGTGGTTGCTCCGCTTTCCCGACACCACGCGATAACGTTTCAGGCCGAGATCGATGTGGTTCTCGGCAAGCGCCTGAAACGTCTGTTCGATGAAATCCTTGCTCAGGATGTAGTCGTGGAACCGCGCCCAGACCGGCGTATCGGCGAGAAACCTGTAATAGAGCTCGCGGTGGTTGGAGGACGACAGCGAGTACTTGTTGCCGAGCTTCGGCATATAGCGGAACAGATCGACAGGCGGATAGGCGGCCAGCAACGCGTCGTACGCGGCGGCATCCAAGACGCCGGGGATCAGCCCGACGGGATAGGGTTCGTAATCCAGCTTCATGTGCTCGAAATGGAGCATCGGCACCTCGAACAGGTCTTTGGGTCCCGCCGCCGGCTTCTGAGAGCGGCGGGGCTTCAATATATACAACCGGGATATACAACCGGGCAAAATTGGATATGTTGTCTCATTCGTCTCCCGTTCAGCCGCCAGGGCGTATCGACAAGCGCCTGCCCGAACCGGCTGTGAACCGTTTCAGCGCCATGGCCTTCAACCCCTTCGCCAAGCTTCGGAAAACCTTCACCCGTCTGGGCGGGTCCGTGACCAAGCGGGTCCTCGCGCGCCGGCACCGGGTGGTCCACCTGGGCCGGACGGTGTTCACCCTGCGCAATTTCGGCCACATGACACGCATGCGCGCCGAGACGTTTTCCACCAAGGAGCCCGAGACCATCGCCTGGATCGATGGCTTCGCGGCCCATGCCAAGCTTCTCGATATCGGCGCCAACGTCGGTGTCTATTCGCTCTATGCCGGGCTTAAGGGCCACGAGGTCAGGTGCATCGAGCCCGATGCGCTGAACTTCGCGCTCCTCAACCTCAACATCGCCGATAACGGGCTGGGCGGACGGGTCATTGCCTATCCCTTTTCGATCCATTCGGAATCCAAGGTGGCCGAGCTCAATGTCGGGGAATACCGCTGGGGCGGCGCCCGGTCGTCTTTCGACCGCAACGTCAATTGGAAGGGCGAGGTATTGGGCGAAGGCTTTTCCCAGGGCAGCCCCGGCATCACCGTCGATGATTTCGTGGCCAAGACCGGCTTTGTCCCCGACCACATCAAGATCGACGTCGACGGCAACGAACTCCTGGTTCTGCAAGGCGCCAGGTCCACCTTGTCGAACCCCCAATGCCGGTCGATCCTGGTCGAAATGTTCGACCGCCACGAGGAATACCGGGCCTGCCTGGATATCATCGAAGCAAGCGGCTTCCGGCCCGCCGACCAGGGTGACCGCGCGGCGGGCAAGGCGAAGAACTACATCTTCACGAAATGACGGCGCCCGCAATGACGGGGGCCGGCCGCGGTCAGCCGGGCGTTGGCTCCGCAGACGCGGTGGGCTTGGTCATCACGACCCGAAGCGTCGAGGCCCGGAACATGAAGGCCCAGCGCTTCTCCCATTTGTCGGGCCAAAGGGCGAACAGCCCGCGGCCGATCAACCCAAGCAGGTTGCCGCCGAAGGACAGGTGCTTTTCCGCCATCTCGAACCGGAAGTCGCCGGTGTAATTGGCCCGGTGGCCGGAACAGAAATAATCCAGCGAGAAAAAGCCGAGGTGGCTGACATGGGTGGGATCGCGCCACGACGCGGCGGACGAGTAGTGCGGCGTGAGGATCTCGAGACGCCCGCCCGGCGCCAGCAACCGATGAAGCTCCGCCATGGCGTCGGGGATCGAGTCGAGATGCTCGATCACATTGTCCAACAAGATTTCCCGCGCGCAGCCGTCCGGCAGGTCGAGCCCGGCGCAAATGTCGCCCACCAGGTCTTCCTGGCCGCTTGGGAACTTGTCGACATTGACCCAGCCGGTGCGCGGCTTGCCGCCGCAGCCGATATTGAGCCTGAGGTCCCGCTGGGCGCCGCCGCCCTGGCCCGGCCCGCCGGTCATGATCGCCCCCCGCGGCCCGCGCCGAGAAGGGTCCCGAGGGTCTCCCTAGCCTCTTCGAGCACCGCGCGCCAGGGCCGTCCATCCTTGCCGACCACCCGAAGGGCCGGATACCAGGGCACGCGGTCGCTCATCACCGACCATTGCCGGCGGAACCAGTCGTCGCGCAGAACCAGGGTGGGAACGCCCAAGGCGCCGGCGAGGTGGATCGGCGTCCCGGAAATCCCCACCACCGCGTCGAGGGCGGCAACCTGCGCGGCGAAGCCGTCCATGTCGGACATCTGATCGATAGTGGGATCGAGGATCACCCGATCGGCGCCGAGGGCGGCGATATCATCTGTCACGTCGCCGTATTGCAGGGAAACGAAGTCGCCGTCCACGCCGGCAATGAACCGGGCCCAGTCATCCAGTCCGGGAAGGTCCTTGCCGAAATGGCTGGAGCGCCAGAACAACCCGATCAAGGGCCGCTCGCTGCCCGCAAGATAGCGCGCGCGAAGGACCGCCGTCTTCTCGCGGTCCGCGGCAAGGGGCTGGAATTCCGGATCGTCGCCGGCCGCCTTCGGCAAAAAGTCGCCGATCAGGTCGCCCCGTGTGGCAATGAAATCGATCTCTTCCGCGTCCCCCGTAGCGGTGTCGCGAACCTCGACACCGGGCAGGCTGCGACGGAACAAGGGGACAAGGCGCGGCTCCACAACGACGATGGTCCGCGCCGCGCGCCAGGCGGCCTTGGCCGCGAGGCTCGCCCCCGAAAGCGCCACGCCGAGGCCCTTCTCGTGCCTTTCGGTAAAATCGATCATCAGCGTCTTGCCGGCGAGATCGTCCCCGCGCCACGGCTTTCGGGGCCCGTCGGACAGGGCCTCTCGCCAGGCGCGGTGGACGGGCGCAATATCCCCGTAACAGTCGAGCCGCTCCAGCGCATGCATCATTTCCTGCAACACGCGCCGGTCGTGATGGGCCACCGCCGAACGGGCAAGGTCCCTGGCCGCGGCCTGCGCCGTCCTCCAATCGCGGCGCGCAACCGCCTTGCTGTAGGCGGAATGGCGGCGGGCCAGTTCCGGGGCGGTTCGTGCGCGCAGGATCTGGCGCTTCATCGCCCGCAGGCGGTCGCGGCCCAATTTGTACCGGCGCCACAACCCGTCTGCGATCATGCCCGACCGTTCACTCATGGGCCCTTACCCATCCCAACGATCCCCTGTGCCTGCGACCGGCCGCCAAGATACCACGGCACCGGACCACCCCTGGCCGCGGCGATCATGAACCGCACGCCCGGGCGCGCGGCCCTGCCGTCACCCCGTCCGGCGCCCGGCATGAGAGGCCTCCCGGACCTTAGAGGGCTCTCAGTTTCTGGCCCGCTGTGAGATAAGTTCGCCATTCTTCGGCGTAGGGAATGTT
The DNA here is from genome assembly GCA_029863585.1 of Alphaproteobacteria bacterium. Lineage (GTDB taxonomy): Bacteria > Pseudomonadota > Alphaproteobacteria > SMXQ01 > SMXQ01 > SMXQ01. Next base: position 4,483 of record JAOTVC010000046.1, on the reverse strand, counting down.
TTCGTATCCCGGCATCGTCGGCACGCCCCGCGTCATGTGGACCGCCGAAGGCACGATATCGGGGGACGACCACCCCTCCAGCCAGTTCCATTGCTCCGGCACGGCGCCGATCTGATCGTCTTCGAGCCATTGGAAGCCATGCAGGAAAGATCCCGGGCGATGATTGACTTCCTTGCGGGTCAAGGCGGCGTTCGCACTGTGGCCGCAATTCCAGAGGATCAGGCTGGACCAGTTCTTTCGGAAGTAGCGCTCCTGGCGCTGGCCGTCCATCTTCGTCGTCTCCGGTGGTTCGTAACGGTGCTGGACCACCATCACCGCCTTGGAATCGTCGGCCAGCGCGACCAGGTCCTTGAGGTCCGCGCGGAACAGGAAGTCGCCGTCGCAGAACAGCGCCCAGCCGTCGAATTCCTGCAGCACGGGAACCAGAAAGCGGGTGAAGGAGAAATCCGTTGAAAACGGCTTGCCGTCCCGCACGTCGAACCTCTGTTGCCCCTCCATCCTGAACGGCCGGTCGTAGACCCCCTGCGCCCGCAGTTCGTCCTCGCGCAACTCGGTCACCCGAAGGGGGATCGAGCTGGTCGCGTCCAGCGACAGCCGGGCGACCTCGGTGGCTTCCGGCTCCCTGCGGTCGAAGCCGATATAGACGGGGAAGGGCGATGTCACAAAGCTACCATGTCGAAAGCCGGTTCTCTCTCAAGGCGCCGCATCCCCATGCGGCGGGAAGGCTCCCGGCCGCGGCCGGCGGGACGCGCCAGATTGTGCTGCCTTATACCATAGATGCATCCCGTGGCACCCCCAGATGCGGCCGCCCGCAACACGATCGGCATCGCTCCTCAGGACCTGAGACCAATGGCTTTGGCGATCCGCTCGCCGATGCTGTATTCGAAGGACCGGGTGTCCGTCGGCGTGGTCCCGAGCTCCGGCATGTAGTGCGACGCCAGGTTGGCGACGACCTTGCCGACGAAGTAATCCGAGACATGGCGCCGGTCGCGCTGCCAGACCCGCCACCAAGACAGGGTCACGGCCTCGTAGCTCGGAAAATAATCCACTTGGTCCCGGGATTCGGCGACGGTCTCGCAGGCCGCGCGCAGGATGGCCTTGGACCGCGCATTGGCGACGGCGATATCCAGCCCGCTGAAACTGGTGTGAAGCGGCACCGGCGAGGTCGAGATCAGGAACTTGGCCTTGGGGTTGTGCTTGCGGACAAGGTCGATCACGGTCTGCAAATCCGAAACCGACGTCTCGTAGTCCAGGACGGAAAACTCCCATTCCTCGGCGTTCATGAACTTGCCGCGATTGATGGGCGTCGGATTGCTGACGAAACCGGTCCGCGTGTTCGTGAACACCTCCGACACGCCCGGCGTCATGACGATGCAGTCGGCCGCAAAAGCCGTGGCATAGAGGTCGAACACCTGCTGGCGCCGCTCGACGCAGCGCGCCCGGGGGGCCGGATAGGTCCGGTTCATTCCAAGGTCCGCAAACAAGCCGTCTTCGACCTCGTAGAGGAAGTGATCGCAATCGGCGTCCACGACGGCGCTGTCACGGGCGAAAATCCGCTCCGCCCATTCGATCTCCTGGCGGAAGGACGGCGTGTTGTAGATCGTGAGGGTGTCGGCGGGATTGTTGAAGCCGTATTCGTGCTCGGGCAGGGAGAATTCCAGCATGGGAACGCGGCAACCCCAACGCGCCAAGTGCTTTTCGATGTTGCGGGCGAAGCAGCTGCCCATGGTGAACACCAGATCATGGCTTTGCAGCGCGAAGGACGGCTGAACCAGCGGCATCACCGTGCCGCCCCGCAACCGGCGGCGGACCGTCCGCCATTTCGCAGACGGAAGTTTCGCGTTAGCACTGGCTTGGGCGGCGGTCAGTTTCACGGCTTGGTCCGATATGCCTGTAAAATCTTGCCGGCCGAAATCCGGGGTTCAAGGGTACACGATTTCGGTCAGTCTCATCTTGCCCCGCGCGGTCAATTTGCCGACAAGTTTATCAAACCCTGCGCGTTTCTCCGAAACCACGAAATAGTACCGTTGCCCGCGCCAGCCCTTGGCAGCCGCCCTTATGCGGTCGGCCCACCAATCCGCCGGCCGGACCGTCACATGGGCATTCCAGCCGTTGGGCAGGATCTTGGTCGCGGGATAGCTCGCGATATTGGCGAATACGAACTTGTCCGCGAACCCGAAAAGCTCCCCCAGCACCCAGGGAATGTCCTCTTCCGGGATGTGTTCAAGGACATCGGTGGACACCACGCCGTCAAAGGTGCGCTCGGGCAGGGCGGAATATTCCGCCACCCCGGGATCGTAGAGGCTTACGCTGTCGACACCCCAGTAATCGCGGATCGGACCGATGCTCTCGCCACTTTTCAGCGTCACGTCATCCCGCTTGTAGATGCCCGCCTTGCCGCACCCGTAATCGAGAAGGTCTCTCGCCCCCGTCGCCCGGACCAACTCGCGGATGATCTCCACATGGGGCAATAGGCTGTTGCCGGCGAACAGGTTCTTGCCGTCGCCTTCGGGCGTCAGCCCGTCTTCGTGGGCGGAACGGTAGACGCGGCTGAGCTCTTGATAGCGGGGGCTCGGCGCTTGCCTGGAATGTTGCAAAGTTTCGCTCATCGGGGCGGGGCGTTCAGGTATCCTTGCATTGCGCGACCGTTCTAGCTCTATTCCGCTCAAGGGGAAACAGCATTATCATGCGCGCCCCGAGGCGAGAGAAGGGGGCCGCGGCCAGTGGCCGGCGGCGCAGCGCAATTTGGATCGCAGCTTGAAAGTCTATATGGACCCGGTCGCCCGGCTGCTCGGGGACTGGGCGCCGGCACGCGTGCTGGACATGCCGTCGGGCAGCGGCTGGCTGGGTGAACGGCTTCCCCCGGAGACCGAGATTGACGGGATCGACCTGTTCCAATCCAAGCCCGCGGGCTACAGCGCTTTCTGCGCGGCCGATCTGGACGCCGGCGTGCCCGACGATCTCGGCACCTATGACGCCATCGTCTGCTGCGAGGGGATCGAACACGTCGGCAACCCGCTGGCGCTGCTCAGGTCCGCCGCCCGGCACCTTGCCCCCGGCGGCCACATCGTCGTCACCACGCCCAACATCTGGTATCCCGAAGCCAAGCTGAAATTTCTCACCCGGGGCTTTTTTCCGGGCTTCCCCAGCCTCGCCGGAGCCATCCAACCGGGCACCCACATGCACATCACGCCGTGGTCGTTTGCCTGGCTGTATCTCTACCTGACGCTGGCGGGCTTCACCGAGATCACCCTGCACGATCTTGACCAGCCGAAACCGAAACACGCCTGGACCAAGATCTTCGGCCTGCCTCAGGCGCGCTACTGCCGGCGCCGGGCCGCCAAGGCGGAGAGCGGGGAAGAGCGCCGCTATTGGGAAACCTGCGCCTCGGACCAGTCGGTCTACGGCCGCAACCTGGTGGTATCGGCGCACCGCACCGCCTGAGGCCCGACCCTAGCCCGCCGCCCAGAGCCGGTCATAGACGGCGCGGATTCCGGCGACTTCCCCATGAACATCATGCTCCTGCTCGGCTTTGCGCCGGGCCGCGATGCCCATGGCGGCAAGACGGGCCGGGTTGGCCAGCATCTCACGCAGCCGGGTCTCCAGTGCATCGACATCGCCTACGGGCACGATGAATCCGGTCTCGCCCTCCACCGTCATGTTGCGGAAATCTCCGGTGTCCGACAGCAACGTCGGCGCGCCGCAGGCCATGGCCTCGATCGGGGTCAGGCCGAATTCCTCACGCCGGGGGCAGGCGACCATCACGGACACTCCCTGGTAGCGCTTGATCAGCTCGGCATAGTCGTCGGCATGGGACCAGACGAAACGCTCCGTCAGGCCGGCGGCCGCGATTCGTTCGCGCAAGCCACGGACGAACGGCATGTGCTGAGGCGTGACGATGCCGTTGACCAATGCCGTAACCCCGGGGAAATCCGGCAGCACCCGGCACATCGCCTCGACGAACAGGTCGGTGCCCTTGGAACGGCGGATGCGGCCGAAAATGCCCACGCCGATCTCACCGGGCCAGCCCAACGCCCGCCACGCGGCCGATCTGTCGGCCGGGGGAACGAAGGTGCTGGTATCGATCCCGTGGGGCACGACCGACCAGACGTTGGACAGGTAGGAAGCCGCCTCCTCGGTCGTCGCAACCACCGCATCCATGCGGCTGATCAACCACCGGGGCCGGCGCGAATGCCGCCGTTTGGAGGCCGAGGTGAAGACCGTGCGGATCGGCATGCGCAGGACGTCGCGGGCGATGATCGCCCATTCCATTTCCAGATTCCGCCGCACGTGCCAGATCGAGAAGGGCTTGCCCCGGGGCCGCCGCCAGCCCCGCTGGAACACGTCCGACCACCGCAGGCGGACAATCTTTTCGAGGCCGAGATCCCGGCCCAGCAGGCCGACCTCGAGCTCCTCGGCCTGGATCGGAAGCAGGTTGGCGATGGTCGCCGAAACGCCCGAAAAATTACGATCGAAATTCGTG
>JAOTVC010000229.1 GCA_029863585.1 Alphaproteobacteria bacterium | reverse complement strand
TGGGCCAGGTGGGCCTGAGACGGACACAAGACCCGTCATTGAGCCACAAGCGCCCTCTCTTGGGTTGTTTGCTGGGGACCTTCAGCCCCTCCCGTCGCCAGATGCGCTGTACCCGTTTGGGGTTCACATGCCAACCCTGTTGCTTGAGCAAGGCCGTGATGCGCCGATAGCCGTAGCGGCCATACGAACTGGCCAGATCAATGATCGCTTCCGTCAGGGCCTCTTCATCGAACCGGCCATGACGTTCCTTGCGCTGGGTCGAACGGTGCTGGCCGATGACACGACAGGCCCTGCGTTCCGATACATCCAACTTGGACCTGACATGCTCGATGCAATGCCGGCGGCGGGTGGGGCTTAATAGTTTCCCTCAAGCGCCTCTTTCAGGATCAGCTTGTCCAGCGTCAGATCCGACACCGCCTTACGAAGACGTGTGTTTTCACGCTCAAGCTCCTTCAGCCGTCGGGCTTGCTCGACCTTCAGGCCGCCATACTCCCGGCGCCAACGGTAATAGCTCTGTTCCGATACGCCTAAGCGGCGGCACACTTGGCCGACCTTCTCCCCTTGCGAGAGCCCAACCTCAGCCTCCCGCAGCATGCCGATAATCTGTTCCGGGGTGTATCTCTTCCGGCTCATTCAAACCTCCTTCAAAGGTCAAATGCGCCAAATCCTCTCAGATCGATCGGACCACTTCTAGGGGGGCATTCCACCCGCTTTGCGAACGGCACAAACCATGCCCTATTTCTTTTTTTTCTGCGGGACCTTCCGCTTGGCAAGCTCCATTTCCTCACGCAGACGCTGGACGGTCGATTCTGGCAATGAATAGATGCGCCTAACATAAGCCGCCACTTTGTCACCCGCGGTGATCTTGAGCGTGAGTTTTCTTTTTTTTGCGTCGGCCCGGAAACCTGGATCGTTGACGGCCCTGATTAAAGCATCTCGATAAATTTTGACGAGTCCCGGCGACATATTCTTGGGGAGCGATGATCGCCCGCCCAACTTCCTGTTTAGCCAGCAGGATCTCGAGCATGTCTTTCTCGATGCCGCCCTTGATGTATTCGGAAAGCGTGGGAACTCCGGAAAGCCTTGCGTCATCGATCGGATCAAACGTCAACTGCATGAGGATACGAATGAGACGGTCCTTCAGCAGGCGGGGCTTGGTCGTGATGCTAGACCAAGAAAGGTTGAACGCTCCCTCCCCTTCGCCGCGTTCCAGCGCCAGGAGAACTTGGTTCGTCCCCTTGTAGCCTGTGATCACTTTGAATTTGGTGCCCAACAACCGGTTGTACATGATCGGGATGATGGCCGTCGGCCCGGAAGCGTTGGCAATGATGATCTCCTTTTCAAACGCGTCCTTGGCTGATCTATACGGAGTCGTGTTCCAAACGATCAGAAGGTTGGAGAGGCGGTCCAGGCTGATGAGATAGTTGAACTTTGTCGCGTCGTAGGTGGCGCCCGGTAGCCCTTGCAGAGGCGCGAACACCGCCGAGGAAGACATGGTAGCGACGGCGCTGCCGTCGCGGGGAGCAACGTTGGCCAACCAACTCAACGATTTAATACCCCCTGCCCCGGGCATGTTCTGCACGATGATGCTTGGGTTGCCCGGGAAATGCTTTTTCATGTAGCGGGCCGTGAGGCGCCCGTACCTGTCAAAGCCTCCACCCGTTCCGGTACCGATTACGAATTTGATCTGTTTGGGGACATCGTCTTTAGCTATCGCTTGATTCGGGAGAGCACCGGCGAGAACCGTCGCACTCACGGCGATGAGCACGAACTTCCAAGAGACGTGACCTTCAGACATGGCTTTCCTCCCTATTCCTGTTTACTGCTCAGACGCGGAACCATAAGATTAAAAGATGATCCCTCGTGTCGGCAGCGATGCCCCGGGAATTTTCCACCTCAGCGAAAAGTAATTCCATCGAGGGTGGTGAACGAGAACTTGTCGTGCATCCGGGGGATGACCGTCAACTGGTACAGGGCGTACTCCATCTCGTAATCGGAATGGGCATAGATACCGTCCACCGGCACGACCACGGAAAAACCGTGGACGCGCGCCGCGGTGGATCCCGTGTAAAGCATCGAAAAATTGGCCGATCCGCCGAGAAAAACGATCGTCTCCGTTCCCCAACTTTGCAGCAGCGGCAATAACTCACCACTGGCGAACTTGTCGTAGGCGTGGGGGTAGAGGACGGGTTCGCTACTTTGCCAGCCCATGGGCTCGGCGATGCGATCCTCCGGCTTCCCCTTGTCCCACGCCGGCACGATGAAGATCACCGGAACAGACGCCGCCCGGGCGCGGGCAAGGAATCCTGGCACCGTATGCACCAATTCATGGCCGACATGAGTCGGGTCGCAGGCTTTGACGTGCAGGTCCAATGCGATTACCGCCGTCGAGGCCGGGTCCAGAGTGATGGGTTCCGGAGCTGTGCTTTTCTTGCCCTTGCGCCGAGCCGGCCGGCCGGAAGCAAACGAGATATCGTCGACAGAGGGCTCGGTTTCGACGACCGAGGCGTCGAAGGTGACGCCGCAATTGGGGCAGTAGAGCTCTTCCAACATCAATCGCCCTTCCATCAGCTCCCGATGGGGCCCCATGGTCTCGGGCGGCAGTCGCTTCACCACGCAGCCGACGCGCCAGTCGCTATTGGTGCCCGATAATCGGTGTCCGCAGCGCGAGCACTGAACCCAGGCGCCGCTCTTGGTCTCCACAATTTCCAGGTTCTCTTGAAAGGGCCGATTCATGACGCTCCCTCCAAATGTTTTTCGCGTCTCGATCGGCGGAGTTTCTCGGTCTCCGGCACATCCACCGCCAAGGCCCCCCGGTCCAGCACCACGCCATAGACCTCGCGCGCCGTCTCCAATGACACCAATTCCTTCTCTACGTCGACCCGGACCGCCTCGGGATCGCGGTCCAGCGGCGAGCCATATCCGCCGCCCATGCCCAAGGTGTAATAGAGAACATCATCGGCGCCGATCTTGAAGTTGGTGTAGGGAAGAACCGTGCGCGTGCCGCCCAGTTCCTCCATGCGCCCCGGCACGGCGTTGTCGGCGATGCGGCTGCTCAGGGTCGTTCCTTGGTAAAGCTCGAGAACGCTTGGCGCCGCCGGGTATCCCCCGAACAGGCCCTTGCCGCCGTTAGTCAACCCAGCCACGCCATAGGCCACGCCGTCGATTTCGCCGTTGGGTGCCTTGTGGACGGTGAACGCCATTTCCGCTCCGGTGCCCCCGCGATACCGTCCCGCACCCTGGCGGTCCTTGGCATGGCGGCGAAACAGGAAGAGCATCGGGCAGTTCATCTCCAACCACTCGACATTAGCGCAGGTCATAAAGTCGAGCTTCGAGGTTTCCACCCCGTCCTTGGTGGCGCGCGCGCCGCTCCCGCTAAGCGGCGACATGGCGAGGCTGGTCGAATAGAACGTCCCATACTGGTTGAGTCCGGAAGTCCTGAGACGCCGGCCACCCCACAGACGAACCATGATCTCGCTGCGCCACTTTTCGCTTCCTGCCAACATCGCATTCAGCACCGAGATCACGACGAATTTGGCGGTCGCCCCGCCCGACGTGGTGCTCATGGAGACCGGCGCGGGATAGGTGGGATTCATGAGGGTGCCTTCGGGCACCAGGGTCTTGATCGGCCGAAACAGCCCATGATTCCGGGGCAGGTCATAACCCACGGTTTCCACCACGCCCTCGAAGCAGGCACCGAAGGTGGCATGGTAGGGAAGGTTGACCCCGGTGCTGGCCTGGGGATCGGTGCCGTCGAAATCAAATACCAGTTCGTCGCCAGTCTTGCGAAGCCGCAGGCGTACGGTCCAGGTCTTGCCCTTGGATTCAATGGTGGCGCTCTCGCGCCATTCACCGTCGGGAATCTCCTCCAGCCGCCGCCTCAGTCCGGCTTCGGAATGATCGATCATCTGCGCCGTCACCGAATCCACAAGGTCGCGGCCATAGGCCGCGTAGAGCTCCTGCATTCGGCTGCGGGCGACGTTGTGTCCCGCGAGTTGGCAATTGATATCGAGCGCCACCATGTCCGGCCGGCGGGTCATGTTGATCAAGGTATCGAACACGTCCTTGCGCAGCGTGCCTCGGTCGACAAGCTTGATCCCCGGCACCCGCACGCCTTCCTGGCAGATTTCGGTGGCATCCGGGGAATTGCCGCCCGGGGACAGGGCGCCGATATCCATGACATGGACGAAGGACGCGCTCCATCCCACCAATTCCCCCTCGAAATGAATGGGCGAGACAACGTAGACGTCCGACTGATGGATCGCTGAAACGTAAGGGTCATTGAGGAAGAACGCATCGCCTTCGTTGACCCCGTCATATTGGGAGAAGCGTTCGATGATCGATTTGACAGTGAACCCGCCGCAGGCAACATGCCACGGTTGGGATTCGCCAGTCGCCAGAATCTCGCCGTCGGCACGGTAGAGCGAGGCCATGTAGTCGTGTAGTTGGGTGGTGTTGACGGTGCCGCCGACCCGCTCGATGGTGGACCCCATTTCCTTGGCGATCCGATGCAGGCGATGGGACAGGATCTCGAAGGTGACGGGATCGACGTCCCTGCGGTCGGGAGCATTAGCGTTCGGCTGCATGGACCGCCTCCTCTGTTGCGGCGGCCCCGGCGCCGACGGTGATACGAATATTGCCGAATTCGTCCATTTGCGCCCGATCGCCGGGATTGATCACGATGGTGGTGATGGGCGTTTCAATGATCGCCGGTTCAGAGATCTCCATCGCCGGGCGCATCAAGCCGATGTCGTAAATCGGGACCGGCACGTATTCCCCGAATTCGGTAAAAAAGGCCGCGCGTTCGCCTTTTCGCGCCGCCGCGGCGTCCCTATCCCCGCCGGCGGCAGGAACCAAGGCCGGTTTCGGCAGCGCGCCCGAGCCGGTGACGCGGTAGGTCACGATTTCCTTGCCGGCGGCGCGGTAAGCCGAGCCCTTGCCATAGGTCTGTTCGTATAGCTGGTCGAAGCGGTCGTAGAGCCTCTCCAAATCGGCTTCGCTCAGGTCCGTCCACCCGGCCGGTAGAGGCACGTTCAATTCGTGGACCTGGTAGCGGTAGCGCATATCGACGCTGCGCAGAATCGTGATGTCTTCGTCCGAAAATCCGGCACCGTGCAAGTCATCGCGAATGCCCGCGACCATCGGCGCGAACACCGTGTTGAGATGCTCCGGCGCCACCGGAACCTGCGTG
>JAOTVC010000045.1 GCA_029863585.1 Alphaproteobacteria bacterium | reverse complement strand
CGAGGTCGGGCACGACGCCCGACGCCATCTTGAGCCAATAGCGCGCGCCGGAATCATAGGGAGTCTCGCTGACCAGGTCGGCCCGCCCCCCGGCCACCGCTCGGCCCTCGGCGATATTGCGATAGGCGGGTTCCAGCGCGGCGATCACGTCCTTCATGGTGAGCAGGCCGTCGACGTCTTCGTTGCCGAGGATGAGGGTCATGGGTTCGCCTTTCGCGCCGGTTGACAGGGTAGGGCGTCTCGGGTTGAGTGTCCCCGCCGTTATACAAGAAAAGACATGAGAAGGAACACCGCCATGGCCCAGGATGCCGGCCTCTCGAAGAATGCCTTTCCCTTCATCCGTGTCGCGCCGCGCCCGCCCAAGCCGCGCGAGACGGGGCTGACCATCGTCGCCGACCGGGGGCTCGGGATGAACCGCATCGACGACCTGGTGGAGTCCGCCGGCGATCACATCGACGTCGTCAAGATCGCCATCGGCGCCTGGCGGTTGCAGTCGGAAGCCTTCCTGAAGAAGAAGATCGCGGCGCTGAAGAAGGCCAGGATCAGGACGTTCTTCGCCGGCGACGCCACCGAAGCCGCGTTCCAGCAAGGCGTGTCGAAGGAATTCTACCAGGCGGTCAAGAAGCTCGGCGCCGACGCGGTGGAGGTGTCCTCGGCCCAGGTCACCATGTCGCTCAACGACAAGTGCGGGTTGATCAAGATGGCCAAGGGATCAGGGCTCAATGTGGTGGCGGAGGCGGGCCAGAAGGGCCACGAGGATTGGACCCGCAGCCTGCCTTACGTGCTGGCCCAGATCGAGGCCTATCAGAAGTCGGGCGCCTGGAAGGTGCTGGTGCAGGGGGAGGGGATTTCCGAAGGCGTGGCGGAGCGCAAGGAGGACCTGCTGCTCAACATCGCCGCGCGCTTCGACATCAAGGACCTGATCTTCCAGGCCAAGGACAGCGCGACCCAGGAATGGTTCGTCTCCACCCTCGGCAATGCCGTCAACCTCGACGTCGACGACCACCAGGTGCTGGACGTGGAACTGATGCGCCGGGGCATCCGCAAGCGCGGCGTCTTCGGTCTGCTGGGAAGCCTCTAGGGGAGCTTCTACACCCGGAAGGTGGAAAGCGCCGAAAGATCCTTCGCGGCGCCGATCCCCACGCAGAAATCCAAGAGCTCCTCGCCGACTTCGGCGGGCCAGCCGCCATAGGCGACGTTGGCGCGGAACTTCGCGACCAGCTGTTCGCGGGTCAGCGGCTCCTTGCGCCCGCCGCGCATGTGGGGCTGGCGCAGCTCCTGGACGCTGCCGTCCTTGAAGGTGACGCGGATGTGGCCGCTGTAGTTGTCAGGATACTCATTGTCGGGATCGATGACGTAGGAGATCTTGCGGCACAGCGCCAGGATGCGCGGGTCGGCCGCCTTTTCGTCGGTGAACTGGTCGAGCCCCGCATCGCCGTCATAGAACCCCACCGCCATGCAGAACGGCATGGAGAACTTGGCGGCGTAGCCCGACGGCGGATCGTGCTTGTCGGCCAAGGGCTCCCACAGGCGGTCGACCAGGCCCTCGCCGGTCTCGCAGACGATGCTCTCGATCTGATCGGGATCAGCCCCGCCTTCCGCCAGGCGGATGGTGCAGTCGATATAGGGGTGGATCATGGTGCCGCAGGCATAGGGCTTGAAGGCGATGTGCTCCATGAACCATTCCTTGCCGACGGTTCGGGTCGCGTAATCGAAGCGGGGTTTTTCGTAGCTCGGCGCGAAGGCCTTGAAGAAACTGTGCCCGCCCTCGAACACCGTGCGCGGGGCGAAATAGTCCTCGCGCCCCCATAGGGCCGCGCGCAGGCCCGATTGCGCCGCCCAACCGGGGTGCAGGCGCTTGGTCCAGGCGCCGTCGGTCAGGTATTCGAGGATACCCGAGGCGAGCGATCCGGCGATGCCGAGGGCCAGCGTCATCTGCCGGGCGTTCAACCCCAGCGCCACCGAGGCGCCGACGGTGCTCCCCAGCGCCCCGATCACGCCGACCGGGTGAAAGCCCGCGCGATGGATCGCGCCCGGCGCGATGTGGTTGAAGCGGCAGATCGCCTCAAGGCCGCAGACGATGCCGAGAAGGGCGTCGGCGCCCGAGCGATCGAACCGTTCGCAGGCCGCCAGCACTGCCGGGATCACCATGGCGCCGACGCGGATCGGCGCGCCTTCCAGGGTGTCGTCGAAATCCTCGCCGTGGGTGGCGACGCCGTTGACGATGGCGGCCCCCGCGGCATCCAGCGCCCGGCCGTGGCCGATGGCGGTGCACGGGCCGGACGCATCCAGCCCGTCGATGATCTTGGCCACGTAATCGGTCTGGCGCGCGGCGATGCACAGCCCCGCCATGTCGATCAGGTCGTTGACGGCGATCTCCTTGGCCTTTTCCGGGATATCGTCGAGGGTCAGGCCGGCAAGGGTCTCCGACATGCGCTCGGATACGGTCTGGGCATCGGTCATGGGCTGGGCTCGTTTCGGCGGGTTAAAGGAATTTTATCAGGAGCCCCAGCATAGCCCGTGCTATGACTTTCCCAAAGGGCGGGACGGCCCTGGGGGACGGATCACGGTGGGCGGATGACGGATTTCGGGAACAAGGTGTTCGATTACGTGATCGTCGGCGGCGGCGCGGCGGGCTCGGTGCTGGCGAGCCGCCTGACCGAACGCGCCGCCAACCATGTGCTGCTGATCGAGGCGGGGGAGGATTTCCCGCCGGGCCGGGAGCCGCCCGAGATCCTCGACAGCTTCGCCGGCACGGCGCATTCCAACCCGCGCTTCACCTGGCCTAACCTGACCGCCGCCTTCCTGCCGCGGCCCGGCAACGCGCCCGACAACCGGCCAAGGCGCCGCTACACTCAGGGCCGGGTGATCGGCGGCGGCTCGTCGGTCAACGGCATGTGTTCCGTGCGCGGGTTGCCGAGCGATTACGACGGCTGGGCCGCCGCCGGGGCCGACGGCTGGGATTGGGACGGCGTGCTGCCCTTCTTCAAGAAGCTGGAGCATGACCGCGATTTCGACGGGCCCTTGCACGGCAAGGACGGGCCCATCGGTTTGCGCCGCATTCCGGCGGAGGTCTGGCCCGGCTTCGTCAAATCGGTGATCCAGGCGGTCGACGATCTGGGATATGGAAACATCCAGGATCAGAACGGCGTCTTCACCGACGGCTATTTCCCCATCGCCATCTGCAATATCGACGACCAGCGCGTCTCCGCCGCCATCGGCTACCTGACCGCCGAGGTTCGGGGGCGGGAGAACTTCGACATTCTCAGCGAGACCCGGGTCGACCGCCTGCTGTTCGACGGCAGCCGGGTCACCGGTGTCGCGGCCCGCGATGCCGGCGGGCCGTTCGAGGTCCGCGCGAAGGAGGTGATCGTCTCCACCGGCGCGCTGCATTCGCCGGCCTTGCTGCTGCGCTCCGGCGTTGGACCGGCGGCGGAGCTCAAGGCGCTCGGCATCGGCGTGGTGGCCGACCGGCCCGGCGTCGGCAAACACCTGATGGAGCATCCCGGGGTGAATTTCGGCTGCTACATGAAGCCCGAGGCGCGCCTTCCCGCGAGCCTGCGCCGCCAGATGTTCGCGGGGCTACGCTGGTCGTCCAACCTGGAAGGCTGCCCCAAGGGCGACATGTACCTGATCCCTACCAACAAGACCGCCTGGCACGACATCGGCGCGCGGCTCGGCGTCATCATGGTGTGGGCCAACAAGTCCTATTCCACCGGCGAGGTGCGCCTGACCTCGGCCGATCCCAACGCGCCCATCGACGTCGATTTCGACATGTGCTCGGATGCCCGCGACCTCGACCGCCTGGTGATGGCGACGCGGCTGATGATCAAGCTGCAGGAAAACCCCGCCATCCGCGGCGCGGTGGAGGAGATCTTCCCGATCAGCTATTCCGACCGTGCCCGCAAGCTTGCGGTCTACAGCCGCTTCAACGAATTCCAGACCTGGCTGGGCGGCAAGGTGATGGATGCCTCTTCCAGCTTGCGCCGCTTTTTGATCGACACCCTGATTGCCGACGGGCCGACGGTGGCCGACCTCGCAAACGACGAATCCGTCATGATCGATTGGATTCGCGACACCGTGCTGGGCCACTGGCATGCGTCCTGCAGCTGCCGCATGGGCGCCGCCGACGACCCGGGCGCGGTGACGGATTCCCACGGCCGGGTCTATGGCGTTGCGGGCCTGCGCGTCGCGGATGCCTCGATCATGCCTGCGGTCCCTTGCGCCAACACCAATATTCCGACCATCATGGTGGGCGAGAAGATCGCCGCCACCATCCCGTCCGAATGAGGAGGAGTAAAAAAAAGTGAGTGAAGCGGAAGCCGAACTGGAAGTGACCGATAAGTACCTGCTGGACCCCTATCTCGATTGGGTGAAAGGGGAGGGCATCCCCATCGTCGAGGATTTCGGCGTCGACCTGTTCGCGGTGGAGACCGCACCCTGGGCGCGCATGGGGACCAAGGGGGCGGCGGTCCACCTCAAGGGGCGGGGCGACTTCATGTCGCTGTTCCTGATCGACCTGGCACCGGGCGGCAAGAGCGAGCAGCAACGCCACCTGTTCGAAGAGGTGGTCTATGTGATCGACGGCCACGGTTCCACCACGGTGATGGCCACCGATGGGCGCAAACACACCTTCGAGTGGGGGCCCAAGAGCCTGTTCGCCCTGCCGCTGAACGCCACCTATCAGCATTTCAACGGCTCGGGCACCGAATCGGCCAGGCTGTGTTCCGGCACCAATCTGCCGATGATGATGAACATCTTCCACAATGAAGGCTTCATCTTCGACAACGCTTATGAATTCCCCGAAAGGGTAGGGGCGGCGGACTACTTCGCGGGCGACGGCGAATTCCTCCCGGTCAAGCCCGGCCGCCACATGTGGGAGACCAACTTCGTCCCCAGCCTGTCGAACATGGAACTGCAGGGCTGGAAGAACCGGGGTGCCGGCGGCACCTCCATCGTCTTCGCCCTGGCCGATGGGTTGATGCATTCCCATACTTCGGAAATGCCGGTCGGCACCTACAAGAAGGGCCATCGCCACGGCGCCGATTTCCACGTCTTCTGCGTCCATGGCACGGGCTATTCCCTGCTCTGGTACAAGCCCGACGACGAATACGTGCGCGTCGATTGGCGCCACGGCGTCGTCTTCGCGCCGCCGGACGGCATGTTCCATCAGCATTTCAACACCGACCCCAGCCCGGCGCGCTATCTCGCCATCGCGCTCGGCAGCCAGCGCTATCCGTTCACCGAATCGAAGCGGTCGCATTTCGACAAGGGCGTCGATACCTCGCTGAAGGAGGGCGGCAACCAGGTCGAATACGAGGACCAGGACCCGCGCATCCACAAGATTTACCTGGAGGAACTCGCCAAGACCGGCGTCGCATCCAAGATGGGTCAGTTCATCGACGAATCGAAGTCCTGATCTTCGAAGCCGCGGGCTGAGGCGCCTCTTCGGCGAACAGCGCGAAGCGTTCGGGACGCCCCGGGATCATGCCGTCGAGCGGCCAGCAGGTGATGAGCACCAGGCGGCGCTTGGCGTCGCCCTCATCGATCGTGAGCTTCGGCTTCGGCAAAACCCGGGAGCCCGTGACCCGATAGCGCAGGGTTCTGCGGTCCGGCGTTTCCAGGGTGAGGAGCGCGCCCGGTTTGACTCCGTCCAAGCCCCGGAAATGGGTATCGCGGTGGGCCGAGATCACGACCGTCCCGGCGGCGCCCGGGGCCGCCGATCCGGAGACATGGGTGGGTCCGAAGGCGAGGCCGTGGCCGCCGGAATCGCTCAGCACCAAAACGGCCCGGCCGCCCACCGACAGGCGGGCGACCGGGAAGGTGTCGGCCCAGGGCCAGGGAGGAAGCCCGGGCCGTCCCGAGAGCGTTCTCTGCCAGGCGCGCTCGAGCAGGTGTTGGGCGAGCACCGCCTTGGCGGGGATCCACAGCCCGTTGAGCGTGAGGAGGGCGCCCAGCGCGAGCAGGCTTGCACCGGCGATGCGCCGGGCGCCCCATTTCCCCTTAGGCATGGGCCTGCCTGATCCGGCCCATGAGCAGCAGGCCCAGGCCGGCAAGCAATGCCGCCAGACCCGCCATCAGGCTGAGCGCCGCCGGGCTCGCCGTCTGGGGCAGTTGCAGGGGCTGGGCACTGGCTGAGGGCTGCCCCGGCTTCGCGGCTTTGGCCGCCGCCGGTGGCGCGGCGAGGGCCGCGACTTCGGCCTTCTTGAAGCGTGCCCGCGCGCGGTCCAGCATCGCCTTGCGCGGCCCGATCAGCGCGGGGTCCGTCGTGAGCTGCTTGCCGAACACCTTGTCGTATTCCCAGCCGTTGGGCAGGTTGTGCGGCAGTTTCTTGGAATGCAGCGGCTGCTCGTCGCCCCGGGCGATGGCCTTGTCCACCGCCACCAGGGAGGTGTGGCGCGTCACCAGTTCGTGACGAAGGGCGACGTCCACGACACGGTCGCGGATGTCCTTCGCCGCGACACCGTCGTAGCGCAGCATGTTGAGCCCGGCGATCTTCTCCCGGGCCCACAGCTTGGCGATACCCTCACCCTTGACCGCGCCCGCGAAGTCGAGCCGTTTGCGCCAGGTGCCCCCGGCGGCCTTGCCCCTGACCTCGATCGCCCCGGGTCGGCCTTCGAAACGGATGGCGACGAACACCGGGTCGCCCGCGAACAGGTCAGGCACCGGATCGGGCCAGATTTCCATCGCGGTTTCGCTTTCGGCATTGAGCGAAATGTGGGTGACCACCGGCCGGGCGAGCTTTTCCCATAATGCCTGGGTGCGCGCCTTGACCTGGTCGGGCGAGCCGATGAAGGTGAACGTGCCGCGACCGCGCCGGGCCGCGCCCCGCATGAAATAGCGGTTGGGCGCGGAGCCGATGCCGACGGTGAACAGGCGCGAATCGCCCAGCCTGCCGGCGATGGTCTGGAACAACTGACGCTCGTTGCCGACCGCCCCGTCGGTGATGAACACCACCTGACGCAGCCGGTTTGCGTTGGTGGCCCCATCGAGCGCGGCGTAGAGCGCGGTGCGCATTTCCGTGCCGCCCTTGGCCTTGAGGGCGCCGACATAGGCCATGGCCAGCAGCTTGTTGCGCTCGCTCGCCCTGACGGGGCGAGCGAACAGCGTGTCGGTGGTGGAATTGAACTGGATGACGTTGAAGCGGTCGGCGGGGTTGAGCCGCCCGAGGGCGAATTTTAGCGATGCCTTGGCCTGGCGGATCGAGCGCCCGCCCATGGAGCCCGAAGTGTCGATCACGAAGATGATTTCCCGGCCCCGTTCGATGATGCCGTCTTCAAGGTCGCGCGGCGGGGTCAGCATGACCAAGCCGTAATGCTTGCCCTGCCATTCCTCGGTGAACAGAACCGCCGCCGGGTTCCCGCCGCCGGCCTGCCAGGTCAGCTCGAAATCCCGGTCCGCCGGGACCGCGCCCTTGGCCAGCTTGACGATGCGCCCGCAGTCTTCTGTCTCCGTGATGTTCACGGGGTGATGGTGGCTCTTGATCGCGGCGAACTCGGCGCCGCCCTTGAGGCGGACCAGGAGGGCGAGCGGGTTGATCTTGCCCTCTTCCGGCCGCAGCACCGGCGAGGTCATGTTCTTGATGTCCTTGGCGCCGCCCTCGGCGGCGGCGCCCCGCGTGCCTTCCGGCGCCGGCACATCGGGGGCAACCTCATCCGGGCCTCCACCGGCCAAGAGCATGGCGCCCTGGCCTTTGGGGAAGTAACGCGGGCCGACGACCATGGGGAAGCGCAGGCGGAATTCGCCGTCGCGCACCGGCACCGTCTTCTGGTAGGCGATTTCGATGGTGATGGTCTCGTTGGGACCGATATTGGCGACCGAGGACATGAACACGTTGGGCCGATGCGATTCCACCAGGGCCGCGCGCTTGCCCTGGGATTTCGCCTGTTCGTACATCTTGCGCGCCTCGGCGCGTTGCTTGATGACACCTTCGACGATGCGCTTGCCGATGCGCATGCGCAAGGTGTCCACCGCCGACTTGTCGGCCAGGGGAAAGACGTAGACGCCTTCGATCCACGCCTTGGCCGGGTTGAGGTAGTGCTGGCGCACCCGGGTGCGGGCGACCGGCCCGGTGACGTCGATCTCGACCTCGGTGGCGAGAAGCGGCGCCGGCACGTAGTGCCCCGGCTTGCGGGTCTTGATCATGAGGCCCCGGAAATCGGGACTATTGGACGTGATGGTGCCGGCGGGTGCCGGGGCGGCGGCGGGTGCCGGTGGCTGGGCCTGGGTCCGGGAATTGGCCTGGGCCGCAGCCGGCGAGGGTTGGATTGCGGCCAAGGGAATGGCCATGGAGAAAACTACGAAGGCCCGCATCAGCGCGGGTGCCCTTCCTTGGGTCATGTTTCTGCTCCCCTGTCTCGAGCGTTAGCGAAGCGTCACTCTTGTCAGGGGAATGGGGCGGACAGGGGCCGGGAGTGGGGCGAAAGTGGGGCGATACCGGGGTCATTCCGTGGTCGCGGCGTAACAGGCGTGTAACGGTGCGCCCGATTCAACCGAAAAGATTATGGCCTTACGGGTTGTCGAGATCGCCCCAAGCGCGGTAGCGGCGCCGCTCGCCGACATCGCAGCCGAGGTGATAGCCGGGCCCCACCGGCGGCTTGGCATTCGCGCGCAGGAACCGGGCAGAAGTCGCGGGCAGGGGGCGGGGCATCAGGCCGGCGATTTCCAGGATCAGCTTCTTCTTGATGGCGCGGGCGAAGTCCTTGAAGTCCCGTGCCGGCACTTGAAACGCGCCGGTCCCGCCGATGACGCAGCCGGCGTAATACTTGTCCAGGTCGGGCAGGTAGTAGCGGCTGCGCAGGCCCGAACCGGGGTCGTTCATGATCGGCAGGCCGTTGATGACGATGCCCTTGGCGACTGCCGCGTCCCGCACCATGGTCACCAGGTTGCCGTGGTTGTTGGGGCCGTCGCCGGAAACGTCGATGACCCGCCGCGTCCCCTGATAGGCGTTTTTCTCGATCAGCGCGACACCGTGCTCGATGGCGTCGGAGATGGATGTCCGCCGCCCGTGGGTCAGCGGCGTCTTGAGCAACAATTCGGCGAAGGCGGCGGCGCCCGCCTGGTCCTGGATCACGCGCCAGTCGGCGATCACCCGGTTGAAGGGGTCGGACGAATAATCGATATAGGCGACGGCGATGCGCCCCAGCGTCCCGGAACGGATGGCGCCGATCACGCCGGGATCGAGGAAGGCCGCGGCGACGCCCTCGCGCTGCAGGCGGGCCTCGTCCTCATCGATGGAGCGCGAGACGTCGGTGGCGATCACAAGCTCCAGGTCGACCCGCTCGGCACCCCGGGCGGCGGGTGGCCCGGCTAGGATCAAAATCAGGAAAGCGAGAAAACTCAGGGGCTTCATAAGGATCTCGACCCTCGGTTAACCAAATTTTTCACCCCGCACACTAACCTTTAAAACGCGGGTCCGACAATGGCGGTGTGGGCGCCGTCGCGGCTGCCCCTATTCAACCGGGCGGCTTGGGGGTTTAATAGCCGATGGTAGCTGAAGTCAGGGGTCAGTCATGCCTTTGAAAGGCGCATTTTTCCTAGTTTTTGTGGGTTTGTTGCTGTGCGCGGCGCCTGGGTTAGCCCAGGAAAGCGTCGTCGAGTCCCATGCCGCCGAGGGCGCCAAGGCCTTCCGCAGCGGTGATTACGCGACCGCCGAGAAGGCGTTCGGCGCCGCCGTCAAGGAGGCCGAACGAATCGGCCCCGAGAGCGAACTGCTGGCGACCAACCTCAACAATCTCGGCGCACTCTACAAGATTCAGGGCAAGCTCAAGCAGGCGATCCCGGTTTTCAAGCGGGCCATCGCCATTCGCGAGAAGGTTCTGGGCCCCAATCACCATCAGGTCGCCAACAGCCTCAACAACCTGGCGGTGGTCTACAAGAGCCAGGGTGATCTCAAGGCCGCCGTGCCGCTCTATGAACGGGCGCTGGCCATCCAGGAAAAGGTGCTGGGCGGCGACCACCCCGGAGTCGCGACCCGGCTCAACAACCTGGCGACGATCTATCTGATCCTCGGCCAGTTCGACAAGGCGGAACCGATGTTCCTGCGCTCCCTTGCCATCTATGAAAAGAAGCTGGGACCGGATCACACGGGTGTCGCCGGCAGTCTCAACAACCTGGCGCGGCTCCGTCGCGCCCAGGGCCGCTACGCCGATGCCGAGCCCCTGCTGAAACGCGCGCTCGCCATCTTCGAGCGGGCCCATGGTCCCAATCATCCCAATGCGGGTAAGAACATCGGGGCGCTCGCCGAGGTCTATAGCCTCCAGGGCAAGAACGACGAGGCCGAGCCCCTGTTCAGGAAATCCCTTGAAATCCTCGAGACCGCCTTCGGCCGCGAGGATGCCAACCTTGTTCCGGTGCTGGAGGCCTATGCCAAGCACCTGCGCAAGACCGGCCGGGCGGACGACGCGGAAAGCTTCGAAGCGCGCGTCAAGGCGATCCGCGCCAAGGCCGGAGGCGGCGAAAGTAAGTAGCGCCGCGGGTTGTGCTACACTTTTGAGCAGTCGGCGAGGTGGAGCGAAGGGAGGGCGCTCGCATGTTGGCACGATCGGCCAGAGGATGCGGCGTGGTTGTGGCCGGGGTTCTGGTCCTGGCGAGTTGCGCGTTCGAAGGTGTCGACCGACGTGCGATGCGCAGCTGGGCCATGGAAATGGACGCCGGCCTGAAGGCGTTTCACACCGGCGATTACCGCGAGTCCCTGGGCCGGTTCGGCGCGGCGGTGGAGATGGCCGAGGGGTTCACCGACCAGGACCACCGGAAAGGGACGTCCTTCCATCATTATGCCAGCATCCAGAGATCACTCGGCCGATACGCCGGCGCGGAATCGAACTTCAAGCGCGCGCTGGCGATCTATGAAACGGCCGGCGGCGCGGAACATTCGAATGTCGCCGCCACCCTGGGGGCGCTCGGGTCGCTCTACACTTCCCTCGGCCGCTATCGCGAGGCGGAACCTCTTCTTCAGCGCGCATTGACGGTGGTCTCGAAGGCCCAAGGGCCCGAGCATCCGACGGTGGCCTCGGCCCTGAATGCCATCGGCCTTCTTTACCTGGATCAGGGGCGATTCGCCGATGCGCGGACCTTTTTCGAACGCGCCCTCGCCATTCGCAGGACCGCATACGGCAACAACGACGCCAGAACGATTCCGCCCTTGGTCAATCTCGGCGGGCTCTACCTTGCCCTCGGCCGCTATGACGAGGCCGATTTCCTGTTCTCTCACGCGCTCACGGTCCGCACCGCGGTCTATGGCTCGAACCATCCCGTGGTGGCGCGCAGCATGAGCCAGCTGGGCGGCGCCTATGTCCGCAAGGGAAAATACGACAAGGCCCGCCCCCTGTTCGAACGCGCCCTTGGGATCTACCGGGAGAGATTGGGCCAGACTCATGTCCGGGTTGCTACCGCACTTATCGCGCTCGCCGGCCTCGACCGGCGTCAGGGGCGCTATGCCGCGGCCGAGCCTTTGCTCAATCAGGCCCTCGTGATCCGGCGAAATGCTTTTGGAAACGATCATCCGGCGGTGGGCCGGGCCCTCAACGCGCTTGGCAATCTTTATCGGTCCCAGGGACGGTACGGCGAGGCGGGGCCGCGATACGACAGGGCGCTCGCTATCTTGACGACGGCGCTTGGCCGGGACCATCCGGCGGTGGCGGAGACGCTGGTCAATCGGGCGGGGCTGTATCGCCGGCAAGGCAGGCTTCTGGCGGCCGAGACGACGTACCAGGAAGCCCTGGTCATCCTTGGCAAGGCTTCGGCGCCGCTCAATGTCGGATTGGCGTCGGGCTACAAGGGGTTGGGCGATGTCCTCACCCTTCAGGGCCAATACCGGGACGCCGAGATTCGCTATCTGAAGGCGTTGGAACTGGCCAAGAAGGTGGTCGGTGAGGAACACCCTGCGACCGGGCTCACGCTGATGGCGATGGCGGAGTTGTTTACGGCAGAGGGCGCGCATGCCAAGGCCGAACGCTATTACAAGCGGGCGCTGGGCATCCTGAACGAGACCCTTGGGAGCGAGCATCCCGACCTCGCCAAGGGGTTCGAGGCCTACGCCAAGCTTCTCAGGATGGCGGGCCGTGCGCGCGACGCCGCCGCCGCCGCGGCGCGGGCCAAGGCGATTCGCGAGAAGAATTCGACCCCGAATTAGGGGACGACGGTCGGGGAACGGGGACGGCATCCCGAATTGTTCCCGGGTTGCATGTTGCGCCAGGGGGGATAAGCTTCCGCTCACCCATGCAGAGAAACCGCGATCGAGGGAGGCCGCCATGGCGACCACGGAACAGAAGGTCTATCGCAACAACTGGGTCGAGAAGGACCCCAATTACGGCATCGAGTTCCTGGAGAGCCCGCGCCGCGTACGGGTGATGTTCGCCGGGGAGGCCATCGCCGACACCACCCGGGCGCGGCTGATGCGCGAGCCCAAGCACGTTCCGGTCTATTACTTCCCGCGCGAGGACGTGCGCATGGACCTGGCCACGCCGAGCGACAACCACAGCCATTGCCCGTGGAAGGGCCATTGCTCCTATTATTCGATCACCGTCGGCGGCAAAACGGCGGAGAACGCCATGTGGTCCTATGAGGACCCCTATCCGGAAATCGGCGCCATCAAGGACTACGTCGCCTTCTATTGGGACCGCGTCGATCAATGGCTTGAGGAGGACGAGGAAATCTTCGTCCACGCCCGCGATCCCTACAAGCGCGTCGATACCTGCCTGTCCCATCGCGAGGTGCGGGTGATGCTGGCCGGGGAGGAGGTCGCGCGCTCGACCGACGCCCGCTTCCTGTTCGAGACCAACCACCAGGTGCGCTATTACCTCCCCGAATCCGACGTGCGCATGGACCTGATGGAGCGCTCGGCGACGCGCACCTCCTGCCCGTACAAGGGGGACGCGGTCTATTTCTCCGCCCGCATCAACGGGGAGCTGTTGGAGGACGTGGCCTGGAGCTATCCCGATCCGATCCCCGAGTGCCCCAAGATCAAAGGCTTGATCTGTTTCTTCAACGAACGGGTCGACGACATCCTGGTGGACGGCCGGTCGGTGCCCAAGGTCGAGACCAAGTGGTCGCGGAAATAGCGGCCCGGCCCGCGTGACGGCTCTAACCTTCCGGGTCAAGCGCGCGGGCGGATCTGGTATTTCTCGAGCTCGGCGCCGATGCGCCCCGTGAGGGCATATCCCAGCATGCGGAAATCGGAGATCAGCGACCAGGCCGGGTAGGTGAAGGTTGCGGGTTTGTTGTGCTCGATCATGAGGTGTGACAGCCAGGCGAAAGCATAGGCGGCGGCGACTGCGGCGGCCAGCGCCCACCATGTGGCGGTGGCGACGGCGTAGACCGCAACCGCGATGAAGATAAGCGTGCCCGCGTAATGGAAGCCGCGGGTCGCCGGCCTGGAATGCTCGCCCAGATAGAACGGCCAGAATTCCGCGTAGGTCAATATGGGCTTGGCCATGATCGCCCCAGCCTCCTTGGCGTGATCCTAACCCAATCAGGGCGCCGTCAGAAGGCTCGCCGCGGCCTCACCCGTAGACCGCGCGGGGAAGCCACAGGACCAACTGCGGGAAGACGATCACCAGCGCAAGGCCGATCGCCTGCAGGATCAGGAAGGGCAGGGCGGACTTGAAGATCATCGCCATGGTGATATCCGGCGGCGCGACCGATTTCAGGTAGAACAGCGCGTATCCGAAGGGCGGGCTGAGGAACGACATCTGCATGTTGACCATGTAGACCACCCCGAACCATAGCTGCATGGTTTCCTTGGCCTTCTGGGGGTCGGTGATGCCGTCCACCGGGCCGGGCAGTCCGAACAGGCCGTCGAACTGCAGCTTCAGCATGATCGGCACGAAGATCGGCACCGCCAGCAACAGGATCCCGACCCAGTCGAGGAACATGCCGAGCACCACCAGGATCACCATCATGATCAGGAGGATGCCGTAGGGGCCGAGGCCGGTGCCTATCAGGGTCTCGGCGACGAACTCGCGCCCGCCGCTCAGGCTATAGAAACCGACGAAGATCGAGGCGCCGAAGATGATCCACAGCACCATGGAGGATGCTTTCAGGGTGGTGACCGCCGCCTCCTTGGTGCCCTGCCAGGTGAGGCGCCGATGGATCGCGGCGACGAGGAACGCACCGAAGGTGCCGATGCCGGCGGCCTCCACCGGCGTGGCGATGCCGGTGAAGATCACCCCCAGCACCAGCACGATGAGCAGGATCGGCGCGATGATGCCGCGCAGCAAGGAGAGCTTTTCCCGCCAATCGACGCGCTCCTCGGGTGGCAGGCCGGGGCCCATGCCCGGGTTGAGGTAGGACCGAACCGTAACATAGAGGATGAACAGGCCGGAAAGCAGGAGGCCGGGGACGACGCAGCCGATGAAGAGGTCGCCCACCGATTGTTCCGCCACCACCGCGAACAGGATGGCGAGGATCGAGGGCGGGATCAGGATACCCAGCGTCCCGCCGGCCAGGATCGATCCGCAGGCGAGCTTGGGTTCGTAGCGGTGGCGCAGCATGGCCGGCAAGGCGATCAGGCCCATGGTCACTTCCGCCGCGCCGATGACGCCGACCATGGCGGCCAGGATGGTCGAGGCGATGATGGTGGCCGATGCCAGCCCGCCCTTGATGCCGCCCAACAGCCGGTAGATGACGTCGAACAGCTCCTCGATGATGCCGGCACGTTCCAGCATCGCCGCCATGAAGATGAACAGCGGGATCGCCGAAAGCTGGTAATCGGTCATGAACGGGAAGATGCGGGACGGCAGCAGGTTGAGGCTGTTGAGGTCGCCGAACAGGAACAGGAAGATGCACCCCAGCCCGCCCGTCACGAAGGCCAGCGGCAGCCCCGCCATCAACAGGATGGCCAGCGACCCGAACATCAGCACCGTCAGCCACAGGATGTCGATTTCCCAACCCATGGTCTCAGGCCTCGGAACCCGAGGTGCGGCGCAGGTAGAGGATGTCGCGCACCAGCTTGGCGATGCCCTGCAGCAACAGCAGGAAGGCGCCGACCGGGATGGCCAGCTTCACCGGCCAGTACTGGATGCCCCATTCGTTGAGGGTGGTCTCCCCGACCTCGATCGCGTCGAGGGCGAACACCGCCCCCGTGCCCAGCAGGGCGAGGACGAAGATGAAGAAGAACACCGAGGTCACGATGTCGATGATCGCCTTGGTGCGGAAGCTGCGGTTCTCGTAAAGGACGTCGACCCGGACATGGGATTCGTTCAAATAGGCATAGCCCCCGGCCAGCAGGTATTGCATGCCGAACATCAGGAACATTCCTTCATGGGCCCAGTTGGTAGGCGCGTTGAAGACGTAACGGGCCAGCACCTCGTAGTAATAGACGAAGACGGCGATGATCGCCCACCAGGCCACATAGGTTCCGGCCCAGTGGTTGAGGCGGTCGATCGCGCGGGTCAGCGGCGTGTGGATGTCGCGGCGCGGGTCGGGCTTGGGGCCGCGTTCCATCACCTGGAAATCGGAGCTCTCCCGCTCCGGCTCCCGGGCAAGGCAGCGGCGGCGGAGCCCGGGCAGAAGGCAGGCGTCGACCAGCAACAAGACGAAGATCAGATAGCTGAAGAAGCCCGAGAACGAGGCCCATTCGGCGCGCCGTTCGACGGCGCCGGCGAGGGCCGCCTCGACCTTCTCATGGGTGGCTTTGGCCTTGGCCAGGTTAGCCTCGGCGCCGGGGCGCCCGTCCCGCGCCCGCCGGGTGAAGTGATCGATCTCGAAAGCGGCGATCTTGAGGTCGTTCTGGCCCTTGGAGACGACCTCGCGCTCAATCGCCCCCTCGGTGTTACCGTGCAGCACCAGGAGGAACAGGGCGATGAGGACGAAGGCGAACTTGGGCGCCCGCAGGTAGAACCGGTGGAGGCCGACGAAGCCCGACGCGATCAGAAACAGATAGGCAACCGGCAGTGAAACGGTTTGCCCCGTCCGTGCCCGCTCCGCCCGGTGGGCCAGAAACCCGGCGATCAGCGGAAACAGAATGATGCCCGCCCAATAGATTCCGTGGGGCAGGACGAAGGTGATGTTGGGCAAGGCGACCCAGCCGGGCAGGATGGCGTGCAGCGCCTGAGCTATGGGAGCGGTGATCTCGGACATCATGAAACCGGGGCGAAGATGGGCCGGCGCGGCAAGCGCCCGGAAGGGGCGCCCGAAGGCGCCCCCCAAGGCTTACCGGCGGAGCGCGCGGCGAAGGCCGCGCCTCAACCCCACTTCAGCTTCTGGCCCTTGATCATGGCGGGCGTGACATAGCCCAGGCTGCCCGACATCATGTAATCGAGCTGGATCTTGAAGACCTGGGCGGCATCCTTGTCCTTGTTGGCCCAGGCGTACCAGCGCGGCACCGCGAGCTTGGTGAACTTCTCCACGTCGTCCTGGCCGAGCCGGGTGACGATGGTGCCCGCCTTCTCGAACAGCGCCCAGGAATCCTGATCGGCCTTCTGGATCTTGGCGTGATGCAGGTCGGAATAGACGTGGACCTCGGATTCGACGAACTGCTTCATCCGTTTCGAAAGCTTGTTCCAGTCGTTCATGCTGACCGTCAGGTCCATCAGGTCGACCGGCTGATAGAGCGACATGAAGCCCGGCGGTCCCATGGAGATGTACTTGGTGGCCTTGTGGAAGCCCAGCGCGTAGTTGATGGCGGGCCCGACATAGTCGGCGACGTCGATGGTGCCTTTCTCCAGCGCCGGGAAGATTTCCGATCCCGGCAGGGTCGTCGTCTTGGCCCCGGCCGCCTGGAAGACCTCGGCGACCATGCCGCCGGGCAGGCGCATCTTGCGGCCCCGGAAATCGTCGATCGAACGGATCGGCACCTTGGAATGGATGATGTTGGGGCCGTGGTGGATGGGGCCGACGTAATACATGTCGTGGGCCGCGAACAGCTTGCGCGCGATTTCCAATCCACCCAGCGCATAGAAGAACACGTCCCATTCATGGGGATTGCGCAGGCCCAGCGGATAGGAGCTGAGGAACACCGATGCCGGAATGCGCTTCGCCCAATACAGCGTGAACGGGTTCATGGCGTTGAGCACGCCGCGCTTGACCGCGTCAAACAGTTGGAAGTCGCCGACGACTTCCTTGGCACCGAAGCCCTGGAAGGCGAGCTCGCCCCCGGTCTTCTCCTGAATGCTGGCGCACCAGTCCTTGAAGATCGTGAGGCCGACCCCACCGGGCCAGGAGGTCTGAATTTTCCACGTTGTCGTGGTTGCGGCTTCGGCGTTGCGGATATAGGGAAAGCCGATCCCCTTCGAGGCGGTGGCGACGGCCGCCGCGCCCGTGGCTACGGCGGCACCCTTGATGAGCCCGCGCCGGGTGACTTTCCTACCACGCTTACCGTCACTGGATTTTGACTCTGCCATTGGCCATCTCCCTGTTGACGAGTTTCTTGTCCCTGTTTCCTCCGATTCTCGAATGCTATTGCGCTGGTCGTTTTCATTGTGCCGATCGAACGGCAGAAACCTCGACACTAGCGCGCACGGATTGGGCGGCACAAGCCGAAACGGCCGAGCCAGTCACCGGTCGCCTCTGGCGTCCGCCTGCTATTGCAGATGTTGACCGACGTCCATGCGGATCGATTCCCCGGTCATGCAGGTAGCGCCTTCGATCAGCCACAACACCGTCGCCGCGACGTCCGGCGGCCAGATCGCCTTCTTGAGCAGGTACTCCTCCTCCGCCTTGCGGACCCGTTCCTGGTATTCCGCCTCGGTCAGGATGGACCGCGTCCAATTGCCGAGCAGCCCGCCGGGACAGATGGTGTTGAGCCGGACCTCGGGCGCCAGCACCCGGGCGAGGGAGATGGTCATGTTGCTGATCGCGCCCTTGGACGCGCAATAGGCGATGGAACTGCCCGATGCCCGCCACACCGCAGTGGAGCCGATATTGACCACGGCGCCGTCGCCGCTGGCCTTGAGGTGGGGCAGGGCGGCGCGGATCATCTGGAAGGTGCCGACCACGTTGACCTTGTAGATCCGCAGGAACTCATCGCCGTCGAGTTCGTCAAGGTTCCTGTGCTTGATCGGCTTGGTGGTGGCCGCGTTGTTGACCAACGCATCGAGCCGCCCCCATTTGTCGACCGCCGCCGCCACCATGGCGCGGCAATCGGCATCCTCGGCGACGTTGCCTTGGAACACCAGGGTCTCGACCCCCTTCGCTTCGCATTCCGCCGCGGTCTTCGCGGCACCTTCTTCGTTGGAGACGTAGTTGATCACCACGTTGCAGCCCCGGCCCGCCAGCGCCTTGGCGCATTCCGCCCCGATCCCGGTGACCGAGCTCGAGCCCGTGACGATTGCCGCACTTCCTTTCAGGTCCATGTGATCCTCCCTCGTGATCCGCCCGTGATTGCCCGGATCACCAGACCGGGCGCGCAAGGCCAGCATCAATCTGGCGCCCCGCTTGTCAAGCCTGCAAGTGCCAGAGGCGGTGCCCGATGTTCCCGCCTTGGCGCGGTTGCCGCAAATCGGCTATGAAAGTGGGTTCGTTGAGGGGGAGCCAAGAGTGCCATGGAGCTGACCGAAGAAGACGTTGTCGAGATCCTGCGTTTGATCGAGGAATCGGATTTCGAGTTTTTCCGCCTGCGTTCGGGCGATTTGAACCTGACCGTCAGCAAGAAAGGCTACGTGCCGGCCGGGTTCGACGGTCCGGCCTCCGGGGCGCCGGTGCCGGCCCAGGCACCGCCGCCGCAGCCCGCCGGCGAAGCACCGGTTCCGAAACCCGAGAGCGGGACGGGTGGCGCGGCCGGTGCACAGCCCGCCGCCCTGCCGGAAGCTGAGGCGCGGCGTGAAGGACTCACCCCCATCACCGCCCCCATGGTCGGCACCTTCTACCGCGCGCCGGAGCCCGGCGCCGATCCCTTCGTGGAGGTCGGCGGCCGCGTCGATGCGGATACGACGGTCGGGCTGGTGGAGGTGATGAAGGTCTTCACCTCGATCCCCGCCGGCACCGCGGGCACCATCGCCGAGGTGGTGGCGGCCAATGCCCAGTTCGTCCAGAAGGGCGAGGTGCTGTACTTTATTGAGCCCGACGGCGCGCCTTGATGGGGATCAACCGGGTCTTCATCGCCAACCGGGGTGAGATTGCGGTCCGCGTGATCCGCGCCTGCCGCTCGTTGGGTTTGGAAACCGTGGCCGCGGTTTCGGAAGCCGACTGCGACAGCTTGGCCGCGGAACTGGCGGACCGGGCCGTGCTCATCGGCCCGGCCGCCCCGTCGGAAAGTTACCTCAATCTCGCCGCCATCCTCGACGCGGCGGCGGAGGCGGGTGCCGATGCCCTGCATCCGGGTTACGGTTTTCTGGCCGAACAGCCGGCCCTGGCTGCCGCCTGCGCCGAGCGCGGCATCAAGTTCATCGGCCCCGACGCCGCGGCCATCGCCGCTATGGGCAACAAGCTGGCGGCGCGTCAGCAGGTGCGGGGGATCGGCGTGCCGGTGGTGCCGGGATCGGCAAGTGTGCGGACCCAGGAGGACGCCGTCTCCGTGGCCGGGGAGATCGGCTATCCGCTCCTCATCAAGGCGGCGGCCGGCGGCGGCGGACGGGGCATCAAGATCGTCACCGAAGTCCATGGCTTGGGGGACGCCTTTGCCACGGCCAGCGCCGAGGCGCGCGCCGCCTTCGGGGACGAGACCCTCTATATGGAGCGCTATGTCGGCAATGCCCGGCACGTCGAAGTGCAGGTGCTGGGCGACGGCGAAGGCGGTGTCGTCCATGTCGGAGAGCGCGACTGCTCGGTCCAGCGCCGCTACCAGAAGGTGGTGGAGGAAGCCCCCGCGCCGGGCCTCGACGAGGATTTGCGCGGCGATATCCGTGCCGCCGCCGTCGCCGTCGCCGAGGCGATCCGCTACGAGAACGCGGGCACCGTGGAATTCATCGTCGATGGCGACCGCGACGCCTTTTATTTCCTGGAGATGAACACCCGCATCCAGGTCGAGCACCCGGTGACGGAGATGGTGACCGGCATCGACCTGGTGGCGGAGCAGCTTCGCATCGCGGGGGGCGAGGGCCTTTCCGTCGCCCAATCCGACATCGCCCTCAAGGGCCACGCCATCGAATGCCGGATCACGGCCGAGGACGCGGCGGCCAATTTCCAGCCCAGCCCCGGCCGGATCGAGGTCTGGGAGCCACCGGCGGGTGACGGCATCCGGGTCGACACCCATTGCCGGGCCGGCGACGTCGTGCCGCCGTTCTACGATTCCCTTCTGGCCAAGCTGATCGTGAGCGGCGACAATCGTTTGCAGGCTGTCTCGAGACTGCAGGAGGCGCTGGCGCGGTTCACCGTGACCGGGGTGAGCACGACCATTCCCTTCCTGCGGCTGCTCGCCTGCCAGTTGGATTTCGTCAAGGGCGGCGTCAACACGCGGTGGCTGGAAGGCAACCTGGAGGACCTCAAGGGCGGGATATGAGCAAGATCCAATTCGTCGATACCACCATCCGCGACGGCCACCAGAGCCTGTGGGCGGAAAGCATGACCACCGGAATGATGCTTTCGGTAGCGGACCGCTTGGACGGTGCCGGCTTCGATGCCATTGAGCTGTTGTCCGGATCCCACGTCAAGAAGGCGGTGCGCGAGCTCAAGGAAGATCCGTGGGAACGCATCCGCCTGGTGGCCGGGCGCATCACCAAGACGCCGCTGCGCGTCATCGTCGGCCGGGTCAAGACGTTCGAATTCAATCCCCGCTCCATGCAGTATCTGTTCGTCAAGTGCATGGCCGACGCCGGCATCCGCCAGGCGCGCATCTCCGACGAATGGAACAACCTGGAAGGCTGGACGCTGAAGGTCGGCCTGTGCCGGGAGGTGGGCCTCGAGCCGATCCTCAACCTGATCTATTCGGTCTCGCCCAAGCACACGCCGGAATACTATGCCGAGCGCACCCGCCAGGCGGCGTCGCTCGGCGTGCCGAGGCTTTGCCTCAAGGACCCCGGCGGGTTGCTCACGCCGGAAGCGGTGCGTGCCCTGGTGCCGGTGATGCGGCAGAACGCCGCCGGCATCCCGATCGAGATCCATACCCATTGCACCACCGGCCTCGGGCCGCTCAACTGCCTGGAGGCGATCAAGCAGGATATCACCATCATCAATACGGCCTTGCCGCCGCTGGCCGACGGCGCCTCCCTGCCGTCGCTCTTCAATGTCGCGGAAAACGCCCTTGCGCTCGGCCATGAGCCCGATATCGACCTGGACAGCCTGCGCTCGGTCTCCGAAGACCTCACTCGTATCGCCCGGCACGAAGGGTTTCCCATCGGCCGGCTCGCCGAATACCGCTATGCCCAATACCAGCATCAGGTTCCGGGCGGCATGATCTCCAATCTCGGGCACCAGTTGGAAGTGGTCGGCCTCGGCGACCGCCTGGCCGAGGCCCTGGACGAGACCACCCGGGTGCGCAAGGACCTCGGCTATCCCATCATGGTGACGCCGCTCTCGCAATTCGTCGGCTCTCAGGCGGCGATCAACGTCATCGCCGGCGAACCGTACAAGGAGGTCACCGATCAGGTGATCAAATACGCCCTCGGCCAGTTCGGCAGCGAGGCGGCCGAGGCCATGGACCCGGATGTGAAGGACAAGGTGCTGGACCGGCCCCGGGCGCGGGAATTGAGCAAGTGGCAGCCCGAGGAATTGACCCTT
>JAOTVC010000228.1 GCA_029863585.1 Alphaproteobacteria bacterium | reverse complement strand
CCCTGGCAACAGACGGCGCCAACGGGTTCGACATCGCCACGCTCGCGGAAGGCACCGATCTCGCAAGCGCCCTGGCCGAGGGCGAGATCGACGCGTTGTTCTTCTCCCGCACGCCCCGGGCCAAGACCGGACCCCAGGACAATATCCGCCGCCTGTTCGACGATCCCCGGGCCGCCGAGGAAGACTACATCCGCCGCCACGGCTACTGGCCGATCATGCATATCGTCGCCATGAAAGAGGACTCGGTCGCCGCCAACCCGGCCCTGCCCCGCCAGCTGATGGACGCCTTCACCGATGCCAACCGGGTCGCCGCGGGCTACCTGGCCGATCCCAACTGGTCGCAGATCATGTGGGCGAAATACGCCCTCGATGCGGAACGCTCCGCATTCGGCGGCCGCTCCTTCTGGACCATGGGCGTCGCCGCGAACCGCGCCAACGTGGAATGCTTTTTGGGCTATGCCCTCGACCAGGGCCTGATCGGCCGCCCGCTGGAAGCAGACGACCTGTTCCACCCTTCGGTGCTGGACACCTGATGGCCTAATCTTTGCGGCGATCGCGATCGCGGTCGCGATCGCGGTCCCGCCGCCCTTCCGGCAAGAACAGGTTGAGCACGGTTTGGCGCACCAGGGCCTTGAAGCGCGGGTCATTGACGCCCGTCGCCGGCCCCACCACGGCGGTCACCAGGGAATCCTGGCGCCCATCAAAACACCAGGCCGCGCTCAGGGTCAGCGCGTCGGGGCGCATCCGGGTCTCCACCGGGCCGCCGCCGCACAACACATAGGGCCCGACGTCGGCATTGAAAGCCATCACCACCCAGAGGTTTCGTTCCGCGCTCGGCCCCGGTGTCGTGGTAAAATTCGTGGGCCGGCCGTAATTGGCGCCCTGCATGGTGTCGGTCACCGCGCGGGCAAAGGCGCTCCGGTCCATGGCGAAGGGATTGCCATAGACCACCACTTTGGTATCGCGGCCTTCGTGATAGGTCGTAAAATTCAGGAAATCGTAGGCCGAACGGTTGCGCTGGGTCTGCAATTGCACAACGTCGGCGCTGCAGGCCAGCAAACCCGCCGCCATGGCGATCGGTGCAAGAAACCTGAACATCTTTTGTCTCTTTCGGCTGATGAACGCGCCGCACGATGCATGACGCTCCATCATGGATGTGGCCCGGCAATTTCCGATTGCAAGGCCCATGAATCCGGCGTTCGGCAATGGGCCGCCCAGAAATCCAGACGTCAGATTCTAACCCTTGATGCCCTCTACGCCGAGCTTCTTCGTCTCCCGCGCCGAACCCAAGACGCTCAGCGTGCACACCACGAGAAACAGCGCCGAGGCGTAAAACAGCCATTGAGGCGCGCCGAGGTCGAGGATCGCGCCGAACACCACCGGGGCGATGGTGCCGCCCACGGCCTGGCCCGACATCACGAAGCCGAAGGCCTTGCCGATCGAGCCCTTGGGGCTGGCGGCACGGATCATCATGTCGCGGGCCGGCCGGATGATGCCTTGCAACAGGCCCGCCAGGGTGAACACGAAGGCCAGCACCGTCACATGCAGATCGACCATGCCGACCAGGACGGCGATGCCGGCGGAAACGATGAGTGCCACCGCCGCGGTGCCGCCGTGGCGGCCGAACCGGTCGGCGATGAACCCGCCGGCCAGGGCGCCCAGGGCGGTGGCGGCGAGGAACCCGGTCAGCGCCCCGCCCGCCGCCTCGAGCGAGGTCCCGTGCAGGCTGACCAGGCCGGCCACGGCGAAGTTCTTGAACGCGCCTGTCCCAAGGGAACTGAAGGAGAAGAACAACAGCAGGAACAGCATCGGCGGGGAGGTCAGGATCACCTTGACGGTCTCCCAGGTGGTCTGCTCCTCCGCCGCGCCGTCTTCGGCTGGCGCCCCTCCCTTGCGCTTCCTCGGCCTGCGCCCGTCCTCCCGGATATAGGGCCACTGGGTCAGCAGTCCCCCGACCACGATCAGGCCCATCACGACGAAGGCCATGACGACCTGCCGCCAGGACCAGCCGAAGGCGCCGATCATGAACAGGACCGTGGCCGGCGCCACCGCCATGCCGAGCGAACCTCCGAAAATATGGGCGCTGAAAGACCGCCCCATGCGCCGATCGCTGACCGTGCCGTTCATGATGGCGTAATCGGCGGGATGGATCACCGCGTCGCCGACGCCCGCCGCGACGAACATGGCGCCAATGATCCAGAACGTGTCCACCATTGCGATCACGGAATAGCAGCTCAGGATGACGGCGAAGCCTAAGACCAGCATCACCCGGGCACCGAATCGGTCGACCAGGATTCCCGCAGGAAGTTGCAGGGATCCGAAGCTGAGCGCCTTAAGGCTGAGCAGGAGCCCAAGGGCCGTATAGGAGACGCCGAGTTCCGTATGCAGGATCGGGAACAAAGGCGGCAACATCATCGAATAGCAGTGGCTCATGAAATGGCCGCCGGACACGACGCCGACGACCCTCAATTCCTGCTTCAACTGAACCGCAGCGGTATCCGTCAATTGCATGCGCCTTTATTACGGGACCGAAGTGTCGGCCCCACGGGTGGGAATCGGACCGGGCGGCCGCTCCTAGCGGGCGCGCTCCACCCTCTGTCCGGCCTGCTTCCAGAATTCGATGCCGCCCCGGTACCAGAGCACGTTGCTATAGCCCATTTTGATCGCGCGCAGCGCTGCATTATACGACATCCAGCACTGCGGCGATGCGCAATAGAGCACCAGGGGATGCTGCTTATTGCCGCGGGTCGCTTGCCCCAGATATTGGCCGAACTGCCGCTGGGTTTGGTCGTCGAACGATCCCGCCTGATGGGCCGGCACCGCATTTTGCGCACCGGGGATCCGTTCGGGGCCGCCAAGGACGTCAAGAATCAAGACCGGCACCTGGCGGCGTCGCAAAAGTTCGACCAATCCCTTGGTCGTGATCACCTGGCCGCCCGGGATCGATGCCGGGGTGGGGCCATGCATCCGGCCCCCATGCAGCTTTGCCGTGGGCCGCACGCCAAAATCCTGGCGTTCCCTGCGCGCGAGATGATCGAGGCCGCCGCCCTGGGGGCCGCCGCCCGGCGCGTTCCCATAGCCTGGGCCGCCCGGCCCCGGCCCGTAACCCGGACCGCCGGGCGCCGTTCCATACCCGGGGCCGCCCTGCTGCGGATAGCCCTGGGGCATCGCACCGCGCCCCGGCATCGGCTGGCGCATGCCTTGGCCCGGTGCCCCTTGAGGGCATTCCCTGGTTGGGCATCCCG
Organism: Alphaproteobacteria bacterium; assembly: GCA_029863585.1. Taxonomy (GTDB): domain Bacteria; phylum Pseudomonadota; class Alphaproteobacteria; order SMXQ01; family SMXQ01; genus SMXQ01. The sequence continues at coordinate 1,994 of JAOTVC010000228.1, read as the reverse complement.
CCCTGCATGCCCCCTTGGGGCGCCGCGTTGCCATATCCCGTCGGCGGCATTCCGCCGCCCTGGCCCTGGCCGGGGTAGGGCTGCCCCGGCTGACCGGGATAAGGCTGTCCGCCCTGCGGCGGATAGGGCTGTTGAGGCTGACCGTAGGAAGGCTGGGAATAGGGCTGCCCCGGCTGCCCGAAGGAATTCTGCGCGCCGGCTGGCGCCCCCATCAACGCCATCACCCCGGCCGCACCGAGGGCCGGGAGCCATCCTTTCGTCATCATTGTTGTTGCCTCAGCTTGGTGCCGTCCTGGCCGAAGACGGCGAACGGATTGAAGTCTTCCTGATCGGTCAGGACGTAGGTGCCGTCGTTAAGCCGGCAGGCATGCCGGTACTGGTTGTCGAGTTGCACCTCACCGGTCGGGCTCATGGGATCGTTATAGGTGTTCACGCCGCGGATGGCCTCGCTGAACTGGCGGTTGGTGCGGTCCATGACCCGATTTCGGTATTCGTATGATTCTCGGTTCATGCGGCGGATCTCGTCATAGGTCTGTGCCGTGATCTGAGCCCGCTTGCGCGCATGGGCGATGTTGCTGCGCGCGATCTTGGCGTTGTGTTGGTTGATCAGGGCCAGCCACTTTGGATTGGCCTTGAACGAGGAACGAATGGTCTCCGCCAGGCGCGCATCGAGATAGCCGTGCGGCGCCCGAAAGGTGTATCCGGTTTCCGCCGCGCCGGTCAAAGTCTCCATGACCTGGCCGGGATAGGCGCCGCGCATCCGGTTGAGGCTGAACGATACCAACGCGGCAACGGTCTCGCGCACCTCCCGCCCCTGGGCGTTGTATCCGATCAGGACCTCTCCGGCCTCGACCCAGCTGCGTATCTCCCCCATGGGCATGGGGGTCACCTTATCGAGGTGCCGATAGTTCTTCTCGATATCCGGACGCCGGCGGAAATCCAGGATCCGTGCCCCCTGCCGGCCCCGCTGAACCACGAACTGGAGATATTGGCGAATGTTGGAGATGCGAAGCGTCGGGCAACCCGGCATGCCCTGGGAGGGGAAGTTGGAAAAACTCCACTGCATGCTGGGGAACACCGCGGCCGCCATCGCGCCGTCGGGTGAGCTGGCCTGCCAGTCGAACTTGTAGCCGGTGCCGCAGGTGCCGTGCTTGCCCCAGACGACGCCGCCTCGGGTCCGCCAGCCCGCCGGGATCAGGGCGACCACGGCGACCATGGGCTCAGCGAAGCCGGTCGGATCCATGACCGGCGCCACCTGCAAGCGTATCGCCCGGGGCGCGCCGCGACCCGGCATCCGCCCCTGGGGTGCGCCCTGGCCCTGGGCGATCTCGACGTGGCCCTCCGCGGCGGACGCGATGTCCGCGGTCCCCCCTGTGATGCCGGCAACAAGAATGGCCGCCATCGCGGCAGCGGCCAGGAACCGATGCAGGGCCGATCCGACCGCGTGTGTATAGGTCACGGTGCGGCGAATGAACATGAGACGGACTCCGCCCAAACGTGGCAACTCATAAAAATTCTAGCATCTGCCGGCCGGTGAGGCCAGATGCCGGCGACGGGCCGAGAACAGCCGCGCCGTTCCCTAAATTTCGCGCTGACGATCCTGGAAATTCATCATGACGATTTTCCCGGGTGAGACCGTATTCGCCGCCGCCGGAGGTTAACGCTTTGTTAACCAGGAACGCCAATGCTGCGGGTTCGGATGCCAGGAGCGGCCAGATTTCAGAGGCCGCGCCCGGCCGCCCCCCAGGCGCAATCCGGACCGCAGACAGGATGGCGATTCCCCCATGATCACCCCTCCCTATCCAGAGAACGAATCGCGCCGTGTCGAGACCCTGCACGACATGCAAATCCTCGACACCGAGCCGGAGGAGCGATTCGATCGGCTGGTGCGGATCGCCAAGTCTCACTACAGGGTTCCGATCGCCCTGGTGAGCCTGATCGATTCCGACCGGCAATGGTTCAAGTCGTGCCTGGGACTGGAGACGACGGAAACC
>JAOTVC010000227.1 GCA_029863585.1 Alphaproteobacteria bacterium | reverse complement strand
GCCCAGCGAGAAGGCGACGTCATAGGCCTTGAGGATTTCGCAGATATCCTCGAAACGCTCGTACAGGAAGCTCTCCTTGTGGTGCGCCAGGCACCACTTGGCCATGATCGATCCGCCGCGGGAAACGATGCCGGTCATGCGCTTGGCGGTCATCGGCACGAAAGGCAGACGGACACCGGCGTGGACGGTGAAGTAATCGACGCCCTGTTCGCATTGCTCGATCAGGGTGTCGCGGTAAACCTCCCAGGTCAGGTCCTCGGCCACGCCGTCGACCTTCTCCAGCGCCTGATAAATCGGCACCGTGCCGATCGGCACCGGCGAATTGCGGATGATCCATTCGCGAATGTTGTGGATGTTGGTGCCGGTCGAGAGGTCCATCACCGTGTCGGCGCCCCAGCGGATGGCCCAGACCATCTTGTCGACCTCTTCCGCGGCGGTGGAGGTGATCGCAGAATTGCCGATATTGGCGTTGATCTTGACCAGGAAATTGCGGCCGATGATCATCGGCTCGGTTTCCGGGTGGTTGATGTTATTGGGGATGATGGCGCGGCCGGCGGCGATCTCGTCGCGCACGAACTCCGCGGTCACGATAGCGGGCAGATTGGCGCCGAAATTTTCGCCGCCCGAAGGTGCCGCGGCCGCCTTCTCCCGGCCGAGGTTTTCGCGCACTGCGACGTATTCCATCTCGGGCGTGATGATGCCGGCCCGCGCGTAGGCGAGCTGGGTCACCGCCTTGCCGCCCTTGGCCCGAAGCGGCTTGGCCGGCTTCGAGGGGAATTCCACGAAGGGATCCTGCTTGGCCTCACGGAAGCCGTTGTCTTCCGGTTTGACAGAGCGCCCGTCATAGGATTCGACGTCGCCGCGATCGACGATCCACTGGCGGCGCAGGGCGGGAAGGCCCTGGCGGATATCGATGGCCTGGGCGGGGTCGGAGAAGGGGCCCGACGGGTCGTAAACCCGGACCGGCGGGTCCTCCTTGGAATCCAGCTTGATCTCCCGCATGGCAACCGTCAGTCCCGGGAACCGCTTGCTCTCGACATAGATCTTGTCGGAGGCGGGCAGGGACCCGGTGGTCACGGTGAAGTCCTGTGGGGTGGTGCCGTCGGCCATCTGCGTCTCCTCGTTTGGCGCTCAAGTGCTGTCCGGGGAGGCGGAGGGGGAGTTGGGCGGAGAAGTCCGCATCATTCCTTTCCCTACGCCGGCATGGTCCGGATCAGGTTCGAAGGGTTCCGTCTTGCCCGCCAGGCGCCCGATTTTCCGGGACTTCCCACGCCGGCAGCTGGGTGCCGACGCGCCTCGCTGGGATTCCGATTCTCAGCTCCATATGGAGCACCCCCAGGAACCCGCCCATGGTGGGCGATGGCGTGCCCGAGGTCAAGGATCGTGATGGGCCGCGGTGGGGCGGCCGCGTCGTTTCCGCCCCAGGCTGCATGCCGCATTAGGACAATGTTTACGTCTGGCACGTATTTCTAATGTCGCTGCAAACGACCGGGACCAGGGGCCAAATCCGGCCGTTTTTTTGGGCCATTCGCAGGAGGCGGATGGGCGCTGAACCAAGAATGTATTGCGTTAGTAGGGGGTAAGATGAATAAACCGGATTCTATCGGTGAAGCGCAGGATATTGCCACGAAGGCCTTGACGTTCCTCGGCGCACAGAAACTGGCACCGATCCCGAACAATTACACCGTCGCTTATTGTTACTTTTCGGGCGGCCACAATGATCTTGCCTCTGCGATCGAGCAACTGCTTGCCACCGGCGGCATTGCTGCCGAGGACATGCTCAAGGTCTATGACACGTTCTTCGGTCTCGACGCGGAATCCCAGGCCATCCAATCCGCAGGTATCGCCATCGAGAAGGTCATTGCCAACGTCAAGCAGGCGGTGGGCGACGCCGGTGCGGAAGCCGAAAGCTACGGTAGGGTGCTGGAAGACTTCACCGCCCAGGTGGTCGGCGGCACCGCTGGCGGTGCCGGCGATGTCGGCCAAGCGCTGGCGCATATCCTGACCGAAACCAAGAAGATGGAGGCGCGCAATTCGGAGCTGGAGGAGCAATTTGCGAAGTCCAGCGTGGAAATGAACGAACTGCGCCGCAATCTGAGCGAGATGCGCCTTGCCGCCTATACCGATTCCCTGACCGGCGTCGGCAACCGCAAGCACTTCGATCAGTCCTTGAAGAAGATGATCGAGGAATGCGCGGTCGGCGACGAACCGCTGGCCCTGCTGATGGCGGATATCGATCATTTCAAGAAGTTCAACGATACTTACGGCCACCAGGTGGGCGACCATGTCCTGCGGCTGGTGGCCGACGCCATGACCCAATGCGTGCGGGGCAGGGATTTCGTGGCTCGTTACGGCGGTGAGGAATTCGCGGTGATCTTGCCCCAGACCGACCTGCGCGGCGCTTTGGCGGTGGCCGAGAACGTCCGCGCCACCATTGCGTCCAAACGCCTGACCCGCAAACGCTCGGGCGAGAGCCTGGGAATGATCACGCTGTCCATCGGCGCGGCGCTCTATCGCGGCGACGAAGTCCCCGACGCTCTCGTCAAACGTGCCGACGACGGATTGTACAAAGCCAAGAAAGGCGGCCGTAACCGGACCGCGACGGTGGAAGGCGGCGCGCCCCGGCTCGCGAAGGTGACACCGCTCGCCGGCTGAACCCGGACCGCCGCCGCGGCTCGATCGGTGGCGCCGGATGCCGTGCCGGAAGTGCCACCGGGCGGACGATCTCAAACAAGCCTTTGAGACTTTGGGGAACCTTGCTCTAGACTGGGCCAAAAGGTTGCTCCCCCAAGGATGGCTCAGCTCTCTCAGAATATTCGTGACGCGTGGCAGCTCGCCGGCCGTCTCCTCAGCCACCGGCAGCTGGTGCTGTTCGCGCTCGGCCTCGTCATTGGCGCCGTTGCCGCGGGCGCCGCCATCGCCTTCCGCGACGTCATCGGGATGATCCAATGGGGGGCGCTCGGCTTCAGCGGCGAACAGGTCATTAGCCTGTCGGCGGCCCAGCCGTGGTGGCGCATCCTGCTGGCGCCGGCGCTGGGGGGGCTTGCCGTCGGCCTGTTCATCCATTTTGTGATGCCGGGCCGCCAGCCCCAGGGGGTCGCCCAGGTCATGGAGGCGGCGGCGCTGCGCGGCGGCCGGATGGACATCAAGGCGGGGCTGGGGACGGCCCTGGCTTCGGCGGCCTCGATCGGCTGCGGGGCTTCCGTCGGGCGCGAGGGGCCCGTGGTGCATCTCGGCGCCAGCCTATCATCCTGGCTGGCCGCCAAGCTGCACCTGTCGCGGCAATTGGGCCTGACCCTGCTCGGCTGCGGCGTCGCCTCGGCCATCGCCGCCTCGTTCAACGCGCCGATCGCTGGCGTCTTCTTCGCGCTTGAGGTCGTGGTCGGCCATTACGCGCTGTCGTCCTTCGCGCCCATCGTCATCGCCTCGGTGACCGGCACCATCATCTCGCGGCTCTATTACGGCAATTTCCCGGCCTTCGTGGTGCCGCAGCACTCCATCGTCTCGTTCTGGGAATTCCCGGCCTTCGTCCTGGTGGGCATCGCCGCCGCCGCCATCGCCTGTGGCTTCATCAAGGCGACCCTCGCGGCCCAGGATCGGATTACCGCCTTGCCGGGCCCGGCCTGGGTCAAGCCCGCCATGGCCGGCCTGGTGCTGGGGGCGGTGGCGCTGGCCTTCCCCCATATTCTCGGCGTCGGCTACGAGACCACGGATTCCGCCATCGCCGGGAAGTTCGCTTTGGGGACGCTGGCGATCCTGTTGATCCTCAAATTCGCCGCCTCGGTGTTGTGCCTGGGCGCCGGTTTCGGCGGCGGCGTGTTCAGCCCGTCCCTCGTCATGGGGGCGCTGGCCGGCGGGCTGATTGGCGGGCTGGCGACTCTTGCGTTCCCGGAATTGTCGTCGGGTGCCAGCGCCTATGCCATCGTCGGCATGGGGGCGGTGGCCGGCGCCGTGCTGGGCGCACCGATCTCCACCATCCTCATCATCTTCGAGTTGACCTCGAGCTTCTCCCTCACCATCGCCGTCATGGTCGGGGTGGTGATCGCCTCGGTGATCACCCAGGCGGCGGTGGGCCGCTCCTTCTTCACCGCCCAGTTGGCAAGACGTGGCGTGCGGATCGACGGTGGACGGGAAATCTCCCTGCTTAAGGCCCGCAAGGTGACCGAGATCATGGCCAAGGATTTCGAGACCGTGCCGCGCGACCACCCGCTGCCCCGCATCCGCGACAGGCTGCGCTTCGTGCCCAACGGCGAGTTGTTCGTGACCGGGGAGGATGGTGCCCTGATCGGTACCATCACCCTGCGGGATCTGTCCGAAGCCGCCTTCGATACCTCTTACGACAATCTCTTGAATGCGTCCGACGTGCTGCGGCGTAACCCGCCGGTGCTCAGCAAGGATGCCAACCTGGAAGACGCCCGCCGCCTGTTGGACGAAAGCCACGAGGACCGCCTGGCGGTGGTCGAAGACCTCGAAACCATGACCATGGTCGGTTATGTCCGCGCCCAGGACGTGATTCACGCCTACAACCGCGCCCTGATGCAGGCCCGCGCCGAGGAGCGCGGCGAGGGTTAGGTGAAGCGCTATTCCTGTCCCCACCTGCGCGCTGCGTTTGTGTTATAAAGGCCGCCCATGCCGCCACCGTCCGACCCCTTCGATCTGTCGCAAGCGACGCCTGAACCGGCGCCTGAACAAGGCGGCGGCGAAGACGCGGCCGCGACCGGGGCGAGCATGCCGATTTCGGCCCAGGCCTTGGGCCATCTGTCGTCGGGCTTTCTCGATCAGCTCAACCCCGAACAGCGCGAGGCCGCGGAAAAACTCGACGGCGCCGTGCTGGTGCTGGCCGGCGCCGGCACCGGCAAGACCCGCGTCCTGGTCAGCCGCCTGGCCCATATCCTGGCGACGCGGCGCGCCTTTCCCAGCCAAATCCTGGCCGTCACCTTCACCAACAAGGCGGCGCGTGAGATGCTGGAGCGGGTCGAAGGCCTGATCGGCGGCGGCGCCCAGGGGCTGTGGCTCGGTACCTTCCATGCCATCTGCGTGCGGATCCTGCGCCGCCATGCCGAGCTGGTCGGCCTCAAGCCCAATTTCACGATCCTGGATACCGACGACCAGCTGCGCCTCTTGAAGCAGGTCATGGAAGCGGAGAATGTGGATGCCAAGAAATGGCCGCCGCGCGGGCTCCTCGCCGTCATCCAGCGCTGGAAGGACCGCGGCCTCGGGCCCGACAAGGTGACGGCGGGCGCAGAAAGCGAATTTGCCGCCGGCC
>JAOTVC010000044.1 GCA_029863585.1 Alphaproteobacteria bacterium | reverse complement strand
GACGGCAGCGGGCGCCGGCTCGGCTACGGCGGCGGCTTTTACGATCGTACCCTGGCCGCGTTGCGGGCCCGGACCCGGATCGAGGCTATCGGCATCGCCTATTCGGATCAGGAGGTGGACAGCCTGGTCGCCGCCGACCATGATGAACACCTCGATTGGGTCGTGACGGAGCTGGGTTGCCGCCGCTTCGACCCGCCTGTTTCCTGATCGGGACCTGGGGTGGGAAGGCCGCATCAATCATGAATTTATTGTTCTGCGGGGATATCGTCGGCCGACCCGGGCGGCGCGCGGTGTGCGACCACTTGCCGGGCCTGCGCAAGGAACTGGCGCTGGATTTCGTCGTTGCCAACGCAGAGAACGCCGCCGCCGGCTTCGGCCTGACCGCCAAGATCTGCGCCCAGCTTCACGATGCCGGCGTCGATATCATCACCACCGGCAACCACGCCTTCGACCAGCGCGAGATCATCCCCCATATGGAGGCCGACACGCGCGTGCTGCGGCCCGCCAACTATCCGCCGGGGACCCCCGGCCGCGGCGCCGTGGTGGCGCGCACCGGGGCGGGCAAGGAGGTCCTGGTCATCCAGGTGATGCTCCGGCTGTTCATGGAAGCGCTCGACGATCCCTTCCGCCTGGTCGAGGACGCCCTGGCGGATCATCGACTGGGCGAGACCATCGATGCCGTCATCGTCGACGTCCATGGCGAGGCGACCAGCGAGAAGACCGCCATGGGATGCATGCTCGACGGACGGGTCTCGATGGTGGTGGGCAGCCATTCACACGTGCCCACCGCCGACGGCCGCATCTTGGCCCAGGGTACCGCCTATCAGACCGATGCCGGCATGTGCGGCGACTACGATTCGGTGATCGGCATGGAGAAGGAAGAGGCCATCGCCCGTTTCGTCACCCGCATGCGCCGCGAAAGGCTGTCGCCCGCAACCGGCGCCGGCACCCTGGCGGCGGTGTTCGTGGAAACCGACGACGGGACCGGGTTGGCGCGGCGCATCGCGCCGGTCAGGATCGGCGGCGTGTTGCAGGAAACCGGGCGTCCCGGCTGACGGCGCCGTAGACCGCTCTGCGGTCCCACCGCGAAAATGGCGGAGGCGGCATCTCGGGGAACGCCGCCGTCGGCCCCTGGGGCCGCTTGGCAAAAAGAAGGAGGCGGCATCTCGGGAATGCCGCCTCCGTTGGACCGCTCGACGCTCTGGGGTTACATCGACCGGACCTGGGTCAGGAAGTTGTCGACCTGGTTGGCGAGGCTTTCGGATTGTCTGGAGAGTTCGCCCGCCGCTTCCAGCACTTGGCTGGCGGAGGTGCCGGTCTCCGAGGCGGCCTTGGTGACCCCGGTGATGTTCTGGGAGACCTCCTGAGTGCCAGCGGCGGCTTCCTGGACGTTGCGGGCGATCTCCTGGGTCGCGGCACCCTGTTCTTCCACCGCCGAGGCGACGGCGGTGGAGATCTCGTTGATCTCGCCGATCACCTTGGAGATGGCGTCGATCGCCGACACCGCGTTGGTGGTGGCGTTCTGTACCGCCGCAATCTGGGAGGCGATTTCCTCGGTCGCCTTGGCGGTCTGATTGGCCAGGCTCTTGACCTCCGATGCCACCACGGCGAAGCCCTTGCCGGCATCGCCGGCCCGCGCCGCCTCGATGGTGGCGTTCAACGCCAGCAGGTTGGTCTGCCCGGCGATGTCGCTGATTAGCTTGACCACCTCGTCGATCTTCTGGGCGGCCTCGGCCAGCTCCTGGATCTGGGCGTTGGTCTGTCCCGCCTGGTGCACCGCGTTTTCGGCGATCCGGGTGGACTGCTCCACCTGGCTGCCGATCTCCGCCACCGAGGAGGAAAGCTCCTCGGCCGCGGATGCCACGGTCTGGACGTTGCTGGTGGCCTCCTCGGACGCCGCCGCGACGGCACTGGATTGGCGGTTGGTTTCCTCCGCCGTCGAAGACATGCCCTGGGCGGTGGCCTGCATCTCGGTGGCCGAGGCCGAGACCGCGTCGACCACGGATTTGACGTTGAGCTCGAAGTCGTCGGCCAGTTTCACCTGTTCGGTCACCACGGCCCAAGACACCATGGGCCCGATATATTCGCCGTCCCGGTCGCGAATGGCGGAGACCCTGAGATCGAGGGTTTCGTCGCCCAGCTTGATCTTGGCGTTGTGCGGCAAGTTGGCAGGATCGGACAGGATGCGGCGCTGATGCTCCGGCTGCTTGTGGAAGATGTCGACGCATTTGCCCACCAACTCATCGGCCCGGCAGGGCAGGAGATGCTCCACCGACTTCAAGGTCTGTATCGAGGTCTTGTTGACGTAGTTGAGAGTGAAGTCTTTCGGGTCCAACGTCATGACGTTGATCGGCATCTCATCAACCATCTGCTTGATGCGGAAGTTCTCGGATACGGCGAACTTGAGCTTGTCCATGCTTTGCCACAGGGCACCGATCTCGTCGCCGCGGCCGACATAGGCGTTCTCGATATCGGTGTCGCCCTCTGCGAGGCGCTGCAGCGCCTCCGCCGCGGCCGTCAGGGGCCGCGCCGCGAAGATGCCGATCATGGCGCCCAGGCCGACGGCGATGGCCAGCGTCGCCAGCATGAAGACGATGGTGCCGGTCAACAGCTCATACCAGATCGCGAACACCTCACCGGTCGGGATGCGCACCATCGCGGACCAGCCCAGGCCGGGATAGCCCAGGGCGCCGGCGCTGCGCTCGAAGCCGGCCACCTGGTCGATCTTCTTGCGGGCATGGGTCGACACCACGACCTTGGCATCGCCGGGCTTGCCGTTGACCGCGGCCTTGGCCGCCGCGACGCCGGCGGTGGCGAGGTTGAGGTTCTGGATGACCGCGAAGTTCCGCTTGTAGTCGCTGGGGTCCTTGAGCCCCTGGGCGGCGGGGTCCATGTCGACGATGACGCGGCCGGCCTTGTCAAGCAGGGTCAGCTCGGCATTGACGAAGCCTTCTTTCTTGAGGGATTTGTAGACCGAGCCGTAGATTTCCTCGACCAGGCCGAAATCGGCGAAGTTGACCCACACGGCGACGGTCTTGCCGGCATCGTCCTTGACCGGGGCGCTGAACGGGATCACGAAACCGTCCTCGCCGTATAAATTGGCAATAATCGGATCCCGGTAGGGATCCAGGACGACGGTCCCGTCGAGACCGTTCCTTCCTTTTAGGAACTGGCCGGAAAGGGCTCGGGTGAGCCACGGCGCCGACTTGAAGTCTTGGTCGTACAAGCTGCTCGTACCGATCGCCTGGCCGCTGGCAGACATCGTATTGGCCGCGAGCACCTTCCCTTGCGGCGACACCAGCATCATCAGCTTGTAGATGCCGTATCCTGTGGTGTAGCCGTTCATCGCCCGCACCAGAGGCGAGGTGGGGGAAGAGTTGCCCCAGTTCTTTAGGTCCACGGCCGCACCGTTCTGAGCGAATGCCTGGACGTCGCCGTAGCGCTCGAACAGGTTGCGTTCGACCAACTGATTGAGTTCGTGAGCCACGGCGGCCGCTTCCTTGGACAGGCTCTGCTTGACCGCCGATTCCTCGAACTTCAGGAAGCCGTAAACCGATAGCACCGGCAAAACCGCAAATGCCAAGAGAAGGGTGATGATCTTCGAGCGAATGCCGAATCCGCCGAACAGCCCGCCAATACCGGATCTCTCGGATTTGGACTCGGATGTCGCGTTGTCCTTGTTCTTAATCGCGTATTTCATCTTTCTTGCATCCTTTCACCGAAAAGCCATCACGGAATCCGGGCTTTCCGATCTCGGTTGTATCCATACCGGCGGCTTTCGCAGGCTTCCCTTCGGGCGCGTAAGTCGTTTGAACTAGGTATAATCAAATAAGTGATATTTCTTAAGCGGGGGTTAACCACAATCGAAAATCGTCACCAGGGTGCCGCGGTGCCGGGGCCGGTGCGGGGTTCCCCGGGGTTGGCCGGCTCCGCTGCCGCCCCCTGGTCTCCGCTGCGCGGCCCGTGGTATAAGGGCCGCGACCGATAACCACTCCGGGATAAGCCGAGGCCATGGCGGGCCATTCAAAATTCAAGAACATCATGTATCGCAAGGGCGCGCAGGACGCGAAGCGGGCCAAGCAGTTCACCAAGATCGGCCGTGAACTGACCGTTGCGGCGCGAAACGGCGATGATCCCAATTTCAACGCGGCGCTGCGCTCGGCGATCGCTTCCGCCAAGGCCGCCAACATGCCGAAGGACCGCATCGACCGGGCCATCAAGCGGGGCGCGGGCGGAGAGGACGGCACCATCTACGAAGAGATAACCTATGAAGGATACGGGCCGGGCGGGGTGGCGCTGATCGTCGATGCCCTGACCGACAACCGCAACCGCACCGCGGCCGAAGTGCGAGCCACCTTCAACAAGCATGGCGGTAACCTCGGCGAAAGCGGATCGGTGGCGTTTCAGTTCGACAAGGTCGGCGCCATCAGCTATCCCGCCGATACGGCGGGGCCGGACGAGATGTTCGAGGCGGCGCTCGAGGCCGGGGCCGAAGACGTCGAATCAAGCGCCTCGGGCCACGAAATCACCACGGCGGTGGAGGATTTCGCGGCCGTGTCGGAGGCGATGGAGCAGAGGTTCGGACCGGCCGAAAGCGCCGATTTGACCTGGAAACCCCAGAACACGGTGGAAGTCGACGAGGACAAGGCGCGCACCCTGATGAACCTGATCGAGGCGTTGGAGGATTCCGACGACGTTCAGTCGGTTTCGTCCAACCTTGAAATCTCCGACGACATCATGGAAAAGCTGAGCGCCTGACCGGCCGGCCAGGCCGCGGCTAGCGCCGGTCATTAGCCGCCGCCCTCCTTCGTGGTCAAACATCCGCCACAATCAACGCATAGAAACGAAGCTAACGCTGTGATATTCCACAACATGTGGTATAGAATAGCGTCAATATCCACAGAACTTGGATTCTTTGTGCCGTTAACCATGTTTGGTTCCTCGCAGTCGTGTGCCCGCGCCTCTCATCGATCCGGCGTCGTCGGTGCTGCCCGGAGGATGGGCCGCCGATGCGCGTGATCGGTCTCGACCCGGGCCTCCGGATCACCGGCTGGGGCGTGATCGATGCGGAGCGGGGCCGGCTTCGCCATGTCGCCAACGGGGTGGTGCGGCCCCGGGTTGCCGACCCGATCGGCTCCCGTCTGGCGGCCCTCTATGACGGCATCGCCGAGGTTCTCGAACGCCATGGGCCGGGCGCGGCGGCAATCGAGGAAACCTTTGTCAACCGCAACGCCCAGAGCACGCTGCGCCTTGGCCTTGCCCGCGGTGTCGTGCTGCTGGTTCCGGCGCGCGCCGGGCTGGAGGTGGCCGAATACGGCGCCAACCTGGTCAAGAAATCGGTGACCGGCACCGGTCACGCCGCCAAGGATCAAGTCAAGATGATGGTGTCGACCCTGCTGCCCAAGGCCGAGATCGAAACCAGTGATGCCGCCGATGCCCTGGCGGTGGCGATCTGTCATGCCCATTTCCTTGAGACCGGCGCGCGCCTCGCCGCCGCCGTCGAGGGAATCCGATGATCGCCTCGCACCTTGAAGTTCCGGAGGCGATGCGATGATCGCCTCGCTCAAGGGAATCGTGGAATCGGTCGGCGAGGACGGCGCCGTGATCGAAACCGGCGGCGTCGGCTATCTAGTGTTCTGTTCGTCGCGGACGCTTTCGGCCCTGCCCGGCGTCGGCGAGGCGGCGGCCCTCAAGATCGAGACTCACGTGCGCGAGGATCATATCCACCTCTACGGTTTCGCGAGCCCGGCCGAGCGCGACTGGTTCCGCCTGCTGATCACTGTCCAGGGGGTCGGTGCCCGGGTGGCGCTCGCGATCCTGTCGGTGCTGGCCCCGCAGGACCTGTCCCTCGCCCTCGCCGCCGGCGACAAGGCGGCGCTGGGCCGCGCCGCCGGGGTCGGGCCGAAGCTCGCCCAGCGCATCGTCACCGAACTGAAGGACAAGGTGGGCGGTCTCGCGATTGCGCCCGCCGGCGGTGCCGGCGGCCAGCCCGCAGCAGCCGGCGGCGGGGTCGATCCGTCGCTGGGCGACGCGGTTTCGGCTCTGGTCAATCTCGGTTATGGCCGCGGGGAAGCGTTCGGCGCGGTGATGGAGGCGTCGCGCGAACTCGGGCCTGAGGCCAAGGTCGAGGCCCTGATCCGGGCCGGTCTGGTCCGTCTCGGCGCGGTCGCATGAAGCGTATGGCCAAGGAGGAATAGGGCGTGTCCAGCGGAGAGAACAATCCCGACCGCATCGTCGATGCCGCCGCCGAGAGCGAAGGCGAGGATCCCTTGCGCCCGGACCGGCTGGCCGAGTTCACCGGTCAGCCGCGGATTTGCGAAAACCTCGAGGTGTTCATCGCCGCCGCCCGCGGCCGGGCCGAGGCGCTCGATCATGTCCTTTTGTCCGGGCCGCCGGGCCTTGGCAAGACCACGCTCGCCCGCATCGTCGCGACCGAGCTCGGCGTCGGTTTCCACGGGACCTCGGGACCGGTCATCGCCAAGGCAGGCGACCTCGCGGCGCTGCTCACCAATCTGCAGCCGCGCGACGTGCTCTTCATCGACGAGATCCATCGCCTGCAGCCGGCGGTGGAGGAAATCCTCTACCCGGCGATGGAGGATTTCGAGCTCGATCTCATCATCGGCGAGGGGCCGGCGGCGCGCAGCGTGCGGATCGATCTTTCGCCTTTTACCCTGGTGGGGGCGACCACCCGCACCGGCTTGATCACGACGCCCTTGCGCGACCGGTTCGGTATTCCGCTGCGGCTCAATTTTTACGACGTCGACGAGTTGGAAAGCATCCTGCGGCGCGGCGCCGCGATCCTCGGCATGGTGCTTGCCCAAGACGGCGCCCATGAAATCGCCCGCCGTTCCCGCGGGACCCCCCGGGTCGCCAACCGCCTGTTGCGCCGGGTGCGCGATTTCGCCGCCGTCGCCGGAGAGGCGACCGTCACCGCCGCGGTCGCCGATCAGGCGCTCAATCGGCTGGAGGTCGATCACGGCGGGCTCGACGCCATGGACCGGCGCTATCTCGGCGCCATGGCCGAGCATTACGGCGGCGGTCCGGTCGGTGTCGAGACCCTGGCCGCGGCCTTGTCCGAACAGCGCGATGCGCTGGAAGAGGTCATCGAGCCCTATCTCCTGCAGCAGGGCTTGATCCAGCGCACGCCCCGGGGACGGGCGCTCACCGAGGGCGGCTGGCGGCACCTCGGGCTGGCGCCGCCGGCTGCCGCCCGCCAACTCAGGCTGCTGGGCGGCGGCGAGGCCGAGGAGGCCCCATGAACGGCGCGCCCCAATCCGGCACCACGGGCAGGAACCATGTCTATCGGCTGCGCGTCTTCTATGAAGACACCGACGTGGGCGGCGTGGTGTATTACGCCAATTACCTGAAGTTTGCCGAGCGCGCCCGGACCGAATGGCTGCGCGCCTGCGGCATCTCGCAGCGGGCGCTGGCGGCGGAAAGCGGCAATGTCTTTGCCGTCCGCCGGGTGGAGGCCGATTTCATCGCCCCGGCCCATCTCGACGACGAACTGGAAATCCGCACCACCGTGCTCGATCACGGCGGTGCGCGGTTCGCCATGGGGCAGATCATCGGCCGTGGGGCGGAAGACCTGGTCCGGCTCAAGGTGTGGATCGCCTGCGTCAACGCCAAGGGCCGGGCGACCCGGATCCCGGAGCCGGTGGCCGGACTCCTGGCCTCCGAACCGGGGGGGTGAGACGGTCCTCGACATTCCCGTCGAATGCCGGGGAATTGCCCTGGACCGGACGGCGGAGAAGAGCGAAACATGCATCCTGCGGTATGGGTCCGCGGGCGCGAAAAAGGAAAGGCGTACATTCATGGAACCAGCGGCCATAGAAGCCGTGTCACTCGGTGGCCAGGCGGCAATCGACCTCTCCGTCTGGTCTCTATTCCTCCGGGCCGATCTCGTCGTCAAGCTGGTGATGATCCTGCTGCTGCTGGCGTCGTTCTGGAGCTGGGCGATCATTTTCGAAAAGTACCGCCGCCTTCGCCGGGTCGATAAGGAGGCGGAACGTTTCGAGGACGCGTTCTGGGCCGGCGGCGCGCTGGAGGACCTGTTCCAGCGCATCGGCGGCCGTCCCAACGACCCGATGGAAAGCCTGTTCGCCTCCGCCATGGGGGAGTGGCGGCGGTCCATGGACAAGGGCCTGATCACCGGCTCTTCCTCCCGCGCCGCGTTGCAGACCCGGATCGAGCGGGTGATGCAGACCACCATGTCGCGGGAGATGGGGGCGCTGGAGCGCTACATGATCTTCCTGGCTTCGGTAGGGTCCACCGCGCCCTTCGTCGGCCTGTTCGGCACCGTTTGGGGAATCATGAACAGCTTCCAGGCGATCGCGCTGTCCAAGAACACCTCGCTCGCGGTGGTGGCGCCGGGCATCGCCGAGGCCCTGTTCGCCACCGCCCTCGGCCTGGTCGCCGCGATCCCCGCGGTGATCGCTTACAACAAGTTCTCCTCGGATCTCGACCGCTATGCCGGGCGCATGGAGGCTTTCATCAACGATTTTACCGCCATTCTTTCGCGCCAGTTGCAGGAGAGCAGCTAAATGGCCGGCCAACTCGCCCAACCGGGAACCCGGGGCCGTCGCGGCGGCGGCCACCGTCGCGGTCCGATGAGCGAGATCAACGTCACGCCGATGGTCGACGTGATGCTGGTGCTTCTGATCATCTTCATGGTGACGGCACCGTTGCTGACCGTCGGCGTGCCCGTGGACCTGCCCAAGACCGAAGCCTCGGTGATTTCGGGGCAGGATGAGCCGCTCGTGATCTCCGTCAATTCCGGCGGCCGCGTCTTCCTGCAGGAGACCGAGATGACCCTCGACGTCCTGGTGGCGCGGCTCAAGGCCATTACCCGCAACAAGCTCGACACCCGGATTTTCGTCCGCGGCGACAAAGCCGTCGTCTATGGCCGCATCATGGAGGTGATGGGGACGGTCAACGCCGCCGGCTTCACCAAGGTGGCCCTGATTGCCGAACTGCCGGCGGGCAAGCCGGGCAAGTAGGAGCGCAGGCATGCGGCGCAGCGTGATCTTCTCCGCGGCTCTGCACCTGTTGGTGCTGGTGCTGGCGCTGGTCGGGCTGCCAAGGCTTTGGGACACGGCGCCCCAGGTGGACACGCCGCTGGTGGTCGACGTCGTCACCATCGACAAGCTGACCAAGGCCGAGGATACGCCCAAGCCGAAGGCGCCCGAGAAGAAGACCGAGACAAAGCCCCCGCCGGCCCCGCCCAAGGCCCGGCCGATCACCGAAGAGGCGCCGCCCGCTCCGCCCGAGCCGAAGCCCGCCGAGACCGCCAAGGTGGAGGCCGAAAAGGTGCCGGTGATCAAGCCAAAGAAGAAACCTAAGAAGAAGGAGGCGAAAAAGAAGGAAAAGCCCAAGCCCAAGGCAGCCCAGCCGCCGCGCCAGATCGCCCGGGCCAGGCCGAGGCGCCGCCCGCCGCCATCGCGTGAGGATTTCCTGAAATCCGTCCTGCGCGATGTGGCCCCCGAAAAGCGGGCCGAGCGGGCCGAAAAGGATGCCCCCAAGGAGGCGCCGGCGCCCCAACCGAAAAAGACGCCGGTGCAACGGGCGCCGCTCGACGCCCAGGCCACGATGACCGAGATCGACGCCATCCGCCGCCAGATCGAAGGCTGCTGGTCGATCCCCGCCGGTGCGCGCGACGCCGAAAACCTGGTGGTCTCGATCCGGGTGTGGGTCCATCCCGACGGCGCGGTGGCCAAGGCGGAGATCCTCGACCGGGCCCGCATGGGCAGCGATCCGTTTTACCGCTCGGCGGCGGAGAGCGCGCTGCGCGCGGTGCTCAATCCCCGTTGCAGTCCGCTGCGGTTTCCGCCTACAAAGTACGACCAGTTCAAGGTCATGGTGCTGAATTTCAATCCCAAGGAGGCAACCGGGTCCTGAGCAAGGGGGGAGCCATATTTCCGCCACAGATAACCCGTATGAGCCAATCAGCATGATTGATTCCTCGACATCGACAGTGAAGACGGCGGCACCCTCCGAACATTCTTTGGAGGAGGCCTTGATTGCGTGGTTGACGGCCTTGGTCGTGGTTGCGGGGCTGTTGTTTTCCGGTCCCGCGGCGGCCGAGCTCAAGATCGACATCACCCGCGGCAAGGTCGAGCCGATGCCCGTTGCGATCACCGATTTCCTCGGGGCCTCGCCGCGCGAGAAGTTCATCGGCTCCAAGCTCGCGCAGGTGCTGCGCAACGACCTGGAGCGCTCGGGCCTGTTCCGCGCCATAGAGCCCAAGGCCTTCATCCAGACCCTTGAAGCTCTGCAGGTCCAGCCCCGATTCGGGGATTGGCGCCAGATCAGTGCCCAGGCCCTGGTTTCCGGGCGGGCCAAGCTGCAGCCCGACGGGCGCCTGCGGCTGGAGTTCCGCCTGTGGGACGTGTTCGCCGAACAGCAGATGATGGGTTTGGCCTACTACACCATGCCCGCCAACTGGCGGCGCGTGGCCCATATCATTGCCGATGCGATCTATAAGAGGATCACCGGCGAGGACGGCTATTTCGACACACGGGTGGTGTTCATTTCGGAAACCGGACCCCAGAAACGCCGGATCAAGCGCCTCGCCATCATGGATCAGGACGGCTACAACCACCGTTTCCTGTCCGATGGCAGCGACCTCGTGCTGACCCCGCGTTTTTCGCCGACGGCTCAGGAGATTACCTATCTGTCCTATTACCGCAACCGGCCGCGGGTTTACCTGCTCAACATCGATTCCGGCCGCCAGGAAGTCCTCGGCGATTTCCCCGGCATGACCTTCGCGCCGCGTTTCTCGCCCGACGGCAACAAGGTCATCATGTCGCTGGCCAAGGATGGAAATACGGATATTCACGTAATGGATCTGCGTACCCGCAGTTCCAAGCGGCTGACCTCCCATCCGTCGATCGACACGGCGCCGTCCTTTTCCCCCGATAACCGCCGCATCACTTTCGAATCCGATCGCGGCGGGCGGCAGCAGATCTACGTGATGAACGCCGACGGCGGCAACGTGCGCCGCATTTCCTTCGGCAAGGGCCGCTATGCGACGCCCGTCTGGTCGCCGCGCGGCGACCTCATCGCCTTCACGAAATTGCGCAGGGGCCGATTCTTCATCGGCGTCATGCGGCCCGATGGCAGCGGCGAGCGGCTGCTGACCGAGAGTTTCCTGGTCGAGGGTCCGACCTGGGCACCAAACGGCCGGGTCCTGATGTTCTTCCGCCAGACGCCGGCCGATGATCGCGGGCGGGGCGGGACGACCAAGCTCTATTCCATCGATATTACCGGCTACAACGAGCGCGAGGTCGTGACCCCCACCGACGCATCCGACCCAGCCTGGTCGCCGCTTATCCCATGATCCCGTACGCCTTCATGAGTTCGGCAGTTGTCAGTCTAGGCCCTTGTGTCTTATAGTGATTTTCGGTTAACCATGATTGCCTCGGGTTTTTACTGCGAATTAATGTAATGAGGCGACTTTTGCTGTCGATCCAGACTGTTGTTTGGGTCGACGCATGACTCCCGGCTTTGCCAACAGAGGGGAATAAAAAATGGCTCTGCGATTTGTGAGCATCTTGGCCGCAATCCTGCTTCTCGCGGCCTGCGAATCCACTCCTGAGAAAACTCCATCAACAAGCGGCGGCGGGGGAAACACCACATCCAGCGGCTCCAGTCAGGGCGGGACGACCTCCCAAAGCCTGAGTCCCGTCAGGCCGGGATCGGCCGAGGACTTCGTGGTCAATGTCGGTGACCGCGTTTTCTTCGATTTCGATCGCTACAATTTGAAGCCCGAGGCCCGGCAGGTCCTGGAACGCCAGGCGACGTGGCTCAAGCGGTATCCCAGTGTCGTGATCTCCGTCGAAGGACATTGCGACGAACGCGGCACCAGGGAATACAACTTGGCGCTGGGCGAGCGCCGTGCCAACTCCGCCAAGAACTACTTGGTCGCTCTGGGCGTAAATCCCAACCGCATCCGCACCATTTCCTACGGTAAGGAACGTCCCGCCGTTGCCGGGTCCAACGATGCGGCCTGGGCCCAGAACCGTCGGGCCGTGACCGCGGTTCGCGCGCCCGGAACCTGATCGCGGCGCCGGCTTCGGGCCGGCCAACACGACAGCGCCCGCCCCGCGCCTTCGCCGGGGCGTGGCGTGGCGTTTACACGATGGCGATCCCTCCCGATGGCGAAACCCGGGCCGCCATAATTGTGCCGTGAATGGCGCAGAGGATTCGTGCCATGCTTTCGATGCTCCGAAAACGCGCTTCCATCCAGGGCCCATCGCGCTCGTTGCCGGGCCGGGCGAGGGCGGCGGGCTTCGCCGTCGTGCTGGCGGGCATCCTGACCGCCGGCCTCGGCCCGTCTTTGGTGTCGGCGCCGGCCCTGGCGCAGAGTTCAGGCGATATTCAGGGCCTGGTCGACCGGATCGATCGCCTGCAGCGTGAGCTGACGACCCTGCAGCGCCAGGTCTATCGTGGCGCCACGCCCCAGGCGGCGACCGGGGGTGGGGGGGTAACGGCGAGTCCCAACCTGGTGGCCGACATGCAGGTCCGGATGGATGAGATCGAAACCCGGTTGCGGCGGTTCACCGGGCGCATGGAGGAGCTCCAGCATGCCATCGACACCATGCGCAAGAGCATGGATAAGCTCGCTTCCGACATCGATTTTCGGCTCAAGACCCTGGAGGGCCGCGCCCAGGCGCCGGCCGGTCCGGCCGGTGCAACATCCGCGACAGCCGCCGTGGCGCCCGGTGCCGCCGGCACCCCGGGTCCGGGTCTTGCCGTCGTCGCGCCGACTCGTGGGGCGCCTGGTCAGGCACCGATCAAACAGGTCACGCCCCGGGGCAGCGCGGCCCCCGCGCCGCTGACGCCGCAGGTGCTGGGAACCATTCCCCGCGCCGCTCTTCAGCGTCAGCAATCGGCGGCTCCCGAACCCAGCCCCGCCAGCCGGGCCGCCGCCGCCCAGCCCCGGCGCCCGCAGCCCACCGCCGAGCCTCAGCCCGGTTCCCGCGCCACCGCGGCGCGTGCCGTTGTCGGCGCGACTCCCGAGGCGCAGTACAAGCACGCGACCGACCTGTTGTTCCGCTCGGATTACGCTGGGGCGGAGCGCGCCTTCGCGGCCTTCGTCGAGGCCCATCCCAAGCACCGGCTCGCGGGAAACGCCCAATATTGGCTGGGTGAAACCCATTACGCCCGGGGCGCCTACCGGTCCGCCGCCGCGGTCTTCGCCGAGGGCTATCAGAAATATCCCACCAGCGCCAAGGGGGCCGACAACCTCTTGAAGCTCGGCATGTCCCTGGTGGCCCTCGACAAGAAGAAGAGCGCGTGCACCACCTTCTCCCGCCTTCTCAAGGAATATCCGAAGGCCTCTTCTTCCCTTCGGTCGAGCGCGAGAAGCCAGCGCAAGAGCCTCCGCTGCAGGCGATGACCCGCGCCACCGGCAGGCCATTCGGGACTGCCCCGGCCAAGGGAAAGGGGTGACGCCTTTGTTTCCTCCGCGCGGCTCCCTCGCCCGCCGGTTCAACCGGGCGATGGCGGCCGTCGGGCCCTTCGAACCCGGGCCCAAGTTGGCCGTCGCCGTTTCCGGCGGGGCCGACAGCATGGCCCTTGCCTTTCTCGCCCGGGATTGGGCCGAGGCGCGGGGCGGCGCCGTCACGGCGCTCACGGTCGATCACCGGCTTCGGCCCGAAGCCAAGCGCGAGGCGCGCTGGGTGCGCGACATCCTGGCGGCCCAAGGAATCGGCCAGCGGGTCTTGGTCTGGCATGAGGGCGAAAGCGTGACGCGTGCCAACCTTCAAGCGCGGGCGCGTCGGGCGCGATATCGGTTGCTGGAGGATTGGTGCCGGACCCACGCTGTCCTCCATCTGCTGACGGCGCATCACCGCGACGATCAGGCGGAGACCTTCCTGCTGCGCCTCGGCCGGGGAAGCGGCACATTCGGGTTGGCCGGCATGGCCGCGGTGGTGGAGCGGCCACATCTGCGCCTGCTTCGCCCACTTCTCGATTTTTCAGGTGATGAACTCCGGCGGGCGCTTGCCGGTGCCGGGCGGGACTGGATCGACGATCCGTCCAACGCCGATACCGCCTTTGCCCGCGTGCGCGTCCGCCGCGCCCTGCCGGGGCTGGAGGCGGCCGGATTGAACGCCGCCCGCATCGCAGAAACCGCGGCGAGGCTGGGCCGCGACCGCCGGATGTTCGAGGATGCCGTCGCGCGGCTGTTGGCGGTGGGTGCGTCGCCCGATCCGGCGGGGTTCGTGCGTCTCGATCGCGCCGGATTCCTGGCCGCGCCGAGGCCGATCGGGCTCCGGGCGCTGGCCCGCGTGTTGGGTGCGGTCGGCGGCGGCGAATACCCGCCCCGCTTCGAACGCTTGGAAAGGCTCTATGAAGAGATCGCCGGCGATTGCCGGACGCGGACGCTGGGCGGCTGCGCGATTCGGCTGGCCGCGGGCGGTGCCCTTCTGGTCTGCCGTGAGCCCGCCGCCCAAGGCGCCGTCATGTCGATGGCGGGACCGGGAACCTTGACCTGGGACGGCCGGTTCCTTATTCGCCTCTCCCGGGCCGGGGAGCGGGGTTCCAAACTCAGTAGCCGGCATACCCTGGCCCCTCTCGGGCGCGAGGGATGGCAGGCCATCAAATCCGATGCCCCCGGTTACGCCGGGCGGCCGGACAGCCGCCCGCGGCCGTTGCCCGCTGTGGTTCGCATCGGGCTGCCGGCGCTGCGTCGCGCGGGGCGCGTGGTGGAAGTCCCGCACCTCGGCTATAGACGGTGCGGGGCCGGTGTTGGTAGTCTGACCATTACGGAAACGCGGCCGCTGCCGCCCCAGCCCCTCTCGGGCGCGGTTTTTGGCGTGGCGGGCATCGGTCGCGGCGGGGGAAATCGGTGATCAAGGGCCTTGTGTTTCGGGGCCGGAGGCACCATTTGTTAATCGTCCCGGGCCGGGATCAGTTGCCGTTAACGAGGGGTTCGCAGTTGCCGGTTACCGTTGCGTTATTGTCATGAGGAAAAGCACGTGAACCAGTTTGGCCGTAACTTGGCGCTTTGGGTCATCATCGGACTCCTTCTGATCGCCGTTTTCAACTTGTTCCAGTCGTCGGGCGGCGGCCGGACGGACGATGTCGCGTTCTCCGAGTTCGTCGCCGCGGTGGATCGGGGCGAGGTGAAACAGGTCACCATCAAAGGCCAGAGCATCGAGGGCCAATATCAGAGCGGCGCGCCGTTCAAGAGTTATGCGCCGAACGATCCCAATCTGGTTGAACGCCTGACCAAGAAGGGGGTCCAGATCAAGGCGGCGCCGGCCGAGGACGCCTCGCCGTCGCTGATCGGCATCCTGTTGTCCTGGTTCCCGATGCTGCTCTTGATCGGCGTATGGATCTTCTTCATGCGCCAGATGCAGTCCGGCAGCGGCAAGGCCATGGGTTTCGGCAAATCCCGCGCCAAGCTTCTGACCGAAAAGCTCGGCCGCGTGACCTTCGAGGATGTCGCCGGCATCGACGAAGCGAAGCAGGAGCTGGAGGAGGTCGTGGACTTCCTCAAGGATCCCCAGAAATTCCAGCGCCTCGGCGGCAAGATTCCCAAGGGTGTGTTGCTGGTAGGCCCGCCGGGCACCGGCAAAACCCTTCTGGCCCGCGCCATCGCGGGCGAGGCCAATGTGCCGTTCTTTACGATCTCCGGTTCGGACTTTGTCGAAATGTTCGTCGGCGTCGGTGCCAGCCGGGTGCGCGACATGTTCGAACAGGGCAAGAAGAACGCGCCCTGCATCATCTTCATCGATGAAATCGACGCCGTCGGGCGCCATCGGGGCGCCGGTCTCGGCGGCGGCAACGACGAGCGTGAGCAGACGTTGAACCAGTTGCTGGTGGAAATGGATGGGTTCGAGGCCAATGAAGGCGTGATCCTGATCGCCGCCACCAACCGGCCGGATGTTCTCGATCCCGCGCTGCTGCGCCCGGGCCGCTTCGACCGTCAGGTCGTAGTGCCTAATCCCGATATTCTCGGCCGCGAAAAGATTCTCAAGGTTCACATGCGCAAGGTGCCGCTGGCTCCCGATGTGGATGCCCGCGTCATCGCCCGGGGCACGCCCGGCTTTTCCGGCGCCGACCTCGCCAACCTCGTGAACGAGGCGGCCCTGCTTGCCGCCCGCAAGGGCAGGCGCATGGTCACCATGGCGGAAATGGAAGAGGCGAAGGACAAGGTGATGATGGGGTCCGAGCGCCGTTCCATGGTGATGACCGAGGACGAGCGCAAGCTGACCGCCTATCATGAAGCGGGCCATGCGCTGGTGGCGCTGCATGCGCCGAAGCACGATCCGCTGCACAAGGTAACCATCATTCCGCGCGGCCGGGCCTTGGGCCTGACCATGTCGCTGCCGGAACGGGACCGTTACGGTTACGCCAAGCAGGAGCTTGAATCCAACATCGCCATGGCCTTCGGCGGCCGGGTGGCCGAGGAGATGATCTTCGGGCCCGAGAACGTGACCACCGGGGCGGCCAGCGACATACATCAGGCCACCAATTTGGCGCGGCGCATGGTGACCGAATGGGGCATGAGCGCGAAACTCGGACCGTTGCGTTATTCGGAAAACGAGGAAGAGGTGTTCCTTGGCCATTCCGTGACCCAGCGCAAGAACGTCTCCGACGCCACCGCCAAGATCATCGACGAGGAGATTCGCACCATCGTCGAAGCCGGCGAAGCCTTCGCGCGCAAGGTTCTGGAGAATAACAAGGACGATCTGCACACTTTGGCCAAGGCTTTGTTGGAGTACGAGACCTTGTCCGGTGACGAAATCAGGGTCCTGCTCGACGGCGGGACCATCGCCCGGGAGAGCGACGAGTCGCCGCCCGATACCGGGAAGCGCAGTTCGGTGCCGAGTTCTGGCCAAAAGGCGCGTCCGGTGGACGAGTCCGAAGGCCCGGGGATCAACCCGGAACCCCAGCCAGAAGGTTGACCGTGGAGAGGCCGCGTTCGGCGGCGTCGGGCCGGCCGGGGGGAGACCCGGGGCCGTGACGGTGCCGCTCACCCAGCTCAAGCCCACAGACTCCAGCAAGCTCTATCTGCGTCCCATCTGCACCCCGGCCGGGGTCGCCGGGCCCGCGGCCCGGGTCGGCGGCGCCTGGGCGGGCTTCGACCTGGTCGAGGTGATCCAGCGCGACGGCGCGTCGGCCACCGTGGCACGGACCGATCTTTCGGGGTTGAGGGCCTGGGCGGGCGGCCTCGGGACCGCCGAGCGACGCCGCATCGAGGAACTGCTGGCGCGTATTACCGAACCGCGGGCGGCAATCGCGGGGATTGCCATGGACGCTCCCTGCCTGATGGGGGTCCTCAATGTCACGCCCGACAGTTTTTCCGACGGCGGCGATTTCGCCGCCGCCGAGGATGCCATCGCCCGGGGCCGGGCGCTCAGCGAGGCCGGCGCTTCGATCCTCGACATCGGGGGCGAATCGACCCGCCCCGGTTCCGACCCCGTCCCGGCGCCGGAAGAGGCCGGGCGGGTCTTGCCCGTGATCGCGGCGCTCGCCGGCGAAAGCGTCATTTCCATCGACAGCCGCAAGGCGTCGGTCATGGCGCAGGCGGTGTCCGCGGGTGCCGCGATCATCAACGACATCTCGGCGCTCGCGGGCGACGATGGGGCGCTGTGCCTGGCCGCGCGGCTCGCGGTGCCGGTCATGCTGATGCATTGCCGGGGAGAGCCCAAGACCATGCAGGTGGCTCCGGCCTACGATCATCCAGCGGGCGAAATCTTCGATTATCTGGAAGCCCGTATCGCGGCGTGCGAGGCGGCGGGCATTCCCCGGGCCCGAATCGCCGTCGATCCCGGGATCGGCTTCGGCAAGGCGCTGGCACACAATCTGGCGATCCTGTCGCATCTGTCGCTGTTTCACGGCCTGGGCTGTCCGGTCCTGATCGGCGTTTCCCGCAAGAGCTTCATCGGCCATATCAGCGGCGAAAACGCGCCGAAGAAGCGTCTGCCGGGCTCCCTTGCCGCGATGATCGCCGGCCTCGGCCAGGGGGTGCAGATGGTGCGCACCCACGATGTCGGCGAAACCAGCCAGGCGCTGGCGGTCTGGCGTGCCATCCAGGATGGCGGCATTTAGCGAAAGTTGTGCAGAGCCTTGGCTTCACCGGGGCTCGCCGGTCATATAGACTAGCGGTCCGTGCCGCCGGGGAGGGTGCCGCGGAGTGGTGAGAACATGAATACACGAAAATATTTTGGGACCGATGGGATCCGCGGCAAGGCCAATACCGCGCCCATGACGGCGGATATCGCCTTGGCGGTCGGTCTGGCGGCCGGGCTGGAATTCCAGCGCGGCACAAAGCCGCACAGGGTGGTCATCGGCAAGGATACCCGATTGTCGGGTTACCTTCTGGAACCGGCTTTGACGGCGGGCTTCATCGC
Source organism: Alphaproteobacteria bacterium (assembly GCA_029863585.1). GTDB lineage: Bacteria > Pseudomonadota > Alphaproteobacteria > SMXQ01 > SMXQ01 > SMXQ01. The sequence goes on along the minus strand of JAOTVC010000044.1, from coordinate 3,698 downwards.
CGTCGGCATGGATGTGGTCCTGGTGGGGCCGCTGCCGACTCCGGCCGTGGCGATGCTGACCCGCTCGCTCAGGGCCGATCTCGGCGTCATGATCTCGGCCTCCCACAACCCGTTCGAGGATAACGGCATCAAGCTGTTCGGTCCCGACGGGTTCAAATTGTCCGACGAGACCGAAAGCCGCATCGAGGCGCGCATGGCGGACGGGACCCAAAGCGGCCTGGCGGCGCCGGCGGACCTCGGCCGCGCCATGCGCCTGGACGACGCGGTGGGCCGCTACATCGAACACGTCAAGGCCTGCTTCCCCAAAGGGTTGAGGCTCGAGGGCATGAAGATCGTCGTCGACTGCGCCAACGGGGCGGCCTACCGGGTGGCGCCCACGATCCTTCACGAACTGGGCGCCGAGGTCGTGAGCCTCGGCGTCGAACCCGACGGCTACAACATCAACCTCGATTGCGGCTCGACGGCGCCCGACAAGATGTGCCGGGCGGTGGTGGAGCGCGGCGCCGATCTGGGTCTCGCGCTTGACGGGGATGCCGACAGGATCGTCATGGCCGATGAGACCGGCGCCCTGGTGGATGGAGACCAGCTTCTCGCGGTGATCGCCCGCTCGTGGCAGGACACCGGCCGGCTTGCCGGCGACAGCGTGGTCGCGACGGTGATGTCCAATATCGGGCTCGAGGATTACCTCGGCGGGCACGGCATCGGCCTGATCCGGACCCAGGTGGGCGACCGCTACGTGGTCGAGCGCATGAACGCCGACGGCATCAATCTGGGCGGCGAGCAATCCGGCCATATCGTGCTGGGGGACTATGCCACTACCGGCGACGGCCTGATGGCGGCGCTCCAGGCGCTCGCCGCCATGGTTCAGTCGGGGGCCCCGGCCTCAGAGGTCCTGCGGCCATTCGCCCCGGCGCCGCAGATCCTGAAGTCGGTGCCCATGGGCGGGGGCCGGCCGCTCGAGGCGGACGGGGTCAAGGCGGTCATCGCCGAAAGCGAACAACGGCTTGCGGGCAAGGGGCGGTTGTTGATCCGGGAATCGGGCACCGAGCCGCTGGTGCGAATCATGGCCGAGGGCAATGACGAAGGATTGATCGGGGCCGTGGTCGACGACCTTGCGGCGGCCATCGGCGAGGCGGTGGCGCGGTGACCAAGGTCCGGCTAGCCGCGCGGCGGCGCACCGGGCCGGGAACGCGCTGAGGCCGCCATGGTGGCTCGGGTCCTGATCATCGCGGGTTCGGATTCGGGCGGCGGCGCCGGAATCCAGGCGGATATCAAGACGGTCACCGCGCTGGGCGGCTATGCCGCCACCGCGATCACCGCGCTGACCGCCCAGAATACCCTTGGCGTCCAGGGGATCTTTCCCGTCGACCCCGCTTTCATCGAAGATCAGATCGCGGCGGTGCTCGACGACATCGGCGCCGATTGCATCAAGACCGGGATGCTGGGCGACGCCGCGGTGATCACGGCTGTCGTGAAGGCGTTGGAAGAACGGGCGCCCGATATCCCCGTGGTGGTGGACCCGGTGATGGTCGCCAAGGGCGGCGCCAGCCTGCTGGCGGCGGAAGCGGTCGAGGTGCTGAAGTCCCGGCTTTTGCCCAGGGCGCGGCTGGCGACCCCGAACATCCCCGAGGCGGAAGCCCTGCTGGGCGAAAAGATCGGCGGTCCCCAAGACATGGAAGCGGCGGCGCTGGCGCTCCTCGATCTGGGGCCGGAGGCGGTCCTGTTGAAGGGCGGCCACCTCGAAGGCGATCTATTGGTGGACCTCCTGGTCGATCGCGCGGGCCTGATCCAACGGTTCGAGGGGGCGCGGATCGAAAGCCGGCATACCCACGGCACCGGGTGCACCCTCGCCTCGGCCTGTGCCGAGGGTCTGGCCCGTGGGCTCGCGCTGGGCCCTGCCGTCGCCCGGGCGCGCGCCTATGTGCGGCAAGCGATCGCCACGGCGCCGGGGCTCGGCGGCGGCCACGGGCCGCTCAACCACGGCCATACGGTGGGGACATTCGGCGACGTTTAAGCCCCGCCGCGCCGCGCTGAGGGGCGGGTGCAAGGCGGCGGTCAGAGGGGCCAGACGATCAAAAGCAGCGGAATGCTGACGGCGATCACCAGGATCTCCAGCGGCAATCCCATGCGCCAGTAATCGCCGAAACGATAGCCGCCCGGCCCCATGATCAGCATGTTGTTCTGGTGCCCGATGGGGGTGAGAAAGGCGCAAGACGCGGAGATCGCGACCGCCATCAGGAAGGCATCGGGATTGACGCCGAGGCTGTTGGACATGGCGATGCCGATGGGTGCCATGACCACGGCGGTGGCGGCGTTGTTGATGACGTCGGAAAGCGTCATGGTCACGGCCATCAGCAACACCAAGGCGACAACCGGGGACGTCCCCGCCGTGACGGCAAGGAGGCCTTGTGCCGCCAGGGTTGTCACTCCGGTTGTTTGGAGCGCCCCACCGATCGGGATCATCGCGCCCAACAGAACCACAACAGGCCAATCAACCGCCTCATAGATATCGCGGACCGATACCAGGTAGGTGATCACCATCAGGCCGGCGGCGATTGCCAGCGCCAACGGCAGCGCCACCACACCAAAGGCGGCGGCGGCGATCGAGGCGGCGAACATGAAAACGGCGAGCCCGGCGAGATGTGTCTTGCCGATGGCGATGGTGCGCTGGGCCAGGGGCAGGCAGCGCAGGCTCGCCGCGGCATCGGGCAAGCGGTCGTCATCGCCCTGGAGGAGAAGAACATCCCCCAACTTGAAGTGTATGGCCCTTAGCCGCTCGCGGAGCGGCTTGCCCTGCCGCGAGACGGCGAGCAGATTGATCCCATGGCGCCGCCGCAGATCCGCCGATGCAGCGGTCTGCCCGATCAGCGGCGAACGCATCCCGACCACCGCTTCCATGATGGCGAGGTCCTCGGTCCCGAACAGTCCCCCCGATTTCCGGCGGTGCTCGGTCGGGCGCAGGTCGAGAGATTTGCGCACGGCGTCTATGGCCTCGGGACTGGCTTCGATCAGCAGAACGTCGCCGGCCCTGACCGCCGTCCGTCGCCCCGCGATGGCAAATCGTCGGCCTCGGCGAAGCACCTCCAGGATGGAAGCGTCGAATTCATCGGCGAGCTTATCAAGTTCGCGGAGAGGCTTGCCGATGGAGGCGCTGTCCCGGGGCACCCGCGCCTCACTGACATAGTTTTCGATTCCGATGACGTCGCTGGTGGGCGGTGCCGTGCGGCGGGCCTTGGGCACCAGGCGCCATCCGATGAAGGATACGAAGGCGATGCCCGCAAATGCCACCGTCGCCCCGACGGGGGCGAAATCGAACATTCCGAAGGGCTGTCCGGCGACATCCTCGCGGGCGGTGGCAATGATGATGTTGGGTGGCGTGCCGATCAGGGTCATGAGGCCGCCGAGGATCGAGCCGAAGGAAAGTGGCATCAGGACCTGGGCCGCGGAACGCTTGACCTGTTTCGCCGAGGCCATGGCCGCCGGCATCAGAAGAGCCAGCGCGCCCACGTTGTTCATCACCGCCGATAGCATGGCGGCGACCGAGGACAGAACGCCGATATGGGCTTCGGGCCGCGCGATCGGCGGCATCAGGTGCTTGGAGACGAGGTCGACGGCGCCGGCATTTTGAAGGCCCCGGCCGATGATCAGGACCAGGGCGACCGTGACGGTCGCCGGATGGCCGAAGCCCGCGAACATCT
>JAOTVC010000226.1 GCA_029863585.1 Alphaproteobacteria bacterium | reverse complement strand
TGGTCACCCGCGATGCCCTCAAAGTCCCCGGTGGGGAACAGGCCGTCCGACCGCAACTGGGCCTCGACAGCTTCCGTTCGGGCCGGGTTTGACAAAGTTTCCGGCATCGTGACAGTCTCTGTTAACCAAGTGGCGCCTTTCGAAGGAACCGAAAAATGCGAAAACCCATGGACATGACGGCTTGGGCGCTGTTGGCGGTGCTGGCTCTGGGTTCGATTCACCCGCTGCAGGCGGCCAAGACCCAAACCTGTCGGCTCGAACTCAGCGAAGCGGAAAGCCGCTGGGCACGCATACGGGACCGGATGCCGGTCGGCGAAAGCTTCGAACAGAAAGTGACCAGTCTGTTGCTCAAAGCCGTGGAACTCCGCCACCAGGCTGAAATCAAGGGCTGCCTCAGCGCCGTCAATGAGGCCAAGGCGGAAATGGACCGATGGGAAGTCGGCCACGCCAGCACTCCCGCCAAACAACGGTAAACGCCAGGGCTCCACAGCCCCGAGCTCTCGATCGGCAGGGCAGAGACTAAGGGACCAGGAATGCTCGGCAAGAGCGTCATACGCGCCATCACGGCGCCGACCGACGGCAGTTTCAACCTTTGCGACCACGATCCCGCGTGGCGGGATACGCAGGATCTTCGGGCCCTGTCGGAGAAACAGCTAAAGAAACGGGCCAAGGTTTACCTGGAGCGGGGGCACAAGAGTCTCACCGAATGCCAGGAAAAGCTCTACGCCGATAACCGCTATTCGCTCTTGGTCATCTTCCAGGCGATGGACGCGGCGGGCAAGGACACGACGATCAAGCACGTCATGTCCGGGATCAATCCGCAAGGATGCCAGGTCACCAGTTTCAAGCATCCGAGCGCTACCGAGCTCGATCACACCTTCCTTTGGCGATATTCCCAGGCGCTGCCTCGACGGGGCATGATCGGCATCTTCAATCGGTCCTATTACGAGGAAGTCCTGGTGGTCCGCGTCCACCGGGAACTCGTTGCGGCCCAGCGCATTCCCGGAAAGAACGGAGGGGCCGGTTTCTGGAAATCGCGGTTTCGGGATATCAACGCGTTCGAGCGTCACCTCACCCAAAACGGCACCGTAATTCTGAAATTCTTCCTCAACCTGTCCAAGGAGGAGCAGCGCCAGCGTTTCATCGAACGCCTTACCAACAAGGACAAGCTCTGGAAATACGATCCCTCGGACCTCAGGGACCGGAGCCATTGGGACAGCTATCAACACGCCTATCAAGAGACGATCGCGCACACCAGCAGCCCCTGGGCACCATGGCATATCATTCCCGCCGATAACAAATGGGTCATGCGGGCGCTTGTCAGCGGCGTCATCAGCGATACGATCGGCGCTCTCGATATCGATTTCCCTAAATTACCGAAACATCGGGTTTCGGAAATTAAAGTCGCCCTCAAGTCACTGCGCAGTGAATAGGCATCAGGTCAAGTGGTGCGAAACGGAATAACCTGTCCCTTCCTGTTATTTCCGCCCCATTGATGGGGGCGGCGCTAGTGCCAAAATATTAACCTTAATAAAATCACATCAAATTGTAGTGGTTAAAGAATCGTTACTTGCTCCAATTGAAGAAATTGAGGAAACTCAACCCCACGTCCTACGGGGCGCATGAGCCGCGCACATTCGGTTTCAAGCGTGGGGAGGTTGAGGATGCTTTTGAACGAACCTGTTGAGATCGCCGTTCCCGAGGAAGGCAAAATTGTCTGGTACCCCGCCGTCGTCGTGGGGCGCACCCTGGAAGCTGACCCGCATTACGATGTCAGGCTCCCCGGCGGAAAGATCATTGCCAGCGTCCCCGCGACCCAGCTTCGGGGGGAGTAATCCCTGCGGGGCCGGGCGCGTCCCAAATTCAACGAATTTTGAGGTCCGATTCGCCGGGGCCGCCGCTTTGGCATTGCCGCGATGCGCGGCAAGCCGCGGGCACCTCTGAAGCGCCCCCTATGAAGACATGGCACCCACCGGACGCTGGCGTGGCCCCTAGTCATTGGCGTAAGATCGATCGGGAGATCACCACGGCGATGTCACGCGCGGAATCCCCATTACCCGGGGCCCGCCACCGGATCGTAGAGGGTCTTGGCCGCACCGAAGCCGATGCAAAGGGCTGAACCGAACAGGGAACTAGCCGGAACATGTCCATCCGTATCAGCCGCCTGAACCGCGCCCGCACGACCGCCGCTATCCAGGCCGGGCGGGCAATCGGATCAGGGATCGGTGAGGTTTCCGGCGGCGAATTCCACACCGGCAAGGGAAAGAAATGAGAAGGGCATTTGGCCCGGTTCGAGGGCAGACAGAAGCGCGCTTCGGGCTAGAGAAGAAGGGGAATGAGAACATGATGTCTTTGGGACGATTTACGGGTTTGGCCTTGACCTTGGCATGGGGCACCGCAACCGGACTGTCCGCAGCCGGTACCGCCACGGCCGCAGATTTCTATAAAGGCAAGCGCATTAAGTTGACCGTGGGCTCCAGTGCCGGCGGTGGGTACGACACCTACACCCGGGCGCTTGGACGGCACATGTTCAAGCACATTCCCGGCAGTCCCAAGATCACCGTCCAGAACATGCAGGGCGGCGGCGGCCTGAAGTCGGTGCGCTACACCTATCTGGTGGCCAAGAAGGACGGCACCGAATTCGCCAACATCCGGGCATCGAACATGCTCGATGGTATCCTCGGCATCCGCGGCATGGAGTTCGAAGCCGACAAGTTCAACTGGATCGGCAGCATGGCCAGCGACACCGATGTCTGCATGTTCTGGCATAAGTCGGGGATCCGGACTTTCGACGACCTCATCAAGAAACAGCCCAGGATCGGTGCCACCGGGAAGGGGGCCCAGGCCTTCATGTTCCCCAACGCCATCAACAGCGTGCTGGGGACCAAGATGAAGATCATCCTGGGCTACAAGGGGACGTCGGACCGCATCTTGGCGGTGGAGCAGGGGGAGCTCGAAGGAAGTTGCGGCATCAACGGCTACACCTTCGTCAGCCGCCTCAACAAACATTACCAGGCCAAGACCCTGGTGCCCTTGATGCAGTCGGGGCTCCGGCCCAATCCGCTGCTCAAGGACGTGCCCATGACCCAGTCCTTCGCCAAGACCAAGGAGCAGAAGGAAATCCTCGACGGCCTGTTCAGCCAGATGGTGATCGCGCGGCCCTATGCGGCGCCCCCGGGCGTGCCGGCCGGCCGGGTCAAGATCCTGCGAGCGGCATTCGCGGCCACGATGAAGGACGAGGCATTTCTGAAGGAAGCCGCAAGGCTCAAGATCGGGATCGATCCCTCCAGCGGAACGGAGACAGAGGCGATCATCCGCAAGCTCGCGGGCATGGCACCGACCCTCAAGCAGAAGATCAAGAAGGCCATCGGCCAATAGGCATTCCAAGGAGAAACGCGACATGAAGATCGATGCTGACGCCCATGTGATCGAAACACCCAGGACGTGGGATTACATGGCCGAGGACGAACAACGGTTCCGCCCGCAGATTTTCATACGGGATCCCAACGACCGCGCGCCCTACGGCTCCAACCAGCGCAACGAATACTGGAAGATCGGCGATCATTTCCAGACCAAGACCAATGTCAGCCGCGACCTGCCCGAAGAAGTCCGCGACATGGAGAACATCCAAGGCCGGCTGGCCCATATGAACGAGACCGACGTCGACGTCCAGGTCCTGTTCCCAACCCTGTTCCTGCGCCCGGTGACCAACGAACATGATCGGGAAATGGCCCTCGTGCGCTCCTACAATCGCTGGCTCGCGGACATCTGGAAGGATTCCGACAATCGCCTACGCTGGGTGGCCCTGCCGCCGGTCTGTTCCCTGGTCGACCCGGGGATCGTCCGCGAGGAGCTTGCTTTCTGCAAGGAGAACGGTGCCTGCGGCATCTTCATGCGTGGATTCGAAATGGAGCGCTTTACCAACGACCGGTACTTCTTTCCGTTGTTCGAAATCGCGGAGGCACTCGATCTGGCGGTCTGCTATCACGCCGGCAATGCCAGCTTCGCCAACCACGACTCCTTCAATCGCGACCTCGGGGTCATGATCTTCAAGTTCCCGGTGATGGGCGCGTTCCTTTACCTGCTGGGGGACGAAATTCCCAAACGTTTCCCGGGGCTGCGCTGGGCCTTCGTGGAGGCCAGCGCCAACTGGGTGCCCTACATGCTGAACGAGGCGCAGATGCGTCTCAAGTCCAAGGGCGTTCCGGTCTCCGACACGTTGCTGACCGACAACAACTTTTACATCACCACCCAGAAAACCGATCAGCTCAACTGGCTGCTGGACACCATCGGGGACGACAATCTCATCGTCGGCACTGACTACGGCCATAACGATGTCGCAGTGGAAATCGAGATCATTCGGCGCATGGGAACCGACGGCAATATCCAGGCCTCCAGCGCCGAAAAGATCCTGGAAACAAACCCGGGCAAGCTATACGCCATCGCCTGACCGCAATCGTCCGACCGACATCGCCCCTCTGTTCGACAGGCGCTTTTCCGCCCAACCGATAGGGACGAAGCAGGCTCAGACCGGCTTGCGAACGTAAACACCGCCGCTGGGATCGGCGTTCCCTATCCGGGCCGGCAGCGCGCCCGGAAGGCCCCATCATCGCTGCTTTCTTCATTCCACCAGCAGATGTGTTTTTTCTGCCACAGGCTTGCCGCACAGCGTCGTCAGCACCATCGCCGCGCTCAGAGCTCCCCGGCAAACAGCGCCGCGGTGGGAAACCCGCGGGAATTAAGGACTTTGCGGCCCCGTGAATGAATGAACCAGGGCGCCTTATGTGTTCTAAGGCGGACGAAAGCCGCCGGTTCCATCGATTTCTTCGATTAAAGCGAGAAATTCTTTTCAGTATACCCGAATGAAGGCGGCCCCTATAGGAGCCAGTGCTGTAGTCGTTTTTGCCTTCTTCGCGGGGGTTTGACGCCCTCGCGGTCCCAGTACCCCGGCTCTTTCGAGCGGACCGGCATTCGCCGACCGCCCGGCCGCCGGGCCCAGTCAGGAAGTCGCTTTTCATCGCGGTCCAATCACCGGACCAGAGGTAAGGCATTGCTCAGGACACACCTTCAGCGTCGCATGCGCTAATCGCTTACAGATCTGTCAACGTGAAATTCCTATAGGGGTGTAAAACCATGGACTTCAAGAAAGCACTCGTTGCCACTTCGGCAATCTGCGCTGTGGGGGCCCTCGGCGCGGCTCCGGCGGACGCGGCTTCGAAGCCGAAGCTCGATATCTCGGGTTACTATGAAGTATTCGCCGGTTGGGCAAACGGCGACCGCACCGGTCACACCGTCGACGGCACGCCGGTCTACCAGGGCG
>JAOTVC010000225.1 GCA_029863585.1 Alphaproteobacteria bacterium | reverse complement strand
GTCGGCGAGACCGTGGTGCTCGACGGACAGCTGCTTCTACGCCCCGGCAGCAAGGTGGTCGCCAAGCCCGCCGGCACCGAACCGCCCGGCGCCGGCAAACGCGCCGGCAAGCGGGCCGGCGCCGGCAAGGCGTCGAAATAACAACGCGGCCGAGAGGGGACCATCGCCATGTCTCTGCCTGAGCTCTGCATCCATCGGCCGGTGATGACTTCGCTCTTGATGGTGGCCATCACCCTATTCGGCGGCATCGCCTATTTCTCGCTGCCGGTCAGCGAACTGCCCAACGTCGATTTTCCGACCATCTCCGTGACCGCCCGGCTGCCCGGCGCCTCGCCGGAGACCATGGCGTCGTCGGTGGCGACGCCCTTGGAGAAGCAGTTCTCCACCATCGACGGCATCGATTCGATGACCTCGTCGAGTTCCCTGGGCACCACCCGGATCACCATCCAGTTCGCGCTCTCCAAGAAAATCGACGTCGCCGCCCAGGATGTCCAGTCGGCGATCGGCACGGCCCAGCGCCTGCTGCCTGCCGACATGCCGAGCCCGCCCAACTACCGTAAGGTCAACCCGGCCAATTCCTCGATCTACTACATGGCGCTCTCATCGCCCACCCTGCCGCTGTCGACGGTCGACGAATACGCCCAGACCAACCTGGCTCAGCGCATCTCCATGGTCCAGGGGGTCGCCCAGGTCCAGGTCTTCGGCACCCAGAAATATGCCGTCCGGGTCCAGGTCGACCCGGATTCGTTGGCCATGCGCAATATCGGCATCGACGAGCTGCGCCAGGCCATCAGCAAGTCCAACGTCAACCTGCCGGTGGGATCTTTCGAGGGGCCGGACAAGTCGGTGACAATCCAATCCACCGGCCAGCTCTTCGACGCCTCCGCCTATGCGCGCCAGATCGTCGCCTATCGCAACGGTGCCCCGGTCCGGCTCGGTGAGCTCGGCCGCGTCGTCAACGGCGTGGAGAACAACAAGGTCGCCAGCTGGTTCAACAATTCCCGCGCCGTGGTTCTGGCGGTACAGCGCCAGCCCGGCACCAACACCATCGAAGTGGTGGACGGGATCAAGGCCCTGATCCCGGTGTTCCGTCAGCAACTCCCGGCCTCGGTCGATCTCGATGTCATCTACGACCGCACGGAATCGATCCGCGCCTCGATCCACGACGTCCAGTTCACCTTGGTCCTGGCGGCGGTCCTCGTGGTCCTGGTGATCTTCTTATTCCTGCGCAATCTGTCGGCGACGGTGATCCCCAGCCTGGCGCTGCCGATCTCGGTGATCGGCACCTTTGCCGTGATGTACCTTTTGGGCTTCAGCCTGGACAACCTGTCGCTGATGGCGCTGACCCTGTCGGTCGGTTTCGTGGTCGATGACGCCATCGTCATGCTGGAGAACATCGTCCGGTACGTGGAAAAGGGCCTGACGGCCTGGGAGGCGGCCAAGCGCGGTGCCCGGGAGATCGGCTTCACCATCATCTCCATGACCCTGTCGCTGGCGGCGGTGTTTATCCCGGTGATGTTCATGGGCGGCATCGTCGGGCGTCTGCTCAATCAGTTCGCCATCACGGTGTGCGCCGCGATCTTCGTGTCCGGCTTCGTTTCCCTGACCTTGACGCCGATGCTGTGCTCGCGCTTCATCAAGCCGGAACACGGGCGCCGGCACGGCGTGGTCTACATGGCGGTGGAGCGCACATTCGATGGCATGCGGGACCTCTATGGGCGCAGCTTGGCCTGGTCCATGGCGCGCCCGCGCCTGGTGTTGGCCTCCTTCCTGCTGACCATCGCCGCAAAGGCATACCTCTACGTGGTGGTGCCCAAGGACTTCATCCCTTCGGCCGACATCGGCTCGATCATCGCCTCTACCGAAGGCGCCCAGGACACGTCCTTCGAGTCGATGGTGCGCCACCAGCGCCAGGTTGCGGCCATCGTCCTTGCCGATCCCAATGTCGACGGCCTGATGTCTTCGGTGGGCGCCGGCGGGCCGCGGACGGCAGGCAACTCCGGGACCCTGGTGATCCGACTGAAGCCCCGCAGCGAGCGCAAGCTCAGCGCTGACGAGGTGATCGGGCAATTGCGCCGCAAGGTCGGCCGCGTGGCGGGCATCAAGGTGTTCCTGCAAAACCGGCCGGTGATCCGCGTCGGCGGGCGGCTGTCCAAGGCGGAGTACCAGTACACCCTGCAGTCCCTGGACCTGGAGGAGCTCTACCGCACGGCGGACGGGATGCAGCGCGCCCTTGCCCGGGAACAGGGCTTTCGCGACGTGACCAGCGACATGGATATCCGCTCGCCGCAGCTGATCGTGGAGATCGACCGCAACCGGGCGGCGACCCTTGGGTTGAGCGCCGATCAGATTGAAGGGGCGCTGGCCAGCGCCTACGGCTCTCAGCGGGTGACGACGATCTACACGCCTTCCAACCAGTACGAGGTGATCCTGGAGGTCGCGCCGCGATTCCAGCACGACCCTTCGGCGTTGTCGCACCTCTACTTGCGGTCCACCAATGGCGCGCTCGTGCCGCTGACGGCGGTGGTGATGACGCGGCGCGGGGTGGGGCCGCTCACCGTCAACCACCAAGGCCAATTGCCGGCGGTGACGATCTCCTTCAACCTGGACCGGGGCATGACCCTGGGCGCCGCCGTCGACGGTATCGAGCGCCTGAAGCGCCAGCTCAAGGTGCCGGGATCCGTCACCGCCAGCTTCCAGGGCACCGCCCAGGCCTTCCGGGCCTCCTTCGCCGGTCTGGGCATCCTCCTCATCCTGGCCATGCTGGTGGTCTATCTGGTGCTGGGCATCCTGTATGAAAGCTTCGTCCATCCGCTGACGATCCTCTCGGGGCTGCCGTCGGCGGGGCTCGGTGCGCTCCTGACCCTCATCGTGTTCGACCAGACCCTCAACCTTTATTCCTTCGTCGGCGTGATCATGCTGATCGGCATCGTCAAGAAGAACGCCATCATGATGATCGATTTCGCGCTGAGTTATCGCCGCGACCAGGGGTCGACCGCCCATGAGGCGATCTACCAGGCCTGTCTGGTCCGGTTCCGACCGATCATGATGACCACCATGGCGGCCCTCGCCGGCACGATGCCGATCGCCGTGGGGTATGGCGACGGTGGCGAGGCGCGGGCCCCCCTCGGCCTGGCCGTGGTGGGGGGGCTTCTGGTGTCGCAGTTCATCACCCTCTATCTGACCCCGGTGGTGTTCGTCTATCTCGACAAGGTGCAGGACCGGCTGTGGGGCGGCGTTCCGCAGCCCGCCGCCGTTGCGGCGGGGGAATAGGCTGGGCGCGGGCCTCTTGACCACGGAATAGCGATCGCGGCTTTGCGGGCGGCGCCGAACGGCCGCCAAGATGAACCACCATCCTGGGGCGCCCGGTTACCGAGGCGCCCGGGGCCGTCTCGGAATTTGTCAATGGCGGGCTTGTGGGGCACACTTGCCGCAGGCCGATGGGGACCGCGAGAGGGCGTGAATGCGACAGGAGGGATCGTGAATGGCCGTGATATATACCCGGAACCGCGGGAGGGCCCCCGATGACCTCAGGCGGCGGCGATTCCTGCAAGGCGCCGGCGCCGCCGCGCTGGGCCTTTACGCCGCCGGCACCCAGGCCGTGGGGGCCCAGGGACGCCCCGCCATGCTGACCCGTCCCATTCCCTCCAGCGGCGAGGCTCTGCCGGTCGTCGGCTTCGGCACCTGGCAGACTTTCGACGTCGGCCGTTCGGAGACCGAGCGCGCACCGTTGCGCGAGGTTCTGCGGCTTCTGTTCGAGGCGGGCGGCAAGGTGATCGATTCCTCGCCCATGTACGGCCCGGCCGAGGGCGTGGTGGGAGACCTGCTGACCGATCTGAAGGCCCATAAGAAGGCATTCTATGCCACCAAGGTTTGGACCGAGGGCGAAGCGGCGGGGGCAGCCTCTATGGAGCGGTCGTTCGCCCGCTACCGCTCTTCACCCATCGACCTCATGCAGATCCATAATCTGGTCGATTGGCGCACCCATATGAGGACGCTCAGGGCATGGAAGGACGAGGGGCGCTTCCGTTACATCGGCATCACCCATTACACCACGTCGGCCTATGAAGATCTCGCCGCCATCATCAAGTCGGAAAGTATTGATTTCGTGCAGTTCAACTATTCGCTTGAAGTGCGTGAGGCGGAAAACATGCTGCTGCCGCTGGCCCGGGACCGCGGCGTCGCGACCCTGATCAACCGCCCGTTCGGCGGCGGCGGGCTGTTCGGCCGGGTGCGGGGCCGCGCCCTCGCGCCCTGGGCCAGGGAGATCGGTGCGGCCAGCTGGGCCCAGCTGTTCCTGCGTTATATCCTCGCCAACCCGGCGGTGACCTGTGTCATCCCCGGCACCGGCAAGCCCGCCCATGCGCGCGACAATTTGGCCGCGGGCCTGGCATCCCCGCCGCAGCCGGAGGCCCAACGGGCCATCGCCCGCAACTGGGAGCGGCTGTAGCCCGGGCCGAAGTTTGGGCATGAATACTGGTTAATATTATTATGATTAACGACAGGGATAATAAATCGTAGTGGCCGGCGCGATTTTCTGGTAAATATTCAATTAAATTCGTCTTGAATGGCGCCGTTTTGGTGAATCCGCCCAAGACACCGAATGTCGAGCGTTGGTGAGCAGGAGTAGGCGTGATGTTCCGCAGTTGGAAGTTGCTGACGGTTTTGATGGTTACGGGTTTTCTGGCAGCTGGATCTGCCCGCGCGGTGACGGTGCATCAGGGCGTCGATGTCTCGGGACTGACCACCCCCAACTCGGACGCCGCGTTCGCCTCTTGGCAGTCCCAGGTCTCAAGTTTCACCGTGGATGATATGAGCGGCATCTCGTGTGGCGGGGGACCCACCGTCTGTACGACCACGGCAGGCAGCACCTTCACCCAGGGGGTCGGCGCTTTGCAGGCCACCAATTTCAACGGCGGCGTCGTCTCCGGTGCGAACTTGCTGCTGGTCGAAGTCACCAACCCGGGGAGTTTCACCTGGACCCTGGCCACGCCGGCAGACGCTTTCGGTTTCTTCGCCTTCGACAACGATGGCGGCATGCTGACCGTCGATTTCGTGGATGGCACGGCGCAGCAATACAACCTGGCGACCGCGATCGGAAGCTCTGACAGCCTGTTTTGGGGCATTACCGGCCTGGGGACGAATATTGCCAGCGTCACCATCACGACCGAGGACGTCCCGGGTTATTCGACCTGGGATAGGTTCGTGTTGGGCGCGACGGTACCGGTTCCCGCGGCGCTGCCGCTGTTCCTCTCGGGTCTTGCGTTCTTCGGGTTCGTCGCGCGCCGGCGGGCTCGCGCGGCCGCGGCCTAGACCGCTTTTCCGCCG
>JAOTVC010000043.1 GCA_029863585.1 Alphaproteobacteria bacterium | reverse complement strand
CGATGCGGGGGCGATGGATGGCGCCGCCGGTTTCCTGGGCCTTGAACGCCTCTTCCTGGATGCGGATGCATTCCTGCATGGACAGCAGTTCCAGAACCTGGTCATTGTTGATGAACAGCATGGATTCCCCCTGGGCTGGTTCTGCTTTGCTGCCCGACACCACGAACGGCGGCCGGGCGCACGGGCGAGGCGCCGACCAGATCAGGCCCGCCCGCCCCCGCCATTGCCGTGCCCCGTGCCCCTATTTGCAGTCGATCGCCTTGGCCCGCGTGTAAGAGCCCGCGTAGTTGATGTCGCATGTCATGCCGGCCTTGACGGCCGACCGCTTGGCCTTCTTGCCGGCGATGGTGATCTTGGTGCCCCGGCCGCTGACCGAAGCCTGCACGTTCTTGCCACCATCCATGAAGTAGATCCTCCCGCCCTTGCGCTTGACCGAATCGATCTTGGCGCTGACCGTGCGGTAGACGAGCTTGCGCTTGCTGGCCTTCGCCTTGAGCGCGTCACGCACCCTGGCAACCACGTTCGGGTTGGAGGCGTAAAGCTCGTTGACGATCTTCGCGCTCGCGGCACCGGTACTCCACTGGACGTCGGTGCGCGTGCGCGTGGCATCCTTCAGGAACGCGGCGTCCTTCATGGTGGCAACAAAGGCTTTCCGCAGGAGCTCGACCCGCTCCTTTGGCGTGCCCGGAGGGGCCGCAAACATGCGCGCGACCTGCATCTGGCTGAACAGGAATTTCAATGCCGCGCGATCCTCCGCGTTCTTCGCCTGATTCAGCATGTTGGGCAGATGCTTGAAATCCGGATCCGGGTTGTTGCCGGCAACCGCCAGCACCCGGATCTTGCCCTCCTTCAAGACCTGGCCGAGGCGCGCCTTGATGGTAGTGGTGGTCAGACCGCAGGTCGCTTCGACCTCACCGCGCTCCATCGCCAGGATCCGCGAAGGCGTTCCGGCGTAACCCAGGATGATCTTGAAGCGGGTCCCCAGCACCGCGTTGAACACGGCCGGGAACGAGAACGACATGGCGCTGCGGCTGTTGCCGCTGGTGATGAAATCGCGGGTGAAGAAATCCTTGACCGAGGTCGCGCCGGTGGTGTGCCACACCAGGCAGGCGTCGGTGTCCTCGTTCATATTGCCGATATATTCGAACTTGGGTCCGTCGAACTTGACCGCCTTGTTGCCGAACAGCTGCTCGAACAGGACGCTGGGACGGATATTACCGAGATAGGTGCCGTCCTTCGGCGCCTTGGTGTAGGTGTAATTTGCCAGCACCATGCCGCCGGCCGCATTCATGTTCTGGACCCGCGCCCGGGGCTTGCCCGGGATGTGCTTGGGAAAGTGGCGGCCAAGCAAACGCGCATAGTTGTCGTACCCGCCGCCGGCACCGCCCGATGCCACCAGGGTGATCCTCTTGCCCTTGAAGAAATCCTGGGCACCGGCAGGCGCCGCCATCAATGCCGCTGCCGCGGCTGCCATCACGAATGCGTTGTGCTTCACAAGTCTTCTCCCTGTGCTTCGGTGTTGACGAAACGACTTCCGCCCCTTGCCGCATGCCGCCGCCATGGTTGGGCGGAGTGGCGCATGCGCCGGGGCGGATGACGGCCGGCCGCTACTCGTAGAGCGGTTCTCCTTCGACGGTGCAGCGGCGCAGCAGCCGATTTTCCTCTTTGGGGAACCAGGTCCGCCCGTGGACGGCGACTCGATTGTCCCACATGACCACATCCTTGAGGCGCCAGACATGTTCGTACACGAATTCCGGGTTCTCTATCAGGTCGAACAACTGGTTCAGAATGCGCTCGCTCTCGTCGGGCTCCATCCCCTCGATCAGCCGGGTCATCAGCCGGTCCACGAACACCGCCTTCCTTCCGGTCTCGGGATGGGTAATGCACACCGGATGGTAGTAGTGCGGCGAGTTGCTGATGTCCTTGGTCACGTCGACCTTTTCGGTACGCAGGTATTCGTGGATATGCAGCGCCTTGCGGCCGGCAAGCTTCGCCTTGAGCTCGTCGGGCAGCGCGTCGTAGACCTTGTAGGTGTTGGCGAACAGGGTGTTCCCGCCTTTTGACGGCAATTCGAGCCCGTACAGGAAGGTGTATTTGTAAGGTTTTTCGGCATAACCCGAATCGATGTGGAACCACATGTCGGCATCGCCGAAGGCGCCGATGGGCTGTCCGTCGACCTTAATATTGGTGACCAGCAGGATGTTCTCGTTGGTCTGATAGATGCCTTCGGTCCGTTCGCGCAGGCCTTCTGGCGCGCGTTTACGTTCGCCCAACTCTCCGAACCGGCTGGCGAAGGCAAGCTGCTGCTCCATGCTGAGTTCCTGGTCGCGGAAAATAAGGACGATGTGTTCCTGCCAGAGGCGCAGGATCTCGTCGATCACGTCCTGGGGAAGGTTCTCGCGCAGGTCGAGACCGGAAATTTCCGCGCCCAGCGCTTCGGACATGGGGGTCACCTTCAGGTCCGTGGTGGTCGCCATGAGATCATCCTTATCCAAAAACGATTGATTTTTAATTCTCACATTTTACGGCACCGCCGGGCAACCGCTATTGGAATTGCCTCGATCCTGCCGCGATCGCCGGCGACGCCTATCCCCCTATAAATATTTTTGATATATCTGGGCCCGAGAGACCTTGAAAATGACTATCAGGCAATTGCAATACTTCCTTCGGATCGCGGAGCTCAAAAGCTTCTCGCGCGCCGCCGCCTATCTCCACGTCGCCCAACCAGCGTTGGGCCTCCAGGTTCGCAAGCTGGAAGAGGAGCTCGGCGTTAAGCTGTTCAATCGCCATTCCCGCGGCGTGACGCCGACCGAGGCGGGCCTGCTGCTGCGGGATCACGCCCTGGTGATCTTGCGGCAGGTGGAACGCGCCAAACTGTCGGTCACCGACCTCGCCGGGCCACCCCGGGGCAAGATCGCCGTCGGCCTGACGCCGACCCTCAACCTGATCCTCGCAACCCAGCTGGTGGAACGCTGCCGCCGCGACTGCCCCGAGGTCTCCCTCTCCATCGTCGACGCCATGAGCGAGGACCTGATGGAGCGGGTCGAAAGCGATCGCCTTGACATCGCCTATTCCTACAACCCTTCCGCCGTCCATGGCCTGGCCTGCGAGCCCCTCGTAACCGAGGATCTCTGCCTGATCGGACCCGCCGACGACGGCGCCAAGACCGCGTCCAAGACGGCCAGCATCGCCGCCTTGACCGGCCTGCCGCTGATCCTGACCAGCGCGACTTCGGGACTTCGTGCCATCGTCGAGGAGGCGGCCAACGCCAAGGGCATCGAAATCAACATCGCGCTGGAGATCGATTCGGTGATCGCCGCCAAGGAGATGGTCGCCAAGGGAATCGGCTATGCCATCCTGCCGCTGGGCGCCGTGCGGCGCGAGGTCGAGGACGGGCGCCTGACCGCGCGGCCCTTCGCCCGCCCTGCCCTATCGCGGAAAATGTATCTCGCCTATTCGGCGAGCCGGCCGACCTCCAACGCCGCCGCCGCCGTGCGTGAGGTCATGCGCGCGGTTGTCCAGGAAAACCTGGAGCGGGGCGGCTGGTCGTGGCGCCGCGCGTGAGCGGCCCGGCCGATCCGGGGCTGGACGGGGGCTACAACCGGTCCATGCTGAGGGGGCGCGTGCTTCGACGGAGTCTTGCGGCGACAGATTCACCATGGGAAATCGGGAAGGCCCGATTTTCCCTGAACCCGTCTAAGGACCGGTCGGCAATGCCTGGAACCGGTTATTCCGGCTAGAGGTCGAGGACCAGCTTCTCGCCCGGCAGGGCGCGGGATATGCACACCTGGATCTTGGAATTGGATGCCTTCTCCGCGTCGCTCAGCACTTCGTCGCGGTGATCAGCCTTGCCGGAGACGAGATCGATGACGCAGGCGCCGCACCACCCTTCCTCGCAGGCATAGGGCACGCCGTAGCCGGCATCCAGCAGCACGTCCAGGATCGACTTGTCCGGGGGCACGGTCAGCGTCTCGCCGCTGCGCGCAAGCTCGATCTCGAACGATTCGTCGGTGGCGGCCTTGGCCTCCAGGGCTGCGGTTTCCTCCTCGGTCCGGGCGCTGGTGAAGAGCTCGACATGGACCGCCTCCGGCGGCCAGTCGGCAGTGGCTTCCTGGACCGCGCGGATCAATCCGGCGGGGCCGCAGACATAGAGATGGACACCGTCCGGCCGCGTGCCGAAGGTTGCCTTGAGGTCGATCCCCTTGGACGGATCGCCACCGTCATGGTGGAAGGTGACGTCGTCGCCGAACAGGTCCTTGACCTCGTCCAGGAAGGCCGTGTCCTCGGGCGTCTTGGTGCAGTAATGCAGATGGCACGGCAGGCGCTGGGCCTTCAGCCGATAGCCCATCGCCAGGATCGGCGTGATGCCGATGCCGCCGGCCAGCAGGATCGACCGGGGCGCCCGCTCGTTGAGAGGGAAATTCTGGATCGGTTCCGTCGTGGTCAGAATGTCGCCGACCTTCACTTCATCATGCATCCATTTCGACCCGCCGCCGCCCTCGGGCTCGCGCAGGACGGCGGTGACGTAGCGATGCGTCTCCTTGGGGTCGTTGGCCAAGGAATAGGACCGCAATACCCCGATCCCGGTCTGGATGTCGATATGGGCGCCGGCCTGGAACGGCGGCAGATCGCCTCCCTCGGCGTTGACCAGTTCGAACATCTTGATGCTGGGGGTCAGCTGTTCGATGGCGGCGACTTTAAGCTTCAATTCCGGCATTCGGGTCTCCAGGGGGCACCGGGTTTGTTGGAACTGGCGGGCTTATACACCGTCATTCAACCACCCGTCCAGAGCGGCCCGGCCGATCATCGCCTTTGGAAACCGGGACGGCGCGGCGGCAAGCCGATGAAAAGCCTGAAGTGCGGCGGGGTCAGGATCGTGCCGCCGCCCCTTCTTCGAGGCTGCGGGCGGCCTCGAGGGCGATCTCGCTCAGCCCCTCGCCGCCGCTCGCAAGGTGGGCGGAAAGTTGGGCGCGCATGCGCGGATCCCAGAAACTCCTGAGATGGGTGGCGGTTTCCCGAATCGCGGTGTCGCGGGGATAGGCGGCGAAGAAATCCGAAATCTGGTTGGCCATGCGCACGATATCGGCAACGGTCACGGCAGGGCCTCCGCCGGCGCCGCGGTATCGAACAGCACGACTCCGTCCCCGGAAAGCGACGCCAGCACCATGCCGGCGCGCCCCGCGAGGTCGAGCGCCAGCGACGTCGGCGCCGAAACCGTGGCGAGACAGGGAATGCCGACCGAAGACGTCTTCTGCACCAGTTCGAAACTGCAACGGCTGGTCATCACCACGAACCCGTCGGCGGTGTCGGCGTCGGCCTCGGCCATGGCGCCGATCAACTTGTCGAGCGCCGTGTGGCGGCCGACATCCTCGCGCAGGAACCGAATTTCGCCATCGGGCGCGCACCAGGCGGCGGCATGCAGCGACTTGTTGTCACGGTTCATGATCTGACGTTCCGGAAGCTCCTCAAAGGCGCGGGCAATCGCCCGGGGATCGGCCTTGAACCCCGGCTTCACCGGACGCACGTTGCGCACCACCTGATCGAGCCTCTGCATGCCGCAGATGCCGCAGCCGGTGCGCCCCTCGAGCGAGCGCGCCTGGCGCTCCTTCGCCACCCGGGCCTTGGGCACGGTCAGGACGTTGATCATGATGCCGCCCTCGACCTCGTCGACCTTGATATCGGCGATCTGGGCCGCCGAGGCCAGCACGCCTTCGGACAGCGAAAAGCCGCGGGCGAAATCCTCGAGGTCGCGCGGCGTCGCCATCATCACCACATGGGGCTGGCCGTTATAGGCGAGGTTGACGGGCACCTCTTCCGCCAGCTGCCATTGGCGGGAACCGCCCTGGCCGATCAGCACCGTGACCGGCACGGAACCGGGATGGGATGTCACTGTGGCCGATGCCTTGTTCGCTGGGCCTGCCATGAGGCGCCCTCCTATTCCGCGGGCTCCGCCGCGATGCGTTTCTGGGCGACCTCGCGCTCGGCCCAGTCGTCCTGCCAGTCGGATTGCCGGTTGGAACGAACCACCTGAACCGCGGTCACCTTGTATTCAGGACAGTTGGTGGCCCAGTCCGAATATTCCGTGGTGATGACGTTGGCGCCCGACACCGGATGATGGAAGGTGGTGTAGACGACACCGGGCGGCACCCGGTCCGTCACGTCGGCATGCAGGGTGGTGGCACCGATGCGGCTGGTGATCGAGACCAGATCGCCGTCTTCGATGCCGCGCACCTCGGCATCGTGGGGATGGATTTCGATCACGTCCTTGTCGTGCCAGCGCGAATTCTCGGTCCGCCGGGTCTGGGTGCCGACGTTGTACTGGCTCAGGATGCGCCCGGTGGTCAGGATCAGCGGGAAGGAGCGGTTCGCGCGCTCTGGCGTCGGCACGAACTCGGTCAGCATGAACCGCCCCTTGCCGCGCACGAACTTGCCGATATGCATGATCGGCGTGCCCTCCGGGGCGGCATCGTTGCAGGGCCACTGGACCGAGCCCAGCCGGTCAAGCTTATCAAACGATACGCCGGTGAAGGTCGGCGTGGTCGCCGCGATCTCGTCCATGATTTCCGAGGCGGAATTATAGGTCATGGGATAGCCCATGGCGGTCGCCAGCCGGCAGACCGTCTCCCATTCGGACAGGCCCTGGACCGGCTTCATCACCGGCCGCACCCGGTTGATGCGGCGCTCGGCATTGGTGAAGGTGCCGTCCTTCTCCAGGAACGAGGTACCGGGCAGGAAGACATGGGCAAAGGCCGCGGTCTCGTTGAGGAACAGGTCGTGGACGATGACCAGCTCCATGGCCTCCAGCCCCTCGGTCACGTGCTTGGTATTGGGATCGGACTGGGCAAGGTCCTCGCCCTGGATGTAGATCCCCTTGAAGGTTCCTTCGACCGCGGCGTTCAGCATGTTGGGGATGCGCAGGCCCGGCTCCTTCTCCAGTTCCCGGTGCCAGATATCCTCGAACATCTGGCGCACGGTACCGTCGGAGACGTGGCGGTAGCCCGGGAACTCATGGGGAAAGGACCCCATGTCGCACGACCCCTGCACGTTGTTCTGGCCGCGCAGCGGATTGAGGCCGACGCCGACGCGGCCGATATTGCCGGTCACCATGGCCAGATTGGCCATTCCCATGACCATGGTGGAGCCCTGGCTGTGCTCGGTCACGCCAAGCCCGTAATAGATCGCGCCGTTGCCGCCGGTGGCATAAAGCCGGGCCGCCGCGCGCACTTCTTCCGCGGGAACTCCTGTAACTTCTTCAAGGACTTCCGGGGAATTCTTCTCGTCTGAGATGAAGCTTGACCATTGCGCGAAGTCCTCCGTCTCGCAGCGTTCCTCGACGTAATCGCGGTCCACCAGCCCTTCGGTGACGATCACATGGGCCAGCGCGTTGATCACCGCGACGTTGGTCCCGGGCTTCAGCTGCAAATGATGCGCCGCCTGGACATGCGGGGTCTTCACCAGGTCGATGCGCCTGGGGTCGATGACGATCAGCTTGGCGCCCTGGCGCAAGCGGCGCTTCATGCGCGAGGCGAACACCGGATGGGCATCGGTCGGGTTGGCGCCGATGACGATGATGACGTCCGACTTGGCGACCGACTTGAAGTCCTGGGTGCCGGCGGAGGTGCCGAAGGTCTGCTTGAGGCCGTAACCGGTGGGCGAATGGCAGACCCGGGCGCAGGTATCGACGTTGTTGTTGTGGAACGAGGCGCGGACCATCTTCTGCACCACGAACACCTCTTCGTTGGTGCAGCGCGACGAAGTGATGCCGCCGATGGCGCCGGTCCCGTATTTTTCCTGGATCTGCTTGAGCCGCTTGGCGGAAAACTCGATCGCCTCGTCCCAGCCGACCTTCCGCCAGGGATCGGTGATCCTGTCCCGGATCATCGGCGTCTTGACCCGGTCCTTATGGGTCGCATAGCCCCAGGCGAAGCGGCCCTTGACGCAGGAATGGCCTTCGTTGGCGCCGCCGTCCTTGTAGGGCACCATGCGGACCACCTTGTCGCCCTGCATCTCCGCCTTGAACGAGCACCCCACCCCGCAATAGGCGCAGGTGGTCAGCACCGAATGCTCGGCCTGGCCATGGTCGATCACCGACTTCTCCATGAGCGTCGCCGTCGGGCAGGCCTGGACGCAGGCGCCGCAGGAAACGCATTCGGAACCGATGAAATCCTCGCCCGCGCTGGCCGAGACCTTGGATTCGAAGCCCCGCCCCTCGATGGTCAGCGCGAAGGTCCCCTGGGTTTCCTGGCAGGCCCGCACACAGCGCGAACAGACGATGCATTTGGCGGGATCGAAGGTGAAATACGGATTGGACTCGTCCTTCACCGCATCCAGGTGATTCTCCCCCGCATAGCCGTAGCGCACCTCGCGCAGGCCGACGGCGCCTGCCATGTCCTGCAATTCGCAATCGCCGTTGGCGGCACATGTCAGGCAATCGAGCGGGTGATCGGAGATGTAGAGCTCCATGACGCCGCGCCGGAGCCGCGCCAGGCGCTCGTTCTGGGTGGTGACCTTCATGCCGTCGCGGACCGGCGTGGTGCAGGACGACGGCGTTCCCCGGGCGCCTTCGATCTCCACCAGGCAGAGGCGACAGGAGCCGAACGGTTCGAGTGAATCGGTCGCGCACAGTTTGGGCACCTGGATGCCGAGTTCCGCCGCCGCCCGCATGACCGACGTGCCGGCCGGCACGGTCACCGGCTGGCCGTCGATCTCCAGCGTCACTCGGTTGTCGGTTTCCCGCTTGGGGGTGCCGTAATCGGTTTCCTTGATGAGCGTCACGGGAGCTCTCCTTTTCCACTCACGCGGCGGCGGATCCGGCGGAACGGCCGAAATCCTCCGGGAAATGGCGGACCGCGCTTTGCACCGGCATCGGCGTCAGGCCGCCCAGCGCGCAAAGCGAGCCGTCCTTCAGGGTTTCGCAAAGGTCGTCCAGCAGGTCGAGGTTCTTTTCGGCTTCAATGCCCGCCTTGATGCGCTCGATCACCTCGACGCCGCGGGTCGATCCGATGCGGCACGGCGTACACTTGCCGCACGATTCGATGGCGCAAAACGCAAACGCGAACCGCGCCTGCTCGGCCATGTCGACGGTGTCGTCGAACACCGTGACGCCGCCATGGCCGACCATGGCACCCTGGGCCGCGAAGGCTTCATAATCCAGCGGCAGGTCGAATTGGCTTTCCGGCAGGTATGCGCCCAAAGGACCGCCCACCTGCACGGCGCGCACCGGCCGGCCGGACAGGGTACCGCCGCCGAAATCCTCGATCAGTTCGCGCAAGGTGTGGCCGAAGGGAAGCTCGATCAAGCCGCCGCGCTTGATGTTGCCGGCCAGCTGGAAAGGCTGGGTGCCGAGCGAGCGGCCGGTGCCCAATGCCGCGTAGGCCGCGCCGCCCTTATCCAAAATGAAGGGTACGGCAGCGAAGCTCAGGACGTTGTTGACCACCGTGGGCTTGCCGAACAGGCCTTCGAGGGCCGGAAGCGGCGGCTTGGCTCGAATTTGGCCGCGCTTGCCTTCGAGGCTTTCCAGCATCGAGGTTTCCTCGCCACAGATATAGGCCCCGGCCCCGGTGCGGACCTCCAGGCGGAAGCCCCGTCCCGAGCCCAGGACGCTCGCCCCCAGGTAACCCGCATCCTGGGCCTGATCGATGGCCCGCTTCATCACGGCGATGGCGTGGGGGTACTCGGAGCGCAGGTAGATCAAGCCTTCCGCTGCCCCGGTCGCCAGTCCGGCGATGATCATCCCCTCGATCAGGAGGAAGGGATCGCCCTCCATGATCATGCGGTCGGCAAAGGTGCCGCTGTCGCCCTCATCGGCGTTGCAGCAAATGTATTTGGTCTCGCCCGGCGCCTCGGACACCGTCTTCCACTTGATGCCGGTGGGGAATCCGGCACCGCCCCGCCCACGCAGGCCCGAGGCCGCGACCTCGGCGACGATATCGGCAGGCGCCATTCCGAGCGCCTTTTGCAGCCCGGCAAAACCGCCATGGGCGGTGTAATCCGCGATCGACAGGGGATCGGTCACGCCGCAGCGGGCGAAGGTGATGCGCTCCTGCTTGGCGAGGTAGGGAATGTCCTCGGTCGGACCCAGGCTTTTCTCATGATCGCCGCCGGTTAGGAATCCCGCATCAAACAATCCCGCGACGTCGCCGGACTGGACCGCCCCATAAGCGACCCGGCGATCCGCCAGCGCGACCTCTACCAAGGGCTCGAGCCACAGCATCCCGCGCGAACCGTTGCGCACGATGCGCACGTCCTCGCCTCGGCTCCGGGCTTCGGCCGCGATGGCTTCGGCCACAACTTCCGAACCCACCGAAAGCGCCGCCGCGTCGCGAGGCACGTATACGGTAGCGCCGCTCATCCCTTGGCTCCCCGGAGGCCCGCCACCAAGTCATCGAACTTCGCCGCGTCGACCCGGGCATGCAGGGTTTCGCCCACCAGCACCGAGGGGCCCAGGGCGCAGTTGCCCAGGCAGTAAACCGCCTTCAGGGTAAATTCGCCGTCGCCGGTGGTGGCGCCGAACGGCACGCCGAGCGCGGACTCCGCATGGGCCGCCAAGGCGTTGGAGCCATTGGCCTGACAAGACTCCGCGCGGCAAAGCTTGAGCACGTGGCGCCCCGGCTTTTCCCGCGCGAAATCGTGGTAGAAGCTGATCACGCCGTGAACGTCGGCCCGGCTGAGGTTGAGAGACTTGGCCAGCGCCCCCACCGCCGCTTCGGGCACGAAGCCGAACGCCGCCTGGACACCGTGCAGGATCTCGATCAGGGCATCGGGCCGGTTGTCGAAATCGGCGCAAAGCGCGCGCACCGTGCCGGCGACCTCAGGATCCTCGCCCTGGTCCGTATATGCCTCGTCTGCCGCCATGCGAACCTCAATGCTGCCACCGGCGATATCCCGCTCTGCGCCGGTGTTTCTTGGTCCTTGTTTCGACCATCGGCCCCGCCCTGTCAATGGCTACACCGGGGACATCCGGTGTACCGGCCAGCCGGCCGGAAGAGTATTTAGAACGATTATTAATATCAGATTTGTGCCTTGAACCCAATGTCCGATGCGGAAGCTGGCGGCGGCGCCCGGCCCTCGCCAAACGTGCCTTGCCGCACAATCCCATTTCGTTATCCTGGACGCCGAATGCAAGGGCACGGCCCGACCGCGCCCAGGTCCAGGGGGAAGAGCATGAAATTGAGCAGTTTTGTCAACGGATCGTGGGTCGAGGGAACCGATGCGGGCGAGGCATTGGTCGACCCCGTGACCGGCGAGGAGCTTGCCCGGGCGTCCACCGTCGGCATCGATATCGGCGCCGCCATGGACTATGGACGGCGGATCGGCGGCCCCGCCTTGCGGGAGATGACCTATGGCGAGCGTGCCAAGCTGTTGGGCGCGATCGCCGAGGCCCTGACCGCCAACCGGGAGGCCTACGGCGAGATCGCGCTGGCAAATTCGGGCAACACCAAGGTCGACGCCGCGATCGACATCGACGGCGGCATCGGGACGCTCCAGTTCTTCGCGCGGCTGGGCGAGCGGCTGGGCGACGCGCGGGCGCTCAAGGACGGCCGCCTCGACCGGCTATCGCGGGAGGAGAGTTTCCAGGCCCTGCACCTTTCCGTGCCGCTCCGCGGTATTGCCGTACATGTGAATGCGTTCAACTTCCCCTCATGGGGGTTGTGGGAAAAGGCCGCAGTGGCGCTGCTGGCCGGGGTGCCGGTCTTTGCCAAGCCCGCGACCGCGACCTGTCTGTTGTCGCATCGGATGGTCAAGGACGTGATCGATGCGGGCCTTCTGCCCGACGGCGCGCTCAGCCTGGTTTGCGGCTCCGCCCGGGAGATCAGCGCCAACGTCATCGGCCGGGACGCCATCGCCTTCACCGGATCGGCGGATACCGCCACCACGCTCCGGACCGATCCCAATGTGGCATCCACCAACGTGCGCCTGAACGTCGAGGCGGACAGCTTGAACACTGCGATCCTCGGCCCCGACGCGGCCCCGGGCGGCCCGGAGTTCGATCTGTATGTCCGCGAGGTCGTCAAGGAGATGACCCAGAAAGCAGGCCAGAAATGCACCGCCATCCGCCGCGCCCTGGTCCCTGCGGCTTTGATCGACGCGGTGGCCGAGGCCCTCGAGGCCCGGCTCGCCGGGACCAAAACCGGCAACCCGCGCAACGAGGACGTCCGCATGGGGCCCGTGGTCAGCAAGTCCCAGCAAGCGGCGGTGCTCGCTGCGCTTGGCAAACTGAAGTCTGAAACCCAGGTCGTCACCGGCGACGGCGACTTCCGGCCCCTCGACGCCGATCCTGAGCGCGCCTGCTTCGTGCCTGCCACCCTGCTGCGCTGCACCGATCCCAAGGGCGCGGCGGCGGTGCACGAGATCGAGGCGTTCGGCCCGGTTTGCACCCTGATGCCCTATGACGGCCCGGAAGACGCCTTCGCGCTAGCCGCGCGCGGCGGCGGGTCGCTGGCGGCGTCGGTGTTCACCGGCGACGGCGAATTCGCCAAGCACGCGGTCGCCGGCATCGGCGCCGACCACGGGCGGGTCCTGGTGGTCGACTCCTCGGTCGGCCGCGGTCAGACCGGCCATGGCATCGTCATGCCGCAATGCGTGCACGGTGGCCCGGGCCGGGCCGGCGGCGGCGAGGAACTCGGCGGCTTGCGCGCGCTCGGCTTCTACCACCAGAGGCTGGCGGTTCAGGGGCGCGTCGACTGGCTGGAGGAGATCGCCGGGGGCGCGGCGGAATGGAGTGGCTGATCGCGCCGCCGGGCGCCGGCTCCGGGAGGCCCCGGACCGCCGCCAAACCGTCGAAGACAGCTATAGCAAAAGACTACCGAACGTATAGGAAAATACTAATTGACGTATATCTGGCCGACGGGGAGGATGCGGCCCATCACAGTTCAACGGCTCCGAAACTGAGGGCATCAGCGGTGCTGCAGGATCACGGCCCGACACCTCGCGGCAGCGCCGTCGCGCATCGCGAACACCGGGATGGAAGATCCGGCGGTTTCGGCACTCACAGAGCCTCACGTCACACCAGGAGACCCGGTCAATGAGCACCAATTTGGACGATATCAATAGGGCCGTCGTGGAGCTGGCGGACGACAAGTTTCTTGTCGACCCCTACATGAACTGGGCCACCGGTGAAGACATCCCCATTGTCGAGGATTTCGGTATCGACCTGAAGACGGTGGAGACCAAGCCGTGGCCCCGCATGGGGGTCGACGGCTGCTTCGCCCATCTCATCGGACGCGGCGATTTCCTGGCGATCTATGTGCTGGATATCCCGCCGGGCGGCAAGACCGCGCCGCAGCAGTTCATGTTCGAGGAAGTCTTTTACGTCATCGACGGCCATGGCTCGACCACCGTGGAGACCTATGACGGGCGCACCCACAGCTTCGAATGGGGCCCCAAGAGCCTGTTCGCCCTGCCGCTCAACTGCAAGTACCAGCATTTCAACGGTTCGGGCTCGGAACGCGCGCGCATCTATTCGTGCAACAACGCGCCGCTCGTGATCAACCTCTATCGCAACAACGATTTCGTCTTCAACAATGGCGCCAAGTTCCCCGAGCGCGAGAGCGCCAACGACTACTTCGCCGGCGAAGGCGAGCTGATCCCGAAGATGCCGGGCCGTCACATGTGGGAGACCAACTTCGTGCCGGCGCTCGACACTTTCGAGCTGCAGAAATGGGACAAACGCGGCGGCGGCAGTTCCAACATCATGTTCTCCCTCGCCGACGGCACCATGCACGCCCATTGTTCGGAAATGCCGGTCGGCACCTACAAGAAGGGACACCGCCACGGCGCCGACTTCCACGTCATGTGCTGCACCGGCCAGGGCTATTCGATCCTGTGGTATGAGTTCGAAAAGGATTTGGTGCGCGTCGACTGGGACCACGGCGTCGTCTTCGCGCCGCCGGACCAGATGTTCCACCAGCATTTCAACACCTCTCCGGAACCGGCCCGCTACCTCGCCATCGCCATGGGCAGCCTGCGCTACCCCATGCTGGCCGAGAAAAAACGCGTTTGGCTCGGCATGGATGTCGACGTCAATGTCGGCGGCAACCAGATCGAGTACGAGGATCAGCATCCCGACGTACACAAGATGTTCCTGGAGGCGCTCGCCAAGAACGGCGCGAAGTCCAACATGGCGAAGCTGATCGACGAATCGAGATACCGCGACGATCCCGCCTTGGCCAAGGCGCTGCCGGACTGATTTCCGGGCCCGCAACGGGGACCGCGCCGCGCCGAAGACCGAATTTCAATCAACATGGGATAGAGAACCATGGCAACCGTGACCAAACCGACCGACACCGCAACCGCCTCCAACGCGCCCGAGCAGATCCGCGACCTCCGGGGCACGCTGGAGTTCCTGAAAGCCGAGGGCGACCTCATCGTGACCGACAAGGAGGTCAATCCCGACCTCGAAATCACCGGCCTGCAGAAACATTTCGACGGCGGTCCCTGCATTCTGTTCAACAACGTCAAGGACAAGCCCCACGCCCGGGCCATCACCAACCTGTTCGGCAACATCAAGGTCGTGGAGAAGATGTTCGGCTGGAAGGATTCCCCGGACCGGGTGCGCCAGGTGGCCCGCGCCATCGAGCGCCCCATCGCTCCGGTCGAGATCTCCCAGGATGAAGCCCCGGTGCAGGAGCATGTCATTACCGACGACATCGATCCCAACAATTGGCTGACCCCCATTCGCCACACCGAACTCGAATCCGAGCTCACCGTCGGCTCCGGCATTTCCTGCGTGATCGGCGACTATTTCGACGGCGGCAGCCACATCGGCTACAACCGCATGAACTTCCGCTGGGGCGATGTCGGCACCTTCCAGATCTCGCCGGGCTCCCATATGTGGCAGATCATGACCGAACATTACCGGGACGAGCAGCCGATCCCGCTGACCATGTGCTTCGGCGTGCCGCCGGCATGCACCTATGTCGCGGGCGGCGGTTTCGACTACGCCATCCTGCCCAAGGGCTATGACGAGGTCGGCCTGGCCGGTGCCATCCAGGGCGCGCCGGTGCGCATCGTCAAGTGCCGCACCATCGACGCCTACACCCTGGCAGACGCGGAATACGTCCTGGAAGGCTATCTCCATCCCCGCGACAAGCGCTACGAGACCAAGGAATCGGAAGACGCCGACATCCAGGGCCGCTTCCACTTCCACCCGGAATGGGCCGGCTATATGGGCAAGGCCTACAAGGCGCCGACCTTCCATGTCACCGCCATCACCATGCGCAAGCCGGAATCGAAGCCCCTCATCTTTCCCCTGGGCGTGCACACCGCCGACGATGCCAATATCGACACGTCCTTGCGCGAATCGGCGATCCTGGCGCTGTGCGAACGCCTGCAGCCCGGCATCGTGCAGAACGTCCACATCCCCTACTGCATGACCGACTGGGGCGGCGCCATCATCCAGGTGAAAAAGCGCAACAAGATCGAGGAAGGCTGGCAGCGCAACTTCCTGACCGCCATCCTCGCCTGTTCCCAGGGCGCGCGTCTGGTGATCGCGGTTTCCGAGGACGTCGACATTTACGACATGGACGACATCATGTGGTGCCTCACTACCCGGGTTAATCCACGGACCGACATCCTCAATCCGCATCCCGGCGGCATCGGCCAGACCTTCATGCCGGCCGAGCGCATGACCGCGGGCGGCCAGCAATGGACCGCGTCCAACACGGTTTTCGAAGGCGGCATGGGCATCGACGCCACCGTGCCCTACGGCTACGAGAACGATTTCCATCGCCCGGTCTATCCGGTGGATCGGGTCAATCCGAAGGACTTCTTCACCGACGATCAGATTGCCGAGATGAAGTCGCGCATGCAGGGCTGGGTCCTCTCCCTGGCACGCACCGGCCGCTAGGCCGGCCGCACCAGGGGGTCGAGCGCCAGAGACGCAGGGGACAGAGGAGACCGCTCCCATGTTGTTGGAGCCCCTCCGGGTTCTCGATTGCACCGGCGAGCTCGGCTGGCTCGCCGGGCGTTTGCTCGCCGACCTCGGCGCCGACGTGATCAAGATCGAGCCGCCGGGAGCGAACCTTTCCGCCCCCGACTGGCGCGCCACCAACGCCAACAAGCGGATGCTGTCACTCGATCTCGATAACGAAGACGGCCGCGGCGCCTTCCTCAGGCTCTGCGCGGAGGCCGATTTCCTATTGGAAACCGCGCAGCCGGGGACGGAACTCTGCACCTTCTTAGATCCCGGCCAGTTGCAGGCCACCAACCCCCGCCTGATCCACGTTTCCATCACGCCGTTCGGGCGGACAGGCCCCCGGGCCCAATGGCAGGCATCGGACATCGAGCTGATGGCGGCCGGCGGCGCCATGTCCCTGGCCGGGGAACCCGACGGCCAACCGCTTCGCGTCACGGCGCCGCAGTCCAATCCCTGGGCGGCCAGCCAAGCCGCGGTCGGCGCCATGGTGGCCCTGACCGCCAGGGCCGTTTCGGGCTTGGGTCAGCATGTCGACGTTTCGGCCCAGGCCGCAGTGATCGCCTCCATCGCCCACGCGCCGGCGTCCTGGGACCTGATCGGGGTCAACCCGCTTCGAGCCGGAGCCTTCATGACCGGTCGTTCGGTCCATGGCGCGGTCTACCGCGTGTTCTGGCCGTGCCAGGACGGCTTTGTGAATTTCATCATCTATGGCGGCGTCGCCGGCCGGCGCACCAACGAAGGCCTGGTCGCCTGGATGAGGGATGCCGGGGCCGATCTCGGGGTGCTGGCGGGCATCGATTGGGCCACCTTCGATCCGACCCAAGCCACCCAGGACGACGTCGACGAGATGGAAAAGCCCGTCGCCGCATTCTTCCTGACCGTGCCCAAGGCCGAGTTCCTGCGCCAGGCCTTCGAGCGCGAGATGCTGGGCTATCCCGTCAACAACGTGGCCGACATCGCTCAGGACCCGCAGCTTGAGGAGCGCGGCTTTTGGGCCGACCTGCCCGCCCCCGGCGGCGGCGTCGAGCGCCATTGCGGCGGCTTCGCCATGGTCGACGGCAAACGCCTTCCCGTGACGCGCCCGGTGCCTGAACCCGGGGAGCACAGCCGCGAAGTTCTGTCCGAGTTCGGCTTCGGCGCCGATGAGATCGCCGAGCTGATCACTGCCCAAGCGGTGGAAGCGCCATGACCGCCGTGGCCCAGGCGCTCAAGGGCCTCAAGGTCATCGAAGTCGGCGGCTATGCCGCCGGGCCCTGGATCGGCAAGGTGCTGGCCAATTACGGGGCCACCGTGATCCATATCGAATCCCGCGAACGGCCCGACGGTTTTCGCCTGCAATACCCGCCTTACCGGGACGGCGTGAAGGGAGTCAACCGGTCGGGCTGTTTTTCCTACTTCAACGATTCCAAATACGCCGTGACCCTCGACGTGAAAAAACCGGGGGGGTTGGACCTCGCCCACAAGTTGGCGGACTGGGCCGACGTGCTGGTGGAGAACATGCGGGTCGGGGTGATCGACCGCATCGGCCTCGGCTACGAGGAACTCAAGAAAACCAACCCCGGCCTGATCTTCATGTCGACCTGCAACATGGGCCAGACCGGCCCCCGGGCCGCCACCGGCGGGTTCGGCTCCCAGCTTTCGGCCCTGGCCGGTTTCTGCGGCCTGACCGGCGATGCCGACGGCTCGCCCCAGCTCCTCTATGGGCCGTACATCGATTTCGTCGCGGCGCTCATCGGCGCGCCGCTGATCCTGGCGGCGCTGGACAAGCGCCGGCGCACCGGCAAGGGGTGCCATATCGACGTCTCGCAGTACGAATGCGGGGCTTTCTTTCTCGCCGGGCCGCTTTTGGACTATCACGTCAACGGCAGGGTGATCGAACGTGACACCAACGCCGACGCCGTCGCCGCGCCCCATAACGCCTACCCCTGCGAGAACGAGGAATGGATCGCGGTGTCTTGTTGGGAAGACGGCGAGTTCAGTGCCCTGGCCAAGGCTGCCGGCCACCCGGAATGGGCCGCCGACCCGCGCTTCCAGCATGCCGCGGCCCGCCGTAACAACGCCGCCGCGCTCGACGAGATGATCGGCGCCTGGACCAAGACCCGGGGCGCGGAACAGGCGGCCGAACGCCTACAGACGGCCGGCGTCCATGCCTATCGCGTCAACACCTGCGCCGATCTGTTCACCGATCCGCAGCTCAGCCACCGCAAGACCTGGCGGGTGCGCAAGCATCCCGAAATCGATACCCAGGCGCATTATTTCCCCGGCTTCGACCTATCCCGCCAGCCCGGCGACGTCGTCGCGCCGGCGCCGGTCCTGGGCCAGGATAACGAAATCGTGTTCAAGGAGTTCCTCGGCCTCAGCCAGGAAGAGTACGAGGAACTGGAAAAGAACGGCGTGCTATAACCCCGCGCCACACAACATGTAACAACGGCTTTATTCAAGGGGAATGACATGACAACAGGCAGCAACAGCGCAGGCAAACCTCGGACTGAAGCGCTCAGGGACCTTCGCGCCACCATCGAATTCCTGCGCGCCGAAGGCGACATTGTCGAGATCGACAAGCCGGTCGATCCGGATCTCGAAATCACCGGCATCCAGAAGCATCTCGACGGCAGCTGCCCGTTGCTCTTCAACAACGTCGTCGGCAAGCCGAACCACCGGGCGATCACCAACCTGTTCGGCGACTACGGCATCATGCACAAGCTTTACGGCTGGAAGGACGGGGCCGAACGCACCCGGGCCATCGCGCGGGCCCTGCGCAACCCGCTCGCCCCGGTGGAGATTTCCCAGGACGAGGCACCGTCCCAGGAGCACGTCATCGAGAAGCCCAACGACGTGAACGAGCACATCGTCCCGATCCGCCACACCGACCACGAACCGGAGCTGACCGTGGGTTCCGGCCAACGGCTGCTGACCGGCAAGTACTTCAACGGCGGCACCGATGTCGGCTACAACCGCTGCAACTTCCGCTGGGGCAACATCGGCACCTTCCAGATCGCGCCCGGATCGCACGCCTGGCAAACCGAAATGGCGCATTACCGCGATGACGAGCCGATCCCCCTGACGCTCAATTTCGGCATTCCCTACGGCCCCAACATGATGGCCGGCGCCGGCTTCGATTACGCCGTGCTGCCCCAGGGCTGCGACGAACTCGGCGTCGCCGGGCGCCTGCAGAACGAGCCCGTGCGCATGGTCAAGGCACGCACGGTCGACGCCATGTCGCTCGCCGACGCGGAGATCGTGCTGGAGGGCTACCTCCATCCCCGCGACCGGCGCTACGAGACCAAGGAATCGGAGGACGCCGACATCCAGGGCCGCTTCCACTTCCACCCCGAATGGGCGGGCTATATGGGCAAGGCCTACAAGGCGCCGACTTTCCATGTCACCGCCGTCACCATGCGCAAGCCGGAATCGAAGCCCATCGTCTTCCCGCTCGGCGTTCACACGCTCGACTGCCACACCATCGAAACCACGGTGCGCGAGGCGGCCATCTTCGAGCTATGCGAACGCCTCCAGCCCGGCATCATCCAGGACGTCAACATCCCCTACTCCATGTGCGACTGGGGCGGCGCCATCATCCAGGTCAAGAAGCGCAACAAGATCGAGGAGGGCTGGCAGCGCAACTTCCTCTCGGCCATCCTGGCCTGTTCGCAAGGCGCGCGCCTGGTCATCGCCATGAGCGAGGACACCGACATCTACGACATGGAAGACGTGATCTGGAACCTCACCACCCGGGTCAACCCGCAGACCGACATCCTCAACCCGATTCCCGGCGGCATCGGCCAGACCTTCATGCCGGCCGAGCGCATGACCGCGGGGGACGCCCAATGGACCGCCGCCAACACGGTGTTCGAGGGCGGAATGGGCATCGACGCCACCGTGCCCTACGGCTATGAGAGCGACTTCCTGCGCCCGATCTATCCGGTGGACAAGGTGCATCTCGACAAGTTCTTCACCGATGACGAGATCGCCAAGGCGAAGGGCTACATGATCGGCAAGGGATGGGTGCAGTCGCTGGCCAAGACCGGGCGGTAATCGGCGCCCGCCGATGGACGTCCGGCTCGCGCCCGCCGTCGCCGCTATGACCGCTTATACCCCAGAGCGGACATCGGTGTCGGGTCGCGGTCGTTGGTTCTCAGCCGTTGCTTGCCTTGGCATCCAGCCAAGTCTTGAGGGCTGATTTGACTCTTTCCATGACCGCACCCCATTCGCCGGCCTCGTCTTGCCTGAATAACCTGGCGCTGGGATACCAAGGGCTGTCTCCTCGATCCAAGAGCCAGCGCCAGTCAGGAACGAATGGTAGCAACACCCAAACCGGTTTACCCATCGCCCCGGCAAGATGCGCGATGCTGGTGTCGACGGAAATCACCAGATCCATATGATCGATCAGCGCAGCCGTTTCATCGAAGTCCATTTAATCGCCGAAGTGGCGAATATCGCGGCTCGAATCTAGTGCCTCCACGTCACTTTCCCGGACCTCTCTGTGCAAACTGAACCATTCGATTTCTGGACAGATGAGGGAACCCATCACCTCCAGCGCCATGCTGCGCTGGCGGTCCGCAATTTGTGCCGGGTTCCCGCTCCAAGCCAAACCGACCCGGGGTCTATTTTTGGGCCCCAGTCTTTCGCGCCACGCACCAACCCCTGCCTGGATCGCTTGAGATGTATCTCCCGGGTGAAGGTATGGTCTGCAGATCGGTCTTAAACGCGAGCGGCAGGCTCATGATTGGGCAGTAGCAGTCGAACGAGGGCAATGACCCTTCATTTCTTATCACCAGGCGGTCAGGCCCCTCGAGGGTCTGCATCAGCCCCACCAGCGGTCTGGGCACTTCCAGAATCACGTGAGCGCCTAACTCCTTGACCATCCTGGCATAGCGGCAGAACTGCAGGGTGTCCCCCAGCCCCTGTTCGTCGCTCAAGAGAATCGTCTTTGCGGTCAAGGATTCCCTGCCCAGCCAAAGGGGCTGGGTGAAATTGCGCCTGTCCTTTTCAGATTGCGCCTCCTTCCAGCGCCATTCAAATCCTTCCCATCCACGGGCAAAGTCGCCCGCCAACAAGTGACAAAGGGCCAAAAAGTAATGGGTCGGCGCATAATCAGGCTGCAGCGTGATGGCGTGTTCGTAGCTGATCTGAGCCTCGTCCAGCCGTTTGAGCTTGCGCAGCGTGATGCCGCGGTTGCTGTACGCCAGCGCGAAGTCGGGCTCCAACTTGATGGCGTGATCATAGCTCTGCAGCGCCTCGTCGAAGCGCTCGGCGTTTGCCAGGATAATGCCTCGGTTGTTGTGGGCCTCCGCGAAATCAGGCATCAACTTGATGGCTTGATCGTAGCTTGCAAGGGCCTCGTCGGGCCGCTCCAGCTTGCGGAGCGCCATGCCGCGTTTGAAGTAGGCGTAGGCATGGTCAGGCCGCAACACAATGGCCCGCTCGTAGCTCGCCAAGGCATCCTCCGGGCGTCCGAGATCCAGCAAGAGATCGCCCCGATTGGAATGCCCCGGGACGAAGTCAGGATCCAACTCAACTGCGCGCTCATAGCTGGTCAACGCCTCGTCCAGCCGCCCGAGGCGTTGCAGGGCCTCGCCTCGGTTGTTATGAGCCTGCGCACTGTTGGGTTCAAACTTAAGGGCTTGGTCGGTGCTGAGGCGGGCCTCGTCTGTTCGCCTGCACTCTATCCGCAGAGAGCCATGATCGCTGCTGATCCGCGCATAGTCAGGCTTCAACCGAATGGCTCGGCCGTCGTAGACCAGGGCGTCATTCGCTCGTCTGAGCGTCATCGGCCCACTACTCCCGCATTCGTTGATGGCCGGCGCTGTCGCACTGCCTTGAGGCAAGCGTTGAAGCTTGTTGGTTTCTTAAACGGTGGCCTCATTGGACCTCAACTATTCAGCTCCATGACTTCAGCCAGGACACTGAAGTGCCCGCCCCCGCTGCCGGGGAGATTCATTCGTATCGCTGCCGGAGGTATCATAAGGTTTACTTCATCGGGAATGTGAGTTTATGTCCGCTTCCTTGATCGGGCATTGGAGTCAATCTCGGTTTGGTTCTCCTTCGGTGCGGTAGATTTTGGTCTCCGCGCGGGTCACGCTTCTTTCCCTACTCGGTCTCCGCATATGCGGCGATTTCTGGCTGACATCGGACATTAGGTTAACGCCGCCAGGCTGATAGGCCGGCCCGCATTCTACTCCCTCGCGGCTCGCGAAGAGAGACCCCCAAGGTGGCGTCGAGGCGTATCAACGACAAGTTGGTGCGCCGCTTCGCCTCTATCGAGACGTGCCTGGCCGAAGACGGCCGGACGCCGAAGCTATCCGATCTCGATACAATGGATGCGCTCCGGCGGCTGGCCAAGGGGTCGACAA
>JAOTVC010000350.1 GCA_029863585.1 Alphaproteobacteria bacterium | reverse complement strand
TCCGCTTCGGCTTCTAGCGCCGCTTCGGCTTCTAGCGCCGCTTCGGCCTCCGGCGGATTGGTGTCCCTCGGCTCGGGGCAGTAGTTGCGTCTGAACATGGCGCTTCCTCTCGAACGCTGCATTCGCGTGCCGGGGCGATCGAAGACCGATTGGATGCGCCCGTTTTGGCCTTGGGCAATGGCGCATGACCCTCTCGATCGGGGGCGTCGCGAAACAACAACTGGGTCGATCGCGGCAAAACCAACCGCAGGGCCGAGATTATGCCGGTAGTCATTAAGATGCGGTTAGGGATTGCCCCCAACTCGATATTGTTTTTCCTTAAATCATAGGGGTTTAGGCAAGTTGCGGGCTAGGGGGACCAGGCGACGCACCGCCGCGGGCGAAGACTTCGGCGATCCGGTCTGCCGCCGGGAGGACAGCCGCTTTTCAACGATTTATAATGGTTTTGCCGATCTAATGATGGTGCTGGTTGCCCAAAGGGGTGAAACACCATGATGAGAGCAATTGCCGCCGGCTTGGTGCTGGCACTGCTGTTCGCCGGATCGGCGGGCGCCCAGAACCTTGAGAGCGGCCTTGCCGCTTATAAGCGCGGGGCTTATGGCGCCGCCCTCCGGCAGCTTCTGCCGCTGGCGCGCGGCGGCGATCCCGTCGCCCAAAGCACCGTCGGCGTGATGTATCACAACGGACTGGGGGTCAAGGCGGACCTCTCGACCGCCGTCGACTGGTACGCCAGGGCGGCGAAGAGCGGCGATTCCCTGGCCCAGCGGATTCTCGGCGACCTTTATGTCCAGGGCGTCGGCGGCGCGCCCGATTATGTCGCCGCGGCCGAGTGGTACGAAGCGGCCGCCGAGGGCGGCGACGGAGAAGCCCAGCGCAAACTGAATGCGCTGCGCCGCGGTGGCGGGTCCAGCGCGCTCGACGCGGGGGGTGGCGCATCGGGCCGCGGCGGGTCCCGCGGCGCGGCCGGGGGATCCCGCGCGGTTGAGATTTCCAGGCTGCGCCGGCGCGGCGCCGGCCGGGCCACCCGCAAAGGGTCCCTGCGGCGGCCGGGCTCCTGCATGAGCGGCATGCCCAACGCACCCTTCCAAGTCGATGTGAAGATCGACTTCCCGCCGGTCAATTTCAGCCACAGCCAATCCATCGCCGACCTCGGCAAGATTTCCGGCCGCGGCCACCATCGCCGAATCCTAGGCTTGATGAAACCCGATATCCGGCTCAGGACCCTGCCGATGTCCGAAGGCATGAGCCAAGGCGGCAAATATTGCTTCTGGATCACCGGGTTCGAGATCGTGCTGCGCTACGCCCAGGTCGATGTTTACGTCGCCCGCGAATATCCGGTCGGAAGTTGCCAGTACGACGCGATCTATGCCCATGAAATGGAGCACGTCGAGGTGGCCAGGCGGAACCTGGAAACCTTCGCCCCGCGGATCCGCGAGGCTCTCGAATTGGGTTCCGTACCCACCGCCCAGACTCCCATCATCGTCGCGTCCGCCGCCGACGCGACCCGCGACATCCAGGCGATTTCCAAAGAGAACCTCCAGCCGGTCTACCGAGCGATGCTGCGCGACTTGCAGGCCGCCCAGGCGCGCGTCGATTCGCCCCAATCCTACGCCAGCGTCTTCCGCAAGTGCCCGAAATGGTAGCGGCCCGCCGCCGTCACCGGGCCCCGTGCACGATTGGCAGAGGCCGCCGTCAGGCGGCGTCCTGGGGATAATGCCCGAGCATGTCTTGGGCGTATTTTTCCATCGCGTCTCGGGCACTATCTCTAACCGCCAAACCCACCTCGACGGCGTCGGCCACGTCTTGAGGAGAAAGCTCCAACTGATCGCACTTCGCAAGGTACTGCTCGATGCAATGATGGCACCCGGCAGCGACCGCCGCACCCAGAGCGACTAGTTCCTTCGTCTGTTGGTCCATGGTTTTGCCCCTGATCGCGCGATGGTTACCATTAACATGGGCAGTAAATGTGACAGCACAACACAAGGGCGGCGCTTTTCTGACGGAATGGCGAAAAAGGTTCCCTTAGCTCCCGCGTCAGGCCCGCGCCATGAAGATGAGCGGAAGGTTTAACTCCGCTTGGCCGCCTTGCCTGCCGCCCTGTAGACCTCCATGTTGCGGCCCGCGTCGCCCTTGCCGGCCCGCAGGTCCTTTCGCGTCTCGTAATTGATGTGCTTGATGTTGTCCTGGTTGCCCGACCGGTTGCCCATCAGGATCATCGGCCCGTCGCCGGAGTTCTCCAGCATGTAGAACGAGCCGCCGGTGATCAGCGCCGCCATGCCGGGGTCGAGCACCGCCTTGCCGCCGTCGGGGAAGTGCATGGTGCACTGG
>JAOTVC010000056.1 GCA_029863585.1 Alphaproteobacteria bacterium | reverse complement strand
GGTCCTCGTTATGGCAGGGCATGTCGTCGTGATCGCCGGGATCGGGATAGAAATGCACCCAGGCGTGCATCTTGCGGGTGTTCATCACGACTTTGCGCGCCTTGGTCGCACGCGCGAGTTCGGGGCAATTGATGACTTCGATGCCCATTTTGCTTCGCTCCTCGCGGTGACGCACCGGGCCCCGTCAATAGACCTCGCGTCCGCCGTTGACGACGATCATCTGGCCGGAGATGAAGCGCGCATCCTCGCTGAACAGGAAGGCCATGACGCCGGTCAGGTCGCTCGGGACGCCGCGCCGTTGCAGCGCCGCCTCTGGCTCGGGATAGGCTTCGCCTTGCGCCAGGGCCTGGTCCCTGTCCGACGTCGTGCTGCCCG
This sequence comes from Alphaproteobacteria bacterium, assembly GCA_029863585.1. Lineage (GTDB taxonomy): Bacteria > Pseudomonadota > Alphaproteobacteria > SMXQ01 > SMXQ01 > SMXQ01. The sequence goes on along the minus strand of JAOTVC010000056.1, from coordinate 19,749 downwards.
GCGCGATGGTGACGACGTTGATGTTGTAGGCGCCGAGCTCCCGGGCGACGATCCGGGTGATGTTGGCGATCGCCGCCTTGGACGAGGTGTAATGGGGATTGAGGTTGTCCACCGCCCGGGCGATGCGCAGGGTGCTGCCGGAGCCGACATTGACGATGGTGCCGCTTTTCTGATCCCGCATATAGGGGAACACCGCGCGGATGCCGAGGAACGTGCCCCTTGCATTGACCGCGTAAACCCGGTCCCAGACCTCCATGTCGACGTCCAGCAAGGATTTGACGGCGAGGCCGCGCATCATCCCGGCGTTGTTGAGCAACCCGTCGATGCGGCCGAAATGGTCATGGGTGCGCCGCGCCATCCCCTTGGTCTGTTCCTCGTCCGAGACATCGACGCTGAGGGTGAGGGGATCGCTGCCTTGGGCCGCCTGGGCGCAGCGCGCCGCCGTGTCGGCGCAATCGTTGATGTCGGCCAGGGCCAGTTTGGCGCCTTCCTGGGCTAGGCGCACGGCATATTCGCGCCCCAGCCCGGCGGCCGCGCCGGTGACCAGGATCACCTTGTCTTCGAGCCGGCCCATCATTCCGCCGCCGCTTGCGAGAGGGGCGAATCGAAGCCGTAGAGCCTGGCCGTGCCCTCCCACAGGATGCGGTCCTTGGCAATCTGGCTTAGATCCGGGCGGTCGAGGACGTAGCGCGCGGAATCCGGGATGCGGTGGGCGTGGGGGATGTCGCTGGCATAGACCCAGCAATCGGTGCCGTATTTGTTGACCATGTAGGGCAGGAGGTCGTCATCGACCTCGAAACCGATGAAGATGCGCCCGGCCTGGATGTATTCCAGCGGCGTCATTTTCGGCAGGCCGCGTTCGACGACGGGCTTGTGATGGGGACGCAGCGCTTCCAGCTCGATGCGGTGGCGGATGTTGTCCAGGGTAAAGTCCATCACCTCGCAGGCGAAATCGACCCAGGTGCAGCCGGTCTCGAGGAACGAGACGCGCACGTTGGGATAGCGGTCGAGCAGTCCCGAGGCACAGATCGTCTTGAAGCCGCGCACCACCGACATCAGGAACTGATCGCCGGCGACGGAAGGGAAGGCCTTCATGGCGTCCAGCGCCCCGGTCCCGGGATGGACGTTGATCGGCATGTCGATCTCGTTGGCGGTTTCCCAGATCGGGATGAAGTCGGGATGGTCCAGGGACTTTTCGCCGTAATCGCCGAGGACCATCACGCCGACCGAGCCCATCTCCTTGGTGCGGGTCATTTCGCGCACGGCCTCTTGGACGTCGAAGGCATCGATCACCGTGACCCATTTCAGCCGGTCGGGCGCTTGGTTGGAAATGTCGGCGATCCAGTTGTTATACGCCCGGGTCAGCGCCTGGTTCAGCGCCGGGTCCTTGGCCACCGGCCATTGCAGGAACAGGGTGGGATAATTGACCGACAGCCAGGTGTCCTCCGCCTCCATCACTTTGATGCGGTCGGCGGCACTGTGGAATTCGCCGCTTTCGTGCGGTCCGCGCCACTTGGCCATCTTTTGATATTCGGTGGAGACCTGGCCGTCCTTCGACGACGGCGAGCCGCCGATGCGCAGGCGCTCGCCGTCGATCAGCCAGATGTAGTCATGCTCGAACTCGTCCGTTTCCACCACCACCGGCCGCCGGTCCCGGAAGGCCGGTTCGAGATAGGCGTCGGAAAAGGTCGCTTCCCATTCCTCGACATGGCCGTCGCCGTCCCAGGCGTTGATCCGGTTGGTTGCCATGCCTTCGTTCCCGCGCGTCTTGTGTGGTTTCTTCCGCGAATTGTAGGAGTCCGCGAAGCCCACAGTCAAGCCGGGCTCGAGACCTGGTCTTTGCAGGCGGGCCGGAAAGGGATTAGAATCCATGCCAAGAAAGGCTCCTGCCAGGCCGGCCGGAGCGAAAATCGAAAACGGGAGGTCAAGTCATGAGAAATCAGGGGGTGCTGGTTGGCGGTTGTGCGGTGTTGATCGGACTGGGCGGGGCGGTTCAGGCCCAGGCCGCGGACGGCGCCGCGTTCTATAACGGCAAGACGGCGACCTGGATCGTCACGTCCGACCCCGGCGGCGGCCACGATTTCTGGGGCCGGCTGATGGCACGGCATACGGAGAAGGCCCTGCCGGGCTCCAAGTTTGTCGTCCAGAATCGGCCCGGTGCCGGGCATATCCTAGGCCTCAACCTGATCTATGGGGCCAAGGCCAACGGCTTGACCATGGGGAACTTCTCGACCGGCGTGGCGCTGGCCCAGATCCTCGGGCGCAAGGGCATGCGGGCGGACCTCACCAAGATGTCGTGGCTGGTCAAGCTGGCGTCGGAGCCCCGCACGATGATTGCGGGCAAGGATTCGCCCTACAAGACCTTTGAGGACGTACTGAATGCCAAGAAGGTGCTGCGATTTTCCGCCTCCGGCGTGGGCTCGGGCTCCTACATGGATTCCTTCATGCTGGCGACCTCCTTCGGCATCCCGCACAAGATCATCACCGGCTATTCCGGATCGCAGGCGCCGCTGGCCATGATGCGGGGCGAGATCGACCTCTGGCTCGGCAGCGAGGATTCGGCGGAGGCCTATGTCCGCTCCGGCCGGGTGCGCGTCATCGGCCAGGTCGGGGGCAACATCAAGGGGGTGCAGGACATCCGCAATTTCGCCAAGACCGACCAGGCCAAGGCGGTCACCCGGCTGATGTATTCCATGGGTCAGCTTTCGCGCATCGCCGCTGGGCCGCCCAATATCCCGGCCGACCGCCTCAAGGCATTGCGCGCCGCCGTCAAGACGGCGGTCACCAGCAAGGCGTTCCAGGACGACGCGGCGCGGGCCAAGCGTGCGACCGAGCCCGCCTTCGGCGAGGATGTCCACAAGTTGGTGGTGGAGATGATCAGGCAGCCGCCCGAGATCGTCGCCATGATGAAGAAGCTGGAAAAGATCGAGGTGAAGATGCTGCGCCATGTCGGCCCCGTCACCCAGATCAAGCGCGGCGGGCGGCAGATCTTCATCAAGCACAAGGGGGAGGAGGTCTCCACCAAGATTTCGGGTTCCCGCACGAAGGTCATCATCAACGGCAAGGCGGGCAAGCGCAAGGCCATCAAGGTCGGCATGACCTGCACCTTTACCTATCCGAGGCCGGGCGCGGAATCCCAGCGCGTCGATTGCCGGGGCTAGGCGATGGCGACCGCGGGCCTTGCCAACCCCTGGACCCCCAGCGCGCGCCGGCGCAAGCCGGCGCGGCTGATGGAGAGGGTCGAGGAATCCGGCAATTGGATGCCCGACGAGCTTGCCGGCACGGATGCCTGGGTCTACCGCCTCGATGACCGGGAAATCGCCGACGTCCTCGATGCCGTGGCGGGCGTTGAATTCTTAGGCCTCGACATCAGGGATGTCGGCCGAGCGGATTTCCCGCTTCCGGTCCTCGCCCCGGCGCTTGCCGACATCAAGGCCGAGCTGATGGAGGGCCGGGGCTTCGCCCTGATCCGCGGCCTGCCGGTGGAGGGCCGCAGCGCGTATCAGAACATCGCCGCCTATTGGGGCATCTCCACCCATATCGGCCGCGCCTTTTCGCAGAACGCCGAAGGCCACCTGCTGGGTCACGTGATCGATCAGGGCCAAACGGTCAAGACCGCCAATGGGCGGGGCTACCGTTCCAGCGAACGCCTGAACTATCATGCCGATGGCTGCGACGTGGTGTCGCTGTTCGTGCTGCGGCTCGCCAAAGCGGGGGGCGAGCATCGGCTGTGCAGCTCCGTCGCGCTCTATAACGAGATGCTGCGCCGGCGGCCCGAGTTGGCCGAGGCGCTGACCTATTATTTCTATTGCACTCGGCGGGGCGAGATCCCGGTGGGCGAATCCAAGCCCTGGTTCCGCCAGCCGGTGTTCAGTGTCCAGGACGGCTATTTCGCGGCGCGCGGGGCGTCGAATACGATCTTGCGCGGGGCCAAGTTGCCGGGCATCCCGCCGCTCACCGACGACCAGCAAGAGGCGATCAACACCTACCAGTCGCTCGCCCAGGAATTGTCCATCGCCGTCGATTTCGAACCGGGCGACATCGAATACGCCCAGAGCCACGTCACCCTGCATGCACGCACGGCGGTCGAGGATTGGCCCGAGCCCGAGCGCAAGCGCCATCTCATGCGCCTGCTCCTGAAGGTGGACGAAGGAGCGCGTCCGCTGATCCCCGAAATCGCGCGGGAAATCGACCGCGGCATCCTGGTCGACGGCGCCGTGCCGTCGGTGCCGCTCGCGCCCTAGGCTGTAGCGGGAAATTTGTAAACAACGTTAACTTTAAAGTTGTTGCATGTTGCCCTATAAGGGCATGCCCGAGATACGATCACGTCTGATTTGCTCCGGCGCGAATAGGCGGCGGGGGGCATTATGCTGAATGTGAGACCTCCAAAAGGCCGGCGTGCCCAGCGCACGGGCCCTTGGGCGAAATCAAAGTGGACAAACACCAACCGCTTCGATCCCTTCCAACTGGAAATGAATCAAGCGTATTGGAAATTTTTCCCTCGTGGGAGAACGAGCAAGCTTCTCATCAAGGCTTGCCCGACCCATCCTCGATTTGTCATGCCGGTTTCAAAAGATGACATCAGGGCTGAACTGGCGAAGGTCCCCAATGAATACTTGAGTGGCCTCGATGGCGTCGTGCTGTTGGGAGGGTCACGAAAGCAGGAACAATCGTTCGGCAGCCAAGCTTATTGGGGTTGTTATCGGTGGAATGTGATCTATCTCGCCGCGTATCCGAGAGCCTACATGAGGCGGATGTACAAGACGCGCATTAAGCCGAGCGAGGCGGCCGAACTCAAGAGGGCGGGCGTCCTCATCGAGCCGGCAGAGAGCGGCTGTAAGGTCGTATTCGATCACTCGTCTCTGAGGACTTACTACCTGCGGGAGGTGCTCATGCACGAGCTTGGCCACCATGTGGGCCGCAAGAATTTCGCGAATAAGACCAATCGCCGGATTGAGGGGTTCGCCGACTGGTTCGCCACCGAGTATGGTTTCCGCTTGCGCCGCTAAACACGTTCGTGGGCTGTTGAGCCCTAGGACGCCGCGGCGGGTTTGTCGTAGTAGCTGCTTCCGGCGATGCCGCCGCGGGGGCAGATGTCTTCGATCCGCGCGAGATCCTCGGCCGAGAGCTTGAGGGAGAGCGCCTTGGCGTTCTCCTCAAGATGCGCCCGGGTCTTGGCCGACGGGATCGGGATCACCTGGCCGCCCTGGTGCATCAGCCAGGCCAGCACCAGGGCCGCGACGGTGACGCCTTTTTCCGCCGCCATGTCGCCCAAGGCCCGGACGATTTCCGCGTTGCGCCGGATGTTGTCGCCCTGGAAGCGCTCGTCATTGCGCCGCTCGTCCCCTTCGGGAAGGTCGGCGGCCTGGCGCAACCTGCCGCCGAGCAATCCCCGGCCCAGGGGCGCGAACGCCATGAAAGCGAGGCCCTTGGCGCGGACCGCCGGCAGCAATCGGTCTTCGGGCACGCGGGCGAAAAGCGAATATTCGTCCTGCACCGAAACGATCGGGTGGACCGCCAGGGCCCGGTCCAGCAGCTCGGGGGTCACGTCCTTGGACAGCGCGATGAACCGCGTCTTGCCCTCTTCGACCATGCGGGCCATGGCGCCGACGGACTCTTCGATCGGCGTCACCGGATCGACCCGGGAGATGCAGATCACGTCGACGCAGTCGATGCCGAGGCGCTTGAGCCCGCCTTCGCACGAGGCGCGGATATGCGCGGGCGTGCCGCTCACCACGTTGACGCCGTCGGGGCGGATCGAGCCCAGTTTGGAATGGATCACGAATTGATCGCGCTTCCCTTTAATCGCCTTGCCGATCAGGGTCTGATTGTGCCCCTGGCCGTAATTGGACGAGGTGTCGAGCAGATTGATGCCGAGATCGAGCGCGCGGTGGATCGTCGCGATGCATTCGTCGTCGTTTTGCGGCCCGTAGGCACCGGACATCGAGTAGCAGCCCAGCCCAAGGGGCGAGACCGAAAGGTTCGAGGTGCCGAAGGTCACGCGTTCCATGCCGAAATTCCTTTCTCCCGAGATGTGCGAACATCGTTGATCCGGTTGGGCCGCGATGATGGTAGCAGAAAACCGCCGCGGGCTCAGGCGTGGCAGCGGAAGAAAAGTGCGCCGTCAGGGCAATGCGCCTTCAGGAATCGGGAAAGCCCAGCCAGGGTTCCAGCCGTTCGAAGGTCTCGTCCATGGCGTAGGCCCGCGACAGCACGGGAATGGCGAAATGCCCGAATCTCAAGGATAACTGCGCCTCCGCAGCTGCTTCTCCGCGACCCGTGGTGGCAAGGTAGAGCGCCGCCACCAGGCCGCTGCGGTCGGCGCCGGACTGGCAATGGATGAGGACCGGCTTTTTCGCTGTCTTCAGGATTGCGACCAATTCCGCCGCCCTCTCCTGAGACAGGAGGTGTTTCGCCGACATCCGGAAATCCACATGTGCGATTCCGTGGCGGCGGGCGGCGGCGACTTCCGCCTGGTACCAGGAGTGGCGGGCGTTCGGGCCGCGCAGGTTGACGATCGTCGCGATGCCGTATTTCGATTTGTAGGCGGCGATTTGCTCCGGCGTCGGTTGCCCCGAGCGGTAGAATTCCCCCGCCACCACCGGGTGAAAATTTCCACTGAGGTAGAGGCACTCGAAATAGACGCTCAAAAGCAAGACAAGCGAAAGGGGCGCCAGCGCGCCGATGATCCAGGGCTTGAACTTACGGTGCTTCATGTGGGGCCGCTTCATCGCCGTCGGGATATCAGACATGCTCGAAAGCCTATCCGATTTCCCGGTCAATTTAACGGATTTCCTTAAAGGGAGCCGGCGGCGCTCGGTTTCCTCGTGGTGCGGCGTGGAGGTTCCCCCGTTCCCGTCGGCAAGTGCGCCCGCGCCCGGGCACCAAGGATGCGAACTGGGCGCCTTGGGTTCGGCGGCTCGAAAGCCCAAGGACAGGGAAATACTGCGCGCGGTGGCGGCGACGCGCGGCGTCCCTGACGCCGCGCCTGCCAACAGCGGACTGGACGGGCGTGGCGCCCGATGCCATATTCCCGCCAGTTTCGAACCCGGCCCGGAGGCCCGAACTCCCATGACCTTTGGTATCCGCTTGCTCACCTGGTTTCGTGGCGAAGCCGTGGGCGAGGACGAATACGGCAACCGCTATTACCGCGATCGCGTGCGCCGGGACCCCAGGAACAACGGGCGCCAGCGCCGTTGGGTGATCTATGAGGGCGAGGCCGAGGGATCCAAGGTCCCGCCGGTGTGGCATGCCTGGCTGCACCACATGACCGACGAGGTTCCCGATGCGGGGGCGCTGGCCCGCCGGCCCTGGCAGAAGCCCCACGAACCCAACAAGACCGGCACGGCGGAAGCCTACCGCCCGCCCGGCAGCGTGCTGGCCGGTGGACGTCGGCCGCGGGCGACCGGCGATTACGAGCCCTGGACACCTGACTGAGGGCACGATGTCTTGCGTCTTGTGGTGTTTCGGGGGGATCACCAGCAAGAGGCCAGTAGGAGATAGGTGCGATGCAAAGAAACATGATCGAAACCGTCCTTGGCGCCGTTGTGCTGCTTGTCGCCGCGGTATTCGTGTGGTTCGCCTATACCAACGCATCCTTGAGGACTTCGACGGGTTATGAAGTGCGGGCGAAATTCGACCGGGTCGGCGATCTCAAGGAAGGTGCGGATGTCAAGCTGTCGGGCATCAAGGTGGGCTCAGTCGCCGCGCAAACCCTCGATCCCAAGACCTACCAGGCGGTGGTCCAGATGATCATCATCCCGGATGTGAAACTGCCGACGGATACGGCGGCGGAGGTGAGCTCGCAAGGCTTGATGGGCGGCAGCTACATTTCGCTTTCGCCCGGCGCCGAAACCAAGACCATCCAGCCCGGCGGCGAGATCACCATCACCCAGGGTGCCGTCAATCTGGTGGACCTCATCGGCAAGGCGATGTTCTCCTCCAAGGGCGGGCTCGACGAGGGGCTCGAGCCGAAACCGAAGTAAGCATGCGTCGGGCCGTCTTGACGGCCCAAGCGAGGCAGCCGTGCCCCCCGATAACGCCAAAGACTGGAATACCGAACGCTATGTCCGGGATGCGGGCTTCGTGCCCGAGCTCGGCCGCGCCGTTCTGGCCTGGCTCGATCCCAAGCCGGGCGAGCGCATCCTCGACCTCGGTTGCGGCGACGGGGCGCTCACCCGGGAGCTGGTGCGGTCCGGGGCGGCGGTCGTGGGCATCGATGCCAGCGCCAGCCAGATCGAGGCGGCCCGCGCGCGCGGCCTTGATGCGCGTTTGATGGATGCCGGCGCACTCACCTTCGATGCGGAATTCGACGCGGTGTTTTCCAACGCGGCCCTGCACTGGATGACCGACCGGGAACCGGTTCTGGCAGGCATCGCCCGGGCGCTCAAGCCCGGCGGGCGGCTGGTCGCGGAGATGGGCGGCAAGGGCAATGTGGATCGGGTGCTGCAGGCCATTCTCGCGGTCCTGGCGGGCCGCGGCATCGACGGCCGGCCGGCCACGCCGTGGCTGTTTCCCGATCCGGGTGATCAGGCCGCCGCCCTCGCGCGGGCCGGGTTTCGGGTCGCGCGCATGGAACATTTCGAGCGGCCCACCGATCTCGATTGTTCGATGTCCGACTGGCTCGAAATTTTCGCCCCCGCCTTCGCCGGGCTGCTGCCCGATGGCGAGCGGCAGTCCTTCTTTGCCGAGGTGTCCGCCCGGTTGGAGCGCGTATTGTTCGACCGTGGGCGGGGGGTTTGGTGGGTGGATTACGTGCGCCTCCGGTTCGAGGCGGTCAAGTCATGAGGCGTTCCATGAGATCAAGATATTCGCGTTCCCTCATTGTCCGGGTGCTGGCGGTTCTCGTCCTGGCCGCTTCGTCCGCCGGGGCCCGGGCGGAGGACCTGGTGGGCGACGGCGTGCTTCTCCAGGGCCTCGACAAGGTCACGGCCCGGATTACCGAGATTCCCGTGCCGCTGGGCACGGCGGTCCAGTTCGGCACGTTGCAGATTACCGCCTACAGGTGCCTCAAGCGCCCACCCGAGGAGACCCCGGAAAGCAAGGCGCTCCTCGAGATTCGCGATGCCCGCCCGGGGGAGCCGGGTTCCGTCCTGCTGAAGGGCTGGATGTTCGCGTCTTCGCCGGCGCTGAATGCGCTGGAGCACCCGGTCTATGACGTCTGGGTCAAGGACTGCCTGAACGCGAAGTCGTCGGCCGAGAGCGGCCCCAAGTAAAAGCTGCACGCGACCTTGAGCGCGTCCTCGAGCAGCTTCTGGTAGGTCTCGCGCGGGACCTCGATGACGCCGAACTGGGCTAGATGCTCAGTCTGGAACTGGGTGTCGAGCAGGCGGAACCCCGCGCGCCGAAGCCGGGCCACCAGGTGGCAGAGGGCGATTTTCGAGGCGTCCCGAGCGCGGGAAAACATGCTTTCGCCGAAAAACGCGCCGCCCAGATTGACGCCGTAGAGGCCGCCGACCAGCCGGCCGTCTTGCCAGCATTCCACTGAATGCGCGTGGTCCAGCCGGTGCAGGCCACCGTAAAGATCGCGGATCTGGGCGTTGATCCACGTGCTGGGCCGGTCCGGCGCCGCTTCGGCGCAGGCGGCGACGACCGCATCGAAGGCGCTGTCGATCCTGACCTCAAAGGGATTTCGCCTCAGCGTGCGCTGCAGGCGCCTTGAAACATGAAACCGGTCCAGCGGCAGGATGCCGCGCATTTCCGGCTCGACCCAGAACACGGTGGGATCAGCGGCATTTTCCGCCATGGGGAAGATGCCCGCGGCATAGGTCCTGAGCAAGAGCTCCGGCGTCAGACGCGGTTCCTGATTGTTTGCCATGGCCGGGAGTCCCTTCCGGCGGCGCTAATCCAGGCCGACGAACTTTTCGAGCCAATGGATGTCGTACTCGCCGTTGACGAAATCGGGATTCTCGCACAGGGCCTGATGCAGCGGAATGGTCGTTTCAACGCCTTCGATGACGTATTCCTGCAACGCGCGCCTGAGCCGCATCAGCGCCTCGTTCCGCGTCTTTCCATGCACGATCAGCTTGGAAATCAGGCTGTCGTAATAGGGCGGGATGACGTAGCCCGAATACATTCCCGAATCGACCCGCACGCCGAGGCCGCCCGGCGGATGGTAGTCGCCGATGCGTCCCGGCGACGGCGCGAAGGTGACCGGCGATTCCGCGTTGATGCGGCATTCGATGGCGTGGCCGGTGAAGCTGATCTCGTCCTGGCTGTAGGTCAGTTCGGCCCCGGCGGCGACGCGAATCTGTTCGCGGACGATATCGACCCCGGTGATCATCTCCGTCACCGGATGCTCGACCTGGACCCGGGTGTTCATTTCGATGAAATAGAACTCACCGTCCTCGTACAAGAATTCCAGCGTGCCGGCCCCGAGATATCCCAGTTCGCGAATGGCGCCGGCCACCCGCGCCCCGATTTCTTCCCGGGCGTCCGCGTTGAGGGCCGGGGAGGGGGCCTCCTCCAGAACCTTCTGATGGCGGCGTTGCAAGGAACAGTCGCGATCGCCCAGGTGAATGACGCCGCCATGGGAATCCGCCAGGATCTGGATCTCGATATGGCGCGGGCGTCCCAGGTATTTCTCGATATAGACCTCGTCATTGCCGAAGCAGGCGAGCGCCTCCGAACGGGCGGTAGAAAAGGCGGCCACGATCTCGCTGTCGTCCTGCGCGACCTTCATGCCGCGTCCGCCGCCGCCGCCCGACGCCTTGACCAGCACCGGATAGCCCATCTCCGCTGCGAGCCGCCGGGCCGTGGCGGCGTCTTCGACCGCACCGTCGGACCCCGGAACCACGGGAACGTGCAGCCGTTTCATGGTGTCCTTGGCGGTTATCTTGTCGCCCATCATGCGGATGTGATCGGCGGATGGACCGATGAAAGCAAACCCATGCTCGGTGACCATTTCGGAGAAATCGGCGTTTTCCGACAGCAGTCCGTAGCCGGGGTGAATGGCATCGGCGTCGGTGATGGTGGCCGCGGTCAGCAGAGCCGCCATGTTGAGATAGCTTTCCGAAGCCGGCGGTTCGCCGATGCAGACGCTTTCGTCGGCCAAGCGCACGTGCATGGCGTCGGAATCCGCGGTGGAATGGACCGCTACCGTGCTGATGCCCATTTCCTTGCAGGCGCGATGGATCCGGAGCGCGATTTCGCCCCGGTTGGCGATCAGGACCTTATCGAAGACGCGTGGTTCCATGGGGCGTATGCCGGAGGGCGCGAACCGCCGCGGGTCAATCAAGGATGATCAGAACTTCGCCGTATTCCACGGGCGATGCGTTCTGGGCGAATATTTGCGTCACCCGGCCGTGACGGTGGGCGCGGATCGGATTCATGGTCTTCATCGCTTCGATCAACAACAAGGTCTGGCCTTCGCCCACCGTGTCGCCCACCTTGACGAACGGCTCGGCGCCGGGTTCCGGGGCGACATAGACCGTGCCAACCATGGGCGAGGTCACGGCGCCTGGGTGGCCGGCCGCGGCTTCCTGGGCCGAGACCGGGGCCTCGCCTTCGGCCTTGGCGGCCGGCGCCGCAGTTGGGGCTGTCGCCGCGACGACTTGGCCGCCGGCCTGGCGGGAGACCCGGACGTACCAACGCCCAAGTCCATATTCCAGTTCGGTCAGACCGTGTTCCTCAAGCAGTTTGACCGCCTGCTGGACCACGCTTTCGTCGATGGAATGTCTCGCCATCAGTCTTCGTTCTCCGGCTGGATAAGTTGGTTCATGGCGTCCAGCGCGAGCACATACCCCGTGCCGCCGAAACCGGCAATCAGGCCCTTGGCCGCGGCGGAGATATAGGACTTCCTGCGGAAGTCTTCGCGCTGAAAGATGTTGGATAGATGGACTTCGATGATCGGCACGTCGACCATTTTCAGGGCATCCAGGATCGCGATGGAGGTGTGGGTGTAGGCCCCGCCGTTGATGATGATGCCCTGGACCTTGCCCCGCGCGTCCTGGATCCAATCGACGAGCTCGGCCTCGCCGTTGGATTGGCGAAAATCGATCTCCATGGCGTAGCCTTCGGCCCGGCTGCGGCAGGCCGACTCGATCTCCGCCAGGGTCTCTCCGCCATAAATCTCAACCTCCCGCTGGCCCAGCATATTGAGGTTGGGGCCGTTGAGAATCAGGACCTTGGGACTCATTATTCCTGTCTTTCCCCTCACGGTCGGACCGCCGGCATGTGACACGGCGATGACCGACGGTCGTTTATAGCATGGGGCGGGGGCCGCGCAACGCCGCTCTCGGCCCCGCCGCCGGCCGCGATGCGCCGATCTTGACGCGCAACGCGCCGGTTCGGGGGCCACGCGATTTACCGGGGATTAACCAATAATGTGGTCGGATACGCCGATCGATCTCCCCTCGGGACTTGGCCAAGCGAGGTACTTGCGCGTTGAGTGTCGATATCGAAGCGAAAGAGCGGCGTCTCGTCCAACGCCTGCTGATCTATTGGCGCGAACTCGCGCCGGACAATGTGCTGCCGTCCAGGGCCAGCGTGAAGCCGCAAGAGATCGGCGACATATGGCATTTTTGTTTCACCCTCGATATCGGTTCCGTGGCCGCGGTCTTTGGCCATGTCGGCGATGCCCATGTGGCGCATCTCGGCTTCGACCTCGCAGGCAAGCCGGTTGCGGCGGCGCACAAGGGGACCCTGCTGGGCGGTGCCCTCGATCGCTTGGACGACGTGTTGCTGCGCAGGATTCCGATCACCCGCCAGGGCACCTTCCCCGGCGCCGACGGCATGCCGGTTCCCTATCGCAGCATCCTTTTGCCGCTGGCCGACGATGGCAGCGAGATCAACGGCATCCTCGGCGCCGCAAATTGCCGCCTGCCCGAGTTCAAGTAGGTTGTGATCGTTTCGAGAAGACATGAGCCGTGGCCAACCTGATCGTATATGAGATTCACACCTGCAACGCCGGTGCGTGGAAGATCGATTCGATCTTCGACGACCGTGAGTTTGCGGTTCAGGAAGCCGAGCGCATGGCCCGGACCCAGCGCTATTCCGAAGTCAGGGCGGTGGAGGAATCCTTCGACGAGGCAACCCAGCGCAATACCACGCGCACGATCTTCCGCGCCGCCCGCGACGAACCAGCTAAAAGGGTCGATCGATCGGAGGAAGCCCTGGCCGGCTTGCGCAAGGCGCGGCGTCCCAAGCCTCCTCCCAAGAAGAGCGTCGCCGGACAAATCATTTCCAGGACCTTCGTGTTCGCCGTCATCGTCGCCGCCGGTCTCGGCATGATCTATTTCGTCAATAGCCTGTTCTGAGCCGGCGCTATTCCGGCCGGGCAAGACTCTTCGTCTGTCGGTTTGGCGATGGCCCCGTCATTCGTTTATAATCCCGCCACCGGTCGCGTCCCGTGGCGCGGGCGGCCGCCATTCAACAATTCATGACCAGGGAACGCCTGACCGGGATCGCCAATGGACAGCCATATCATCATCAATGGGGAAAAGCGCAGCTTCTCCGGAGGGGAAAGCGTCGCGGGCCTGCTCGCGGAACTGGGCATCGATGCGCGCAAGGTTGCGGTCGAGCTCAACCTGGAAATCCTGCCAAGAACATCCTACCAGAACACCCGCCTCAACGACGGCGACAAGCTGGAGATCGTCCACTTCATCGGTGGCGGTGCCGACGACCTCACGGTCATCGATCCCGAACCGCTCGAGGTCGCGGGAGTCCGCTACGGTTCCCGCCTGCTGGTGGGGACCGGCAAGTACAAGGATTTCGAGGAAACCGCCCGGGCCATCGAGGCATCCGGTGCGGAGATCGTGACCGTCGCGGTGCGCCGGGTCAACGTCACGGACCCCAACCAGCCGATGCTGGTCGATTATGTCGACCCCAAGCGCTACACCTATCTGCCCAACACGGCGGGATGCTTCACCGCCGATGACGCCGTGCGAACCCTGCGTCTGGCGCGGGAAGCGGGGGGATGGGACCTGGTGAAGCTCGAGGTGCTGGGCGACCAGAAGACGCTCTATCCCAACATGCCCGAAACCATTGCCGCCGCCGAAACCCTGGTGAAGGAGGGCTTCAAGGTGATGGTCTATTGTTCCGATGATCCGATCCAGGCCCTGAGGCTGGAAGAGATCGGCTGTGTCGCCATCATGCCTTTGGCCGCGCCCATCGGCTCCGGCCTTGGCATCCAGAATCCCGTGACCATTCGCATCATCAAAGAGAATGCAGGGGTTCCGGTGCTGGTGGATGCCGGGGTGGGGACCGCGTCGGACGCCACGATCGCCATGGAGCTCGGCTGCGACGGCGTCCTGATGAACACCGCCATCGCCGAGGCGGGCGACCCCATCACCATGGCCCGGGCCATGAAACTGGCGATCGAGGCGGGACGCCTCGCCTACCTCGCCGGGCGGATGCCGAAAAAACGTTATGCCGATCCATCATCTCCGCTTGCCGGGTTGATCTGAAAAGCTTATTGAAACGCCCCTGAATCCAATCGTGGGCCGGAGGGGCTGCAACCCCAGGGCCCCGCCAGCGGCGGCGCGGCCGGGTGGGCTGAGATGACCGAAAAGATTAAGCGTTTCCTCTCGGAAAATCGGATCGCCACGCCGACCCTGGTGGTCGATGTCGACCGGGTGGTGGAGAATTACCGCGGATTCGCGCGGTTGCTGCCCGGGGCGCAGATCTATTACGCGGTTAAGGCCAATCCGGCGCCGCAGATCATCAAGGCGCTGGTTCGCGAAGACTCCTGTTTCGATGCCGCCAGCATTTTCGAGGTCCGCCAAGTGCTTGCTTGCGGTGCCGAGGCCCGGAAGGTTTCCTTCGGCAATACCATCAAGAAAGAGGACGACATCGCCGCCGCCCACGCACTCGGGGTCGGCCTCTATGCTTTCGACAGCGAAGGCGAGGTCGACAAACTGGCCCGGGCGGCGCCGGGCTCCAAGGTCTATTGCCGGCTGTTGCTGACCAACGAGAGCGCCGGTTGGCCGACCAGCCGCAAGTTCGGCTGCGAGGTGGAAATGGCGCGCGACCTCCTGATCGCGGCGCGCGACAAGGGTCTGGTGCCGTTCGGCGTATCCTTCCATGTCGGCTCGCAGCAGACCGACCTGACGCAATGGGACGTCGCCATCGCGCGGTCGAAGGTGCTGTTCACGGCGCTGGAGGGGGCCGGGATAAAGCTCGGCATGGTCAACCTGGGGGGCGGCATTCCGGTCCCGTATCGCGAAAGCGCGCCGCAAGACGAGGTTCCCAGCCTATCGACTGCCGGCCGCGCCATCGCCGATTCCCTGAACCGCCATTTCGGCAACCAGATGCCGCGTATCTTCGCCGAGCCGGGCCGCGCGATGGTGGCCGATGCCGGTATCATCGAGGCCGAAGTGGTCCTGGTTTCGCGCAAGGTCTATGACGACAGCCGGCGCTGGGTCTATCTCGACATCGGCAAGTATGGCGGCCTGGCGGAGACGCTCGACGAATGCATCCGCTACCGGATCGAGACGGCGCGCGACGGCGGCACGACCGGTCCGGTGGTGGTGGCGGGGCCGACCTGCGACGAGACCGACGTGCTGTATGACCGGGCGGGATATGAACTGCCGCTCGACCTCGCGGCAGGGGACCGGGTTCGCATCCTGGCCACCGGCGCCTATACTTCCAGCTACTGTTCCGTCGGCTTCAACGGCTTCCCGCCGCTGGCGGAGCACTACATCTAGACCGCGCGCCGGCCCAGGCGGCTTCGCCCCGGCGCCGATCGTCAGGCAAGGGGGGATCATGCGCCTTTTCGACTACTACCGTTCCTCGGCGAGCTTTCGCGTCCGCATTGGCCTCAACATGAAGGGCATCGACGTCGAACGCAGCCCGGTGCATCTTCTCAAGGATGGCGGCCAGCAATTCGCCGGGCCGTTTACGGCGCTCAATCCGCAGCAGCTCGTGCCGGTCCTGGAGGACGGCAATCTGCGGCTGATCCAATCACTGGCGATCCTCGAATACCTCGACGAGATCCAACCTGCGCCGCCCTTTCTCCCCGAAGGCGCCGCTGCCCGCGCCCGGGTGCGGGCGCTGGCCCAGGTGATCGCTTGCGATACCCATCCCCTCAACAACCTGCGCATTCTCAAGTATCTCAAGGACGAAATGGGTCAGGACGACGATGCGCGCAACGCCTGGTACCGGCATTGGGTCGCCAAGGGGCTCAGCGCCTTGGAAGCTCTCATCGCCGGGCATCCCGACACCGGGCGGTTCTGCCACGGCGATACGCCCGGCCTTGCCGATATCGCCCTGGTGCCCCAGATCTTCAACGCCAAGCGGTTCGATTGCCCGCTTGACGACTACCCTAAGACCATGGCGATTTTCGAGAACTGCATGGCCGAGCCCGCCTTCGAGAAGGCCCAGCCCGCCAACCAGCCCGACGCCGAATAGGCGCCGGGGAGGTTAGCGCCGGTCTTTGCTCTGCTTCAGGCGGCGCCGGGCCAGTTGCTTGATGTCCTCGGCCCGAACCCAGCCCGCCGATCCGCTCGGCAGTTTCTTCTGGGCGCGCTCGGCATGATATATCGCGTCCTTGAGCTGCTCCCGCAACAATGCATGCTCGGCCGAAGCCACGTTGCTCATGGCGATCTGTCCGTTGCGCCCGTATGCGATGGCGAGCTGCTGCCACGCCATCGGCATTTCCGGGTTCTTGCGGGTGGCGAACAGTAGATTGTCGAGCGACGCCTTGACCAGGGCCGGCCGGTTGATCGCAAGTTGCGTGCGTGCCAGATCGAGGCGAATCAAACCCGAATCGGGCGCAAGCGTGGCGGCCTTCTGGTAGGGATCGAGGGCTTCATCGATGCGGCCCGCTTCGAGCAACGCCTGCCCCTTGAGTTCATGGAAGTAGGGATTGAGGGGCTCGGCCTTGATCAAGTCGTCCATCAGGGGCAGGGCCTTTTCCAGGTCGTTGTTGCGGTAATGGGCGATGGCCCGGGCGTAGCGCGCGGCCGTGGAAGCATCCGATGTGGGAAACTCCTCCAGCGTGCGGCTCGGCGAATTGAGGAAGGCATTCAGCTTGGCCCGCATCCGCGCGAATCGCTCCGCATTCCTGGGGCTCGTCTTGGCATCGGCATAGGCCGATCGCTCGAGGTGGGCTTCCACCGCCTCCACCCGGTAACGGGTGATCGGGTGGGTCTGTACATAGGGGTTCTGAAGGCGCGGGGGCAGGAGTTCCTGGTCTTCCAGGGTCTTGAAGAAGTCCCGCATGCCGCGCGCCGATTGCCCCGTTTCCTCGAGAAGACTGAGCGCCGCCTGGTCGGCTGCAGACTCCTGGGCCCGGCTGAACGCCAGGACCGAGCCGACGGCGACGCCCTGCCCGCCCAGGGCGATTGCCGCCCCCGCCTTGCCCGAGCCCGTGGTGATGGCCGCCAGGGCGCCCAGGATCGTCGCCACCAGGGCGGTGGTGCCCGCGCCCCGCATGCGGTCCGAGATGCGCGCCAGGTGACCGCCCGCGATGTGTCCGGTCTCGTGGGCGATGACGCCGGTCAGTTGATTCGCGTTCTGGGCACTCAACAGCAGGCCGGTGTGAAGGAACAGGTTCTGGCCGCCGGCGACAAAGGCGTTGAGCGAATCATCGGCAATGATGAAAATGCGGACGTCGGCGCTCCGTAGACCGGCCGCTTCAAACAGTGGCGATCCAAGGGCACGAATGGTATTTTCTATCTCGGTGTCGCGTATTAGCTTGGCGCCGGCAGCATTCCGTGCCGCAATGGGCATGAGGAACACAGCCAATGCCAACAAAAGTATGAATCGCGTTCGCATGACTCCAAACATCTTCCGTACTCACCTGTCGCGCCCGCAGCGTATGCGGGCGTCCCCCAGGCGTCAAATGGCCGTATCGGTGATTGTTCTCAGCCTCGTCACGCTGGTCCTGGCGTCTTGCGGGGCGTCGTCCCTGTTTTCCAACCGGGCCAAGGACTTTGTAGCAGGTTTCCGCAGCGCCGTCGCTGGTGATGAGCCACAATCGGTCCTGGTCGCTGAACAGGTTCTCAGTTCCGGCGGGTCGGCGGCCGACGCCGCGGTGGCGGCCTATTTCGCGATGGCGGTGTCGCTGCCTTCCGCGGCATCGCTCGGCGGCGGCGGCGTGTGCCTGGTTACAGACGCAACCAAGCGGGAAGATAAGGACAAGGACAAGAGGCCGCAGGTCGAAGTCCTGGTCTTCACCCATGCAGGCGGAACCAAGGCGGCGGCGCCCGCCAATGTGCGCGCCATGTTGGCTCTCCATGCCAAGTACGGCGAGCTTTCCTGGCAGCGCCTGCTGGCGCCGGCGGAAAGCATGGCCCGCTTCGGTATCACCGTCTCCAAGGCGATGGCGAAGCGTCTCGAAGACCAGGAAGCACGCGTCAAGGCGTCCCCCGGTTTGCGCCTGATCTTTACCCGGCCAGGGGGGGAGCTGTTGCGGGCGGGCGATCGGCTGCGGCAGATCGACCTTTCGACGACCCTGAGTTCGATCCGCCGTGCGCCGAGGCGGTTCTTCCGCGGCGACGGCGCCCGGCGTCTCGCCGCCGCGTACCAGGCCGCCGGGGTGCCGCTGACCGCCGCCGCAATCGAAGCGCAACGCCCGGAATGGCAGGCGCCGGTCAATGTGGTGCGGGGCAATCAGGCCGCCTCGTTCCCGCCGACGCCGGCCGGCGTGGCGGCGGCGCAGATGTGGGCGGCGCTCTATCGGCAGGGCCACTGGCGCAGCGCCGGTGACGAAGACCGTCCCCATGTGGTCGCGGAGGTTTCCAAGCGGGTCTACGCGCGTTCGGGCGGGGCGTTCTTCCGGCCGGAGCGGGTTGTGGCCGGGGCCCAGGATGCCGTTTCCGACGCCACGATCGAACGCCTGATGGCGGGCTTCAAAGAAGACGTGGCCACCCCGGTCACGCCGGCTCCCGGCCTCGGCCGTGCCGCCATGGCCGACCGGGGATCCGCGACCATCGTCGCCGCCGACCGCCTCGGAGTGGCGGTTGCCTGCGCCTTCACTCTGAACCGGTCCTTTGGTGCGGCCAAGCTGGTGCCGCGGACCGGCATCGTGATGGCGGCACCGCCCGATGCCGCGGGTGGCCCCGCTCCGGCCCTGAGCCTGATGGCGCTGCGCCAGGAAAGCCAGAACCAACTGGAATACCTCGGCGCCGCAACCGGCGGGGCGGCCGCTCCGGTGGCCCTGGTCACCGCGGCGCTGGAGGTGCTGGTGGAGGACCTGGCGCTCGAGCCGGTGCAGAACCGCGTCAGGGTCCTGCATAGCGGGGTGCCCGACCGGGTGGCGGTGGAAGACCGGCGTGGCGCTGCGGATATCGCCAAGCGACTCAGGGCCAAGGGGCATCGAGTGGACATCGTCGGGCCGCTCGGCCGGCTCAACGCCTTCATCTGTCCACGCGGCTTCGATGGGCCCGAAAGCCGGTGCGAGGTCCGCACCGATCCCCGCGGCCTCGGATTCGCCGAAGGCAAGTAAGCGCCGCCCATGACCATCAAGATCGCGGAGCGCGGCCGCATATCGCCATTCCTGGTGATGGACGTGATGCGCGCCGCCAATGCCCGTGCCGCCGCGGGGGCCGACGTCCTCCATCTCGAGGTCGGCCAGCCCTCCACCGGCGCCCCCGGCCCGGTCATCGCCGCCGCCAAGCGGTCCATCGACGAAGTGGAACTGGGCTATACCGAGGCGTTCGGTCTGCCCGAGTTGCGCGAGCGCATTGCCGCATTCTACGGGTCCCGTTACGCCGCCGCCGTGGATCCCGCGCGGATCGCCGTCACCACGGGGTCCTCGGGCGGTTTCGTACTGGCCTTTCTGGCGGCACTGCACCCGGGCGACCGAGC
>JAOTVC010000042.1 GCA_029863585.1 Alphaproteobacteria bacterium | reverse complement strand
GCCCTCGGTGTCGTTGAAATAGGGATGGATGGCCAGGTTGGTGACGCCGTCGCCGGCAAACCGGTTAAGGCGACCGCGGCCCCGGAAATTGACCGAGTTGGTCACCTCGCGGAAGCCGAACACGGTGGAATAGAAGTGCAGGATGCGCTGGGGCAACAGCGAATTGAAGGCGACATGCTGGATGCGCGCGGGCCGAACCTTGCGGGCGGCGGGCGCGCCGAAGCTTCCTTCGCTGACCGACACCGGCATGCCTTCGGGATCGAAAAAACGCCTCTCGCCGAAATGGACGCCGCCGGGCTCCTCCGCCACCACCTCGCCATAGGTGGTGCGGCGGTATTCGGCCAAGGCACGTTCCATGGAATCGACCTGAAGGCCGACATGGTGCAGGCCGTTCTCGGGGTGGAGCTCGTTCAACGCCTCCCTCCGGCGCAGGAAGGTGAGGTTGTAGAACCCGTCGCTCAGCGACACGTCGCCGGCATTGCTGCGCCCAAGCTCGACGAGCTCGAAATGGCGCCGATAGAAATCGGCAAGGCCCGCGGGCTCGTCGCTCAGGAAAGCGAGGTAGCGCATCTGGCATCCGTTCATCGGTCTCTCTCCCGCATCACGATTGGCCCACCGCTCAGGCGACCATGTCCCATTTCTCGACATCGACCTCCCAGCCCTTGCGCTGGGACAGATCGAACATGTTGCCGTCCGGATCCCGCAGCCGGTATTCCGCATAGGGCCGGTTGGCGGGCCGTTTGGCGACGTCGACCACGGCCGACAACCGCCCGAGGCGCGCCTCCATGTCGTCGGCGAGGAAGCCGATATGGTTGACCCCGAACCGCCCTTCATGACCGGGCTCATCGACGATGAAGGGATGAATGGCGAGGTTGCAGTGGCCCTCGCCGGCGAAACGGTTCAGCTTGCCCATGTTGCGCCAGACGTAGCTCTGGCCCACCTCGCGGAAGCCCAGCACTTCGGTGTAGAACTCCAGCACCGTCTGGGGCAGGTAGGCGTTCATGGCGATGTGCACCATCCGGGGAAAGCGCATCGAAGGTTCCGGCACACCAAAATCCCCTTCCGACAGGATGATGGGATTGCCCTCGGGATCGAGGATCCGCACCTCGCCATGGGCGGGCCCCCGGGTTTCCTCGACGGTGACGCCCAACGGGTGATGGGCCCGATACCGCGCCAGGACCGCGTCGAGATCGCCGACCTGCAGCCCGACATGGTGCAGCCCGGCCTCAAGCCGCGCTTCGTTCAACGCGCCACGCATGCGGAAGAAGGCGAAATGGCAAAAGCCGTCGGTCAGGCTGATATCGTCCGCCGAACGCTCGATCTCGGTCAGTCCGAGATGATCGACGTAGAACCGGGCAAGGGCCGCAGGCTCGTCGCTGAGCACCGCAAGATACTTGAACTGAGCCATATTGCCTCTCCGTTTCCACCGCCGGCGCGGCATGTGATGCTATTTTTTCTATTCCAGTCCTCCCGGGCCGCGCGGTCAAGGGCGGGTTGGCCCGGCTCACGCATTTCCAGCCTTGGCAGGCATGCCTTGCAGGGGGTCCACCGGGGGACTATGTCTAAGACACACTTTCAACGCCGGGGAGAAGCCCTCATGGACCGCAGGACCTTCGTCACCAACAGCCTCATTGCCGCGGCCGCACTTCTGCTTGGCGGCTGCGGGCGGTACCGCAGGGTCGACAACCCCGATCCCATCGACTGGACCGACCGCAACCGGGAATGGGACTGGCTCGACGATGACGACCATTTCCCGGATCGCGGCTTGAACCTCCGGGACCCCAATCGCGACAGCGACCGCGCGCGCGCCTAGGCGGCACGCCGGCCAATCCTAGGGCGGGGCGCGACCCATCGCCGATGGCGGGGACCGCGGGCGCGCCCTATACTCCGGCCCATGTCGGACCAGCCTCCCGCCGCACAAGACGTGAAACTTAGCGCCGCCACCCTGGTCGTTGGGCCGGGCGGGGCCTGCGTGCGCGAAGCCGATGGCACGGTCGCGCAGCTCACCCGGCGCGAGGCGGCGACCCGCGCCCGGGCCGAGGCGATGGTCGTCTGCCACATGCCGGCGGCGGCCAGGCGCCTGAATATCGCCGGTTTCGCCGCCCTCGACGTCCTGGAGCTGTTCGCCTTCGTCCACCCGGCCCGGTTCTGCCTGCCGACGCCGCGCGGCCTCGCCCGGGCGCTCGACTTCGGAGAGGACGCGCTGCCTGCGCCGGCGGATCACCCGGCGGAGGCCGAGGCCCTGGCCAAGGCGGCTTCGGCCTTGCTGGCAGCGCTTGCCGCAGGGGGGGAGGACGGTTCCGGGGCTGACGACGGCGCCGGAGATGTGCGCGAGTTGGCCCGGCTGATGGCGGCGGGCGGCTGGCCCTGGGGCCCGATGGTGCTCGGCGCCCTGAGGCTCGATTCCGAGGCGGCGCTGTCGGGCGCCGGGGCGCTCGCGACCTGGCGCGGTCTTCCCGAATGGGCCGAGGAAGCGCCCGAACCCGCGCCGGGACATCACGGCGTCACGCCAAAGGCGGCGCGGGCCCGGCTTGCCTCCCTGGTCGGGCCGGGCGGCGAAGGGCGGCCGCAACAGGCGGAATACGCCGCCATGCTGACCCATGCCTTCCAGCCCCGCGCCGCGCCCGGCCATCCCAACCTGATCCTGGCCGAGGCCGAGACCGGGACCGGCAAGACGCTGGGCTACATCGCGCCGGCGAGCCTCTGGGCGGAGGCCAACGGCGGCGCGGTCTGGATCTCGACCTTCACCCGCAACCTGCAGCGCCAGATCGATCAGGAGCTCGACCGGCTTTATGCCGACCCCCTGGTCAAGGCGGCCAAGGCGGTGGTGCGCAAGGGGCGGGAGAACTACCTGTGCCTACTGAATTTCGAGGACGCGGTGGGCGCCGCCGGCCTCAACCCGCGGGAGGCCGCCGCGCTCGGCCTGATGGCGCGGTGGGTGGCCGCGACCCGGGACGGCGACATGGTGGGCGGCGACTTCCCGGCCTGGCTGGCCGAGCTGCTGGGACGGGGGCGGACGCTGGGCCTGACCGACCGGCGCGGCGAATGCGTCTATGCCGCCTGCGCCCATTACCACAAGTGCTTCATCGAGCGCACCGTGCGCCGGGCGCGCCGGGCGGAGATCGTCATCGCCAACCATGCCCTGGTGCTGGCCCAGGCGGCGCTGTCCGGATTGGACGACGCCAACGTTCCCCAGCGCTATGTCTTCGACGAGGGCCACCATCTGTTTTCCGCCGCCGATTCGGCCTTCGCCGCGGCCCTGACCGGCCAGGAAACGGCGGAGCTGCGCCGCTGGCTGGCCGGAGCCGAGGACCGCAGGCGGTCGCGGGCGCGGGGCCTGGCGCGCCGCATCGGCGACGTGGCGACGGCGGACGATGACGCCCGGGAAGCGCTCAACGACGTGTTGCGCGCGGCCCAGCGCCTGCCCGGCACCGGCTGGCTGCAGCGGCTCGCCGAGGGCACGCCCCGGGGGCCCACGGAATCCTTCCTCGCCCGCGCCCGCGCCCAGGTTCTGGCCCGGGCCGAGGGGGCGGAGGGCGCCGAGGGCTACGGGCTCGAAACCGCAACCCGGCCCCTGGCCGAAGGCGTGCTGGAGGCGGCGGCGCGACTGGAATCGGCGTTGGACGACATCATCCAGCCGCTCACCCATTTGACCCAGCGCCTCGCCCGCATGCTCGACGCCGAGGCCGACCAGCTGGACACCGCGACCCGGCTGCGGATCGAAGGCGCCTTGCGCGCCATCGACCGCCGCGCCGCCCAACCCATCGCCGCCTGGCGCGGCATGCTGGCCTCCCTGGCGGAAGAGACACCGCCCGATTTCGTCGATTGGTTCGCGGTCGACCGCTTCCAGGGGCGCGAGATCGATGCCGGGCTGCACCGCCACTGGATCGATCCCACCAAACCCCTCGCCGAGGCGGTCTACCGGGAAGCCCACGGCATCGTCATCACCTCGGCGACCCTGACCGATTCCACCGGCGATGCGGACAGCGACTGGCGGGTCGCCGAACAGCGCACCGGCGCGGTTCATTTGAAGCCGGCCGGCGAAGACGACGCGCCCCTGGGTGGCAACAGCGCGGCCACGGTGATCCGCGCGCGCACCGCCTCGCCCTTCGATTTCGCGAACCAGGCGCGGGTCCTGATCGTGACCGACGTCGATCGCAACTCGCCCGACCAGGTGGCCGCGGCCTATCGCAGCCTGTTCCTGGCCGCGGGCGGCGGCGCGCTTGGCCTGTTTACCTCCATTGCCCGGCTGCGCGCGACCCATGGGCGCATCAATGAGGCGCTGGACGGCGCCGGTATCCCGCTCTACGCCCAGCACGTGGACGCCATCGACACGCCGAGCCTGATCGACATCTTCCGCGAGGAAGAGGCGAGCTGCCTGCTCGGCACCGATGCGGTGCGCGACGGGGTCGACGTGCCGGGGCGAAGCCTGCGCCTGATCGTGTTCGACCGGGTGCCCTGGCCGCGCCCGGACATCCTCCACAAGGCGCGGCGCGAGGCCTTCGGCGGCCGCTCCTATGACGAGATGCTGACCCGCCTGCGTCTCAAGCAGGCCTTCGGCCGGCTGATCCGTCGCGAGGGCGATCGCGGCTGTTTCGTGATGCTGGACCGTTTCATGCCGTCCCGCTTCCATTCCGCCTTCCCCGAGGGCGTCACGGTGACGCGCCTCGGCCTCAAGGAGGCCAGCGCCGCCATCCGCGCCTTCGTGGGCCCGGGCGAATCAGGAAAAATCGGTTAGGCCGAACGCAGGCCGGGCGGCTTGCGCGCCGGGGCCGAACCTTCGGGCGCCTCGCCCCCCAGGGCGAAATCCTTCAGGGTCAGGCCGGACAACTCCGCCGCGTTCGCTTGGTCCAGACGGGCGATGATGTCGTCCACCGCCTGCGGCGCGCCGCGCAGGCCGGACGGTGGATGGCCCGTGCCCTCGTCCCGGCGCACGGCATCGAGGACATCCTTGACCGGCGTATCCTCCGGCGGCCGGGCCGGCAGAAACAGCTCGGCATTGTCGCCCGCCCGCTCGATCAAGCCTCCCGCCTCCAACGTCTCCAGCACCCGGGCCAGCACCGGCATGGGCGCGCCGGTCGCCCGCGCCAGGCGGTCCGCCGACCACGGGTCTCCGCCCTGATACCAGGTGCGGACGATGGCATGGGCGGCCACCAGCGCCACCTTTTCGGTAAGCGCGATGCCGAAGCGGGCGCTCTCGCGCCGGATGCCCATGTAATGGGGATTCTGGGCGTAGAAGGAGACGGCGCTTCCCAGCAACACGATCAGCCATACCAGATAGAGCCAGATCATGAACAGGATCAGGGTGGCGAAGGCCGAATAGATCACGGTGTATTTAGCGGAGTTCACGATGAAGGAGGCGAACCCCCAGCCGATGACCGACCACATCACCCCCGCCGTGATGCCGCCGATCAAGGCCGGGCCGATGCGCACGGCGGTGTTGGGCAGGAAGGTGTAGATGAAGGTAAAGGCCCCCACCACCATGACCAGGGAGGTCATCTTGCCGGCAAGCTCGACCAGGTGACCCAGCGGGCCGATGGCGGTGATCGATTGCACGATGGATGTGCTCATCAGCGAAGCGATGATGGCGGTGGCGCCGATCACCAGGATCGGCCCCAGCATCACCGCCAGAAGGTAATCGCGCACCTTGTGCGGGATCGAGCGTTCCGTCGGCACATGCCAGATGTAGTTGAGCGCGCGTTCCACCTTCTGCAGCAGCGACACCACCGTATAGAATAGCAAGAGGATGCCGACGAAACCCAGCACGCCGACCTCGATGCGGTCGACGAATTCGATGATCTTCTTGGTGATCTCGACGCCCTTTTCGCCGAGCGGCGCGAGCGTCTGGAGCAGGAACGGCTCGATCTTGTTGTGCGCCCCGAATCCCTTGAGGACGGAAAAGCTGATCGCCAGGAGCGGCACCAGGGACAGCAGCGTCGTGTAGACCAGGCTCATGGCGCGGAGCGTCAGCTGGCCGCCGAGAAAATCCTGGATCACGGCCCATCCCAAGCGCACCGGCACAAACAGCGCGCGCTGCCAGGGCGCCTCGGGCCGGGCGGTGGCGCGGGCGCGCTGGGCGTAGAGCTTTGCGCGAAGATCCGCGAGAGCTTCGGATATCGTCTTCATGGGCGCCAGTCTAGCCCCGGTTTCGCGTTTTGTCCCCTCATTGGCCCACAACAGGGGGCAGCACTCAACTTTCGGCGGTGACCGATTGACTTAGCCCCCCGTTGCGGGGGATTCTCGAAGCGGTCACGTCGATCGGCCAGAATGCCCGTTTGTACCCGGCGGAGGATGCCATGGAGCGACGCACACCCCTTGCCTTATCCATCCCGGTGGTGGCCGGCGCGCTGGCCATAGCCGCCACCCTGATCGCGGCCCTGCCCATGGCGGCGCTGGCCAATTGCCAGCCGGTGGCGAAACTGCCCGATCTCCGCCCCGGCATCCTGCGCGCCGGGTTCCACGGCCCGAGGCCGTTTGCCGCGCCGCGCCGCCCGCGTCATCTGCACCGCGTCCAGGGGCTGCCGACCGCGCCGCCGCCCAAGGGCAACGTGGAAGTGACCTATCTCGGCCATTCCAGCTTCCTGATCCGCACGCCCAAGGGCGCCTCGGCGATCACCGATTACAACGGCTATGTCCGAAGTCCGCTGCCGCCGGCCATCGTCACCATGAACCACGCCCACGACAGCCACTACACCGACTTCATCGAACCCGGCGTCAAGCACGTGCTGCGCGGCTGGACCACGGCGGAAAAGGGCTACCCCCGCTACAACCTGCTGTACCGCGACCTGCGGGTACGCAACGTCGCGACCAACATCCGGGGAGTCGCGGGCGGTACCGAGTTCGCCGGCAATTCGATCTTCATCTTCGAGGTCGGCGATCTCTGCCTCGCCCATCTCGGGCACCTGCATCACCAGCTGACCGAATCCCATCTCGGGCGCATCGGCGCCATCGACATCCTGTTCGTCGCCATCGACGACAACTCGACCATGCCCCAGGCCGAATACGCCAAGGTGATCCGGGCGCTGAAGCCCAGGGTGGTGATCCCCATGCATTACTTCGACGAGTACGGACTCAACCAGTTCTATGGGCTGCTGAAGCCGCAGGGCTACGTGCCGATGCCCCATACCTCGCGCACCATCCGGTTCTCGAAGCGCACCCTGCCCAAACGCGCCGTTATCTTGCTGCCCGGCGGCGGGTTCTAGCCTGACGCCTGCAATTCGGCGAGCAGCTGTTCGAGGAGTTTCATACCCGAGCCCCAGCCCTTGTCCATGCCGTCAATCGCCGCGGAGAAACAGGCGATCTCCGCCTCGCTGGCCTCATGGGGGACCCAGGTCAGACGCATCTTTGTCTGACCGTTTTCGTCCCCAAGCGTCACCGTCGTCAGCAGCACCCGCGGCCAGTCCGGCATCATGGGATTGGAAATAACGTTCCAAGCCGCATCGGTGACCGAGTGCAACCAGACCAAGCGCTCGGGCGGCGTGACTTCAAGGTACTCGACTCTTTGATAGTTGGATTTGTCCCCCCATCTCATCTCAAGCAGCCATAGCCCGCCAGGTTTCAGATCGAGGCGATGGACGACCGTCTCCGCCCCCGGCCCATACCAGCGCCCCAGCAATTCCGGTTCGGTCCAAGTCCGCCACACCAACTCTGGTGGCGCATTGAACGTCCGCTCCAGCACATAGGTCGGCACTTCATTCATTCTCACGCCCCTTTGCCTCGGCCCTTTTCAACTCTTCCAACAGGCCGTCCAGTTGGTCGAAACTCGATTGCCAGAACCCTCGGAACTGTTCCAGCCAACTTACCGCCGCCGCCATCGCATCTGCCTTCAGCCGCGCAGGACGGCGCTGTTTGTCGATGTCCCGCACGATCAACCCCGCGCGTTCCAACACTTTGAGATGCTTCGACACCGCCGGCTGGCTGATGTCGAACGGCGCGGCAATTTCATTTACCGACGCCTCGCCGGTGGCCAACCGGGACAGGATCTCCCGCCGCGTCGGGTCGGCGAGCGCGGCAAAGACCGCGTCAAGGTTTTGAGGTTTTATTTTATAACTTATCAGTTCCATAACTCAGTAGTTATATATAGAAGCCCAACGATGTCAAGCCCCTGTCTGCCGACCGAAGTCGCATCCCTGAGGTCGGCGAACCTAGAATGTAGAGTTGGACTCGCTTCTGCGGGAAAGATCCGCCGGCAATTGTCTAGTCCCGGATGTCCTGGAGGAACCATTCGGTGGGCAGCTCGCGCCCCAGGCCCGCCGCCTTGGCCTTGGCGTAGCATAGCGCGCCGACCGAGGAGAACTGCAAGCCCTGGTTTCCTGAGTTCTGGAAGAAGGTGACCTGGTCGGCGGATTTGCGGCCCGGTTCGTTGCCGAGCAGCATCTCCTCGAAATGGATGCGCTCGCAATCGGGGCGCAGCGCCTCGAACGGGGAGTCCTCGAAGGTGTCCCCGGGGATGCGGGCGCGCTCTTCGGGCGTGCCGCAAATATAGGAATTCTGGCCTTCCAGATAATTCTTGAGGCCGTCGTCGAGCTGGCCCTTGCGGCTCATGCGGTCGATCTTGGCGACCGCCTCGCGGCCGAGCTCATGCCAGTTCAGGTTGGCGAGATGCATGCCGGGCTCGACCCAGTCGCCGTCGAAGACAGGCGTGATCGAATCGGTGCAGCACGCCAGGATGTCGCAGCCCCTGACCGCGTCGTGGGGATGGTCCATGGGCTCGACCGGCAGGCCGAAGCGCTCCGACATTTCCTCGGCGAAGGCGACGCAGTGCGCCTTGGTCGGCGAATAGCACCGCACGCGCTTGATCGGGCGCACGCATTGGATCGCATCCAGATAGGTGCGCGCCATGCCGCCGGAGCCGAGGATGCAGAGGTCTTCGGAATCCTCGCGCCACATGTACTTGACGCCGATCCCGGCCGCGCCGCCGACCCGCATGTGTTGCAGGATGCCGTCGTTGATCAGCGCCAGCGGCTCCCCGTCGCGTGTCGAGAACAGCATGATCAGGCCGCAGAAGGTGCCCGGCTCGATGCAGTACTTCTCCTGGGTGCGGTGGCCCTGGTCGGCGTCGGGCCAGGTCATGATGTCGGACTTCATGCGGATGGCGAAATAGCCGCCGTTGGCCCCTTCCATGGTGCCCCAGCGCCAATAGCCGTCCTCGCGGTCGCAGGGCACGTAGACGTCGATGCGCGGGCGGGCGACGGCGCGGCCCTCGGCGGCCTGGCGCAAAGCGTCCTCCTGCACATTGATGACGTCGGCCATCTCCAGCACTTTCTCGGACACGTCGTTATGGATGAAAAGCATGGCGGATTCCCCGGATACCGGCCGCCTTGATCGGCGGCCTTGGGAGATCACCTTACTCCGCGGCGCCGCGCAGGTCCAAGCGCCTCAGGCAGTGGTCGATCCACTGGGCGGTGAGCTTTTCCTGGGTGCGGTTCTGCCCTAAGCGCTGGCGCAGGTTCTCGAAATCGACCACGTCCAGCGGCTGGTCCTGGTTGAAGCAGGAGAAGACGACGGAATGCTCGCCGGTTTCGGGATCCACATGGGCCTGCAGGCACTGGGCGCAGATCTCCTTCATCATGCACTGCATCGGCGAATTGATGGACCCGATCGCCGTGTGCCCGGGCTTGAGGAAATCCTTCAGCACCGTGTGCCGGGCTCTCGCCACCGCCCCCATCATCACGTCGGAGCCGATGGTGACGATGCGGTCGACCGCGTCCAGCGCGATGGGCTGGTCCCCCAACTCGCCGGCGCCGTAGGCCCGGATCGCCTCCACGATGTTGCCGACGATGGTCTTGTCGCCCGGGCGGGTCGGCTCGAACCCCGGCGCCTCGTCGCAGCACCAAATGATGGTGTCGGCGGCGGCTTCCAGCTCTTCGACCTTGTAGCGGTCGGCAATCGCCTTGTAGCCCGCGAAATAGAGCACCTTGGACCCGGCGGCGCGCATCGCCTGGCCGACCGAGAACAGCACCGCGTTGCCGAGTCCGCCGCCGGCCAGCAGCACGGTCTCGCCGCCCGGCGTTTCCGTCGGCGATCCGGTGGGGCCCATCAGGACCACCGGCTCGCCCGGCTTGAGCAGCGCGCAGAGGTCCGACGAGCCGCCCATCTCCAGCGCGATGACCGAGACCAGGCCGGCCTCGCGGTCGACCCAGGCGCCGGTCATGGCGAGGCCTTCCATGGCCAGGATGGTGTCCTCGGTGCGCGGCGCCAGCGCCTCGAAATTCTGCAGCCGGTAGAACTGTCCCGGATGGAAGGCGCGGGCGGCGGCGGGGGCATGGACGATGACCTCGACGATGGTCGGCGTCAGGCGATGCACCTCGCGCACGGCGGCGCGGAGCTCCTTGTTCATGGCGGCGATCAGCTCACCCGGCGCCGTGCCGGTCGCCGGGCGCTTGGCCATCAGCCGGCCGATCACCGGATAACCCTGCTTGGCCGAGGCCATGGCCTTGACCACGTTGCCGGCATAGGACGGATGCAGATCGCCGAAGAAGGTGACGGCCCGGCCGTCGGGCTCCATGGCGGTCATCACGTTGGCCGCGGCGGGCTTGGTGGAGCGTTCGGGCTCGACCGCTTTGCCGGCCTCGTTCAGCGCCTCGAAATACTTGCCGTGGATGGTGAAGCGGCCGGGATGCTCGCGCGCCAGCACCGTGTTGGGCTGGGTGCCGGCGGCGACGATCACGGTGCGCGCCGGCAGGGTGACGGTCTCGCCGGTATCCTGGATGCGCCCGCCATCGGCGGTCTCCATGCGGGCGCAGCGCAGGCGCGCGGCATGGCCGTGTTGGTCGAGCTCGACATCCACGGGCGACAGCCCTTCGGCGAAGCGGATGCCCTCCTCCATCGCCTTGGCGACCTCCTCGTGATTGAGGGTGTAGGACGGAGAATCCACCATCCAGCGGCGATAGACCACGGTGGAGCCGCCCCAGGCATCGACCAGGTCGCTGACGCGCGGCGCCCGGCGCTCCTCGCGCGCCTTGGCGCGTTCGGCGGCGATGGCCCGCCCGTGGGCCAGGAATTCATCGGCGATCTCGGCCTCTTCCGGGGTCCAGGCGGCACGCACCACCGCCGCGCCGTTCTCGGCCACCAGGGCCTCATAGCGGTGCAGGAATTTCTCTACCTGCACGGGGTAATAGGCCCGCGCCTCGGTGGCGGTGTCGATCGCCGTCAGGCCGCCGCCGATGACGGCCACCGGCAGGCGCACCTGCAGGTTGGCGATGGAGCTTTCCTTGGCCGCCCCGGTCAATTGCAGGGCCATCAGGAAGTCCGATGCCGCGCGCACGCCCCGGGCCAGCGCGTTCTTCATGCCGAGGATCGTCGGCTTGCCGGCACCGGCGCAGAGCGCGATGTGGTCGAAGCCGGCATCGAGGGCGCTTTCCACCGTCACCGTCCCGCCGAAACGGACGCCGCCGATCATGGAGAAATGCCGGCGCCGCTCCAGCAACAGGCGGATCAGCTTCAGGTAATTCTTGTTCCAGCGCACGGTGATGCCGTATTCCGCGACGCCGCCGAAGCCCGCCATCACCCGGTCGTCCAGCGATTCGTATAGCGCCTCGACATTGCGGATGGGCTCGAACGCAACGCGCCCGCCCGCGGCATCGACGCCGGAGACGACCGGCGGCAGCGGCTCGATCTTGAGCCCGTCCACCGCCACCACCGCATGGCCCTCGTTCATCAGGTGATGGGCCAGGGTGAAACCGGCGGGGCCGAGGCCAACCACCAGCACCTTGTAGCCGCTTTCGGGCTTGGGGACCGGCCGGGCGAGGTTCAGCGGGTTCCACCGCGTCAGCAGGCTGTAGATCTCGAAGCCCCAGGGCAGCTCCAGCACATCCTTCAGCACCCGGGTCTCGATCTCCGGAATGTTCACCGGCTCCTGGCGCTGATAGATGCAAGCCTTCATGCAGTCGTTGCAGATGCGGTGACCGGTGGCCGCCACCATGGGGTTGTCCACCGTGACCGTGGCGAGCGCCCCCAGGGTCAGCCCGTCCGCCTTCAGCGCGTTCATTTCCGACACCCGCTCTTCCAGCGGGCAGCCGGCCAGCTGTACCCCGAAGGGCGAGTCCTGGAAGCCGCCCAGCTTGCGGTCGACCAATCCGTGGGAGCAGGAATCCTTGCCCTGGTTGTGGCAGAAGATGCAGTAGTTGGCCTGATCCAGGGCGTGCTTGAGATCCATGCCGAGATCGGTGAGGGCGAAGCCTTCGCGCAGCCGGCGCGGATGATCGGGGCCGAGCTCCAGGTGGGCGACGCCGTCGCCCTTGATCTGTCGCACGTCGACCAGGCGCATGGGATCGACCTTCTCTGGCATCTTGAACAGGACACCGTCGGCGAAGCGCTTGCGGCCCATCACCGACAGGGTCGCCCAGCCGGCGAACTGCTCCGCCGTCTCGATGGCGTCGGCATTGGCGTCTTCATCCTCGAGCCAGCCCATCACCGCTTCGGCAAAGGCTTCCTCGGAGAACGGACCGATCATCTTGGTGAGCTTGACCTCCAGGGTCGGGCCGTCGACCGAATCGGCCTCCTCCGCCTTCACCTTGCGCACCGCCCGGCGCTGGACGAACAGGCGCTTGCAACGATAAAGCGGCGCCATGGCGTTGTGACGCCGGGCGAGATCGGCGATCTCACGCTCGATGCCGAACAGGGCGCCCAGGAAATCCTCGAGATGGGGGCCGAGGTCGATCAGAAGCTGGGAATGATCCTTGGGCGCGAGCGCCTCCGGGTCGGCGCGGCCGGCGTCGAGCCGCGCGGCGAGATCGGCGTCGGCCGTCTTCAGGTGGTCCGTGAAGGCGGCATCGACCCGGGCCAAACCGGCATCGTCATAGAGGTCCTCGAAAGCGAGGCCGAAGGAGAGGTTCAGATCACGCATCGGTATTCTTATCCGTTTCCCCGCCAGGGCCGTGCGCCAAGCTCGGCGCCCCCGCCGTTTCCGAGATCTTCGTGTTTTGGCGCCGTGCCCGACCCGGGCGGGTGTGTTTTAACCGAACCAGCCCTCGCGGTCGATCCATTCCTGAGTCCGCTTGGACAACTCGGACGGATCACTGCCTTCGGCGCGCCATGCCTCGCGCGCCTTCGCAAGGGCGTCCAGCCTGCCCTCCCATTCCGGGCCGAACAGGCCTTCCAGGTGCCGACGCAGCGCCCGGGCGAGGCCGGGAGAGCGGCCACCGGTCGACGCGGTCAGCAGCAAATCGCCCCGGCGTACGGTGGCCGGCAGATGGAAATCACACCATTGGGTGCGGTCTTCGACATTGATGGCCACCCCCAGTTCCCGCGCCGCACGCGCGATCCCTTCGGCCACCCGATCTTCCAGGCCCGCGACCAGGATCATGTTGGCGGCTTCGAGGTCCGGGCGTTCCGGCAGACCGGGCCTGAGCCGCGCACCGGCCACGGCGGCAAGCTCGGCATCGGCGCCGGGAACGAACACATTGAAATCGGTGACGCCCGCGGCCTCGAGCCCCGTGACGCGGCGCACCGCACCCACTCCCCGGCCGACCACCACCGCCCGGACGCGGGCCGGGTCGAACAGGATGGGATACATGCCGGGACGGAGCCGGGATCAGGACCCGCCGGACGGCGCGTTCTTGATCATGTCGGCGACGCCGCCACCGGAATCGTCGAGCGCCCCCATCTGGAACTCAGGCACCGCGACCGGGCGTGAGATGAAGTCGTCGGCGGTGTCGATCCAGTAGGCGAGCGCTTCGCGCAGGGCCGCGGCATCGGCGTCGGCCTTCTTGCCGTCGGCACCTTCAAACGCCGCGCGGGCGGCGATCAACCGGTCGAGCCCGCCGAGGACGTCCTCGTCCCCGGCATGGGCGGTGCGCAGGGTCGAGATCACCACGCCGTCGGCATCGTCTTCCGAACCCGGCATCCCGGCGCGGATGCGCAGCCGTTGGGCGGCATAGCGGAAGCCATCCCGGGCGAACCGCGAAAAGGCCGCGTAATCGCCCGCGGAAAGCGCCCTATCGACATTGATCAGCGCGTCGTCGGCCATGTCCTTTTGCAGATCGTCGTCCTCGATCCCGGCGGCGCACTCGGCGGTGCGCCCGGCGGGCGGCGTGAATTCCCAATCCTCGCCGTAATCGAAGAACAGGCCTTCGTCGTCGCCCTTGACCTTGGCGGCGACCGGCTTGACCAGGGCGGTCAGGCCGTCCTTGCCGAGCCGAAGCGCCCAGTCGCGCACCGATTCGTCCCTCTTACGCCCGGTCTCGTAACCCGCCAGCAACAGATCCAGGGTTTCCTGGGCAAGGCGCGCGGGCACCACCGGACCGGTCAGGCCGATATGGCCGTTCTCGCGCTCGTCCCCGCCGATATAGATCTGGTAATGCGGCGCGTTGCGCCCGGCGATCTTCTTGCCCATGCCCCGGAAGCCGAAATCGGCGACGTGATGCAGGCCGCAGCCGTTCTGGCAGCCCGAAATCTTGACCGTCAGGTTGGGCTTCGGCGCGTAGGCGCGGACCGATTCCTGGATGGTGCCGCCGAAGCTCTGGGAATTGGTGATGCCGATGGCGCAGGTCGACGTGCCGGGGCAGCTCACCACGTTGGGCACGCTTCCCACCTCATCCTCGACCGAGAAGCCCATGGCGCGGACCCGGGCGACGACTTCCGCCACCTTGGTTTTCTCCAACCCCACGATCACCAGGTTCTGGTCCCGGGTGGTGCGGAATTCGCGCGCGCCGGCCTGCTCGGCCAGGTCGGCCAGGGCGTCGAGCTCGTCGGAGGTGAACAGGCCCAACTCCTGATGGACCACCACGGCCTGGCCGCCGTCATGAGCGTCGATCACGCCGCCGGGCGAGACCGGCTCGGGCGCATTGGCATCGCCCTCGCGCCAATCGAGCTTCTGCCACGGGCGCTGGGGCATGGTGCGGGTCTCGGCAAAGGCGTCCTCGAACAGCTTGCGGAACTTCTCCGGGCCGAAGCGCTTGGCGACGAACTTGATCCGCGCCTTGTTGCGGTTGCGCCGGTTGGAATAGCGCTGGTGGACGCGCACCAGGGCCTCGACCACCGCGGGCAGATCGTCCTCCTCGACAAAATCGGCAACCGGGACCGCGGAGATCGGAATGCCGCCGGTGCCGCCGCCGGCATAGACCTTGAACCCGGGCTTGCCGTCCTTATGGGTGGCGACGAGGCCGAGGTCGTGGATATGGCTGGAACCGCAATCGGTCTCGCAACCGGAGACGGTGGCCTTGAACTTGCGCGGCATGTGCTGGGCCAGGGGGTGGCGGATCCAGCTGACCGCCAGCCGCTGGGCCACGGCGCCCGCGTCCACGTGTTCCCTGGGGCAGACGCCGGAAAGCCCGCAAGAGGTCATGTTGCGGAGCGTGTTGCCGCAGGCCTCGCGGGTGGTGATCCCGGCTTCGGCGAGGAATTGCAGGTAATCGGGAACGTCGTCGGGCTTGACGAAATAGCCCTGGAGATCCTGGCGGGTGGAGATGTGAATGTTCTGCCCGCCCCAACGCCGGTTGGCCTCGGCCACGCGGCGGGCCCAGGCAAAGGGCAGCACGCCGCCCGGGATCTTGATGCGGACCATGTGGACGTTGGGCTGCAATTGGCCGTAGACCCCGAAGCGCAAGCGGTAGCCCTGCCACTTGCCGGCATCCCATTCGCCGGATTTCAGCTTGGCGTAGCCGGCTCGGAATTCGTCGATATCCGAAAGCCGGGCGAGCGGTTCCGCGCCGACGCCCGAATAAGCGCCGATCCCGTCCTTGCGCGCCGCGGCATTGGCGCCGGTCGTTCCTTGTCCAGGTGCGACGGTGGTCTCTGACATGGCAATCGCCGGCGCCGACGCCGGCCCTCCGCTAAAGGCCCTTGTTTCCGATTTATTTACATAATCTATATGTGAAACATGATCTAAAACAAATTTTTAGTGTAAAACTAGATAAAGTCAACACCTATTTCGTAAATTAGCCGAGCGGATCGCCGCGCCGCGCCGGGCCCGGCCGGGGCCCTCGGTCCGCCGTCCCGACGTGCCGGGAGGGCGGGCCACAAGGTCCTGGAATTGCACCGGGGATTTCCCTATTAAAGGCACCGGAAAAATACCCGCCGGGCGCGGGCATGGCAAACGGCCCGCGGGCCAGGCTACCGACGGACACATGGCACAAGATTCGAAATCACCGGCAAAGATCCTGACCATCACCTGCCCCGATGGGCCCGGCATCGTCGCCGCGGTGACCGGGAAGCTGGCCGAGAACGGCGCCAATATCATGGCAGCGGCCCAGTTCGGCGATGCCGGCACGGGACGCTTCTTCCAGCGCATCGTCTTCGAATCCGGCCCCTGGATCGCCGGGGACGACAGATTCCAAAAGGACTTCGGCCCGATCGCCGAGCGGTTCCAGATGGACTGGGCGCTGCACGATGCCGGCACCCGGGCCAAGGCGGTGATCGCGGTATCCAAGATCGGCCATTGCCTGGCCGACCTCCTGCACCGCCACCACAGCGGCGACAGCGCCATCGACATCCGGGCCGTCGTGTCCAATCATGAAGACATGCGCGACCTGGTCGAATGGCATGGGATCCCCTATCACCACCTGCCGGTGACGCCGGAGACCAAGCCCGCGCAGGAAGAGAAGATCCTGGGGGTGATCGAGGAGAGCGGCGCCGAGCTGCTGGTGTTGGCGCGTTATATGCAGATCCTGACCGCCCCCACCAGCGAACGCCTGGCCGGGCGCTGCATCAACATTCACCACGCCTTCCTGCCCGGCTTCAAGGGAGCCCGGCCCTATCACCGGGCCCATGAGCGCGGGGTCAAGCTGATCGGCGCGACCGCCCATTACGTGACGCCGGACCTCGACGAAGGGCCGATCATCGAACAGGCGGTCGAACGGGTCGATCACGCCCATACGCCGGCCGACCTGGTCTCCATCGGTCGCGACATCGAATGCACCGTGCTGGCCCGCGCGGTGCGCTGGCATGCCGAGCGGCGGGTGCTGCTCAACGGCATCAAGACGGCCGTGTTCCGCTAAACCGGGCCCAGCCGCGGCGACCGCCCGGCGGCACCCCAAACGGCCGGAGGAAAACCGGACCATGACCCTGACCCATCCCACCGAAACGCCGAAATCCGTCGTCATCTGGCTCGCGGTGATGGTCGCAATGATCTTCGTGATCGTCATTCTGGGCGGTGTCACCCGCCTGACCCAATCGGGCCTGTCGATGGTCGACTGGCGCCCCATCATGGGGATCATCCCGCCGTTGTCGACGGCGGAGTGGGAAGAGGCCTTCGCCGCCTACAAGGCCTACCCGGAATATCAGAAGCTGAACTACGGCATGACGCTCGCCGAATTCCAGGCGATCTTCCTGATGGAATATTTCCACCGGGTCTGGGGCCGGCTGATCGGCATCGTCTTCATCCTGCCGTTCCTGTCGTTCCTGATCCGCGGCCACGTGCGCGGCAGCTTCGCCCTCAAGCTCACGGGCCTGCTGCTGCTCGGCGGCGCCCAGGGCGTGATGGGCTGGGTCATGGTCAAGAGCGGCCTGGTCGACGACCCGTCGGTCAGCCAGTACCGGCTGGCGGCCCATCTGTCCCTCGCCCTCTTGCTGGGGGCGATCCTGCTGTGGATGGCGCTGGCCCGTGGCACCGAACCGGAGCCCCTGCAACCGGCGCGGCGCCGGCGCGTGGTCGGTCCCCTGCACCCGGCGCTCGCCCTCGCCGTCCTCACCGTGCTGTCGGGCGCCTTCGTCGCCGGGCTGGATGCGGGCCAGACCTTCAACACCTTCCCGCTGATGGACGGCCAATGGGTGCCGGACGGCATGCTGGATCTCAAGCCGATCTGGCGCAATCCGTTCGAGAACGTGCCCATGGTACAGTTCGACCACCGGGTGCTCGGCATCCTCACCATGCTGGCCTGCCTGTTGCTGTGGTGGCGCGGCCAGGGGGCGGATCTGCGCGGGCCCGCCCGCATCGCGCTCAACCTGATCGGGCTGATGGCCCTGGTGCAGCCGGCGCTCGGCATCATTACGCTGCTGCTGGTGGCGCCGGTCTCCCTGGCCGCCGCCCATCAGGCCGGCGCCATGATCCTGCTGGGGCTGCTGATCTGGCTGCTCCATGAGACCAAGCGCCACCCGGGCCGGCTTGATTACGCTCCGGCCCGGCGATAGTGTGACGCGCGGCCCGCGGGGCGCCGCACTTTTCGCATCCAGGGGCCAGGGGGGATCCATTTCATGGCGCTGAAGCTTACCGTCGCCGTCACCTATTACGACCGCACAAGGGCATTGCTGGACGGCCGGGCCGCCATCGAGGGCTGCGAGGCCACGGTGCTGGAACTCGAGCCGGAAGAGATGTTCCACCGGGCGCTCCATTACCGGGAGTTCGACGTCGCCGAGCTGTCGTTCTCCAACTTCCTGACCCTGACCGCGGAGGACAAGTGCCCCTATCTCGGCATTCCCGTCTTCCCGGGGCGCAAGTTCCGCCATTCCGGCATCTTCATCAACACCCGCTCAGGCATCGAGAAGCCCGAGGACCTCAAGGGCAAGATCGTCGGCACGCCGGAATACCAGGTGACGGCGGTGACCTGGGTGCGCGGCATTCTGGAGGACGTCCACGGCGTCGCGCCGACCGACATCTCCTGGCGCTGGGGCGGGTTGCAACAGGCGGGCCGGGCCCAGAAGACCGATTTCGTCCCGCCCGAAGGCCTGACCCTGGAACCGATCCCCGAGGGGGCGACGCTGCAGGACATGCTGGCCAATGGCGAGATCGACGCCGTCATCTCGCCCCGCTCGCCGGCCTGTTTCGACGAAGGCCACCCCGACATCCGCCGCCTGTTCCCCGATTACGTCGAACAGGAAAAGGCGTACTTCAAGCGCACCGGCATCTTCCCCATCATGCACCTGGTGGGCGTGCGCAAGGAAATGGTCGCGGCCAACCCCTGGCTGCCCGACAGCCTGGTCAAGGCGTTCGACGTGGCCAAGGACCTCGCCATCGAGGAGGTCGCCTACAACAACATCCCGCGCGTCACCAACCCGTGGATGGAGGCCCATACGGCGGACGCCCGGGCGGTGATGGGCGCCGACATCTGGCCCTATGGGGTGGATGCCAACCGCACCTGCATCGAGGCGTTCCTGCGCTACCACTACAGCCAGGGCCTGGCGGCGCGCGAGCTTGCGATCGAGGACATCTTCGTGCCGTCCACCTTCGAACGCTCCAAGATATAGGGCGCGGCGCGGCCAAGGCGGCGCCGTGCCTGCCTCTCCGCCATGTACAAATATCGCCCGCACGTGATAAACAGGATCAGAGGTCGGAAAAGACCATAAGAAACATATGCCAATAGGCAATGTGGGACGCGCCTAGACCCCGTCATCATCGAACCACTCAGGGAGGTTCTTCAATGCGCAAAACCTTGATCGGCCTTATCGGCGCCGCGGTTCTCGCCGCCGCCCCGGCCCAAGCCCAGACCTACAACGTGACCCTCGCCGGCGCCAGCCCCGGCGGCCTGTGGTCGACCATCGGCGCCGGGCTCGACAAGGCCCTGGCCAAGGCCTATCCCGGCTCCACGGTGACCTACCAGACCGGCTCCGGCGGCCTCGCCAATGCCAAGCTGGTGCAGGACAAGAAGGTGCCCATGGGCATCATCGGCGACCCCGAGCTGGCCGCCGCCGTCAACGGCACCGGCCCGTTCAAGGGCCGGCCCCAGAAGGACATTCGGGTGCTGTTCCGGGTCTATTCGCCGAGCGCCCGCTTTCAGTATCAATACGTGCTGATCAACGGCGATGTCGCCAAGAAATACGGCATCAACACCATGGCGGACCTCAAGAAGCAGGCCGGCAACATCCGCATCGCCTTCAACCGGCCCGGCAACATGGACGGCGACGTCTCCATCGCCATCGCCGAAGCCCACGGCATCGACCTCAAGAGCTTCAAGCAGGTGGTGCGCGCGGCATCCCGCGAGCAGGTTTCGCTGATGCTCGACCGGCGCATCGACGGGCAGATCTACGGCATCGCCTACAACCACCCCCGCATCCGCGAGACGGCCAACGGCATCCCGCTGAAGATGCTGGACGTGGGCCAGGCGGTCTCGGAGAAGCTGGCCAAGCAGTTCGGCGGGAAGATCTGCGTCATCAAGGCCAACGAGCACAAGTTCATCAGCGCCGACAAGACCTCGGTCTGCCTCGGCGCGATCATCGGCGCCCATAAGGACATGGACGAGAAGACCGCCTACAACATCGTCAAGGGCGTCCTCAAGAACGTCGACGACTTCAAAAACGCCCATCGCCTGCTCAAGAAGGTGACGACGCTGAAGTCCATGGCGGAGCCCTCGGTGGTTCCCCATCATCCCGGCGCCATCAAGGCCTTCAAGGAAGCGGGCCTGATGTAAGGGCCCAAGGCCCAAGGCATCCCGAGGCGGGGAAGCCCTCGACGCTTCCCCGCCTTTTCCTTGCAAGGGGCGGTCCAGGCCGTTCCGCGGGACCCAGCCATGGCGAAGTCGAAACTCCTCGATCCGGGTACGTGGTTTTCGGTCGGCTGCCGCCGCCGGCCCTCGGGTTGGCTCGGCCTGCTCATCACGCCCTTCGCCTTCGCCATCGCCCTCTACGTGATCGCGGCGGCGACTTGGGTGATCCTCGATCCCTGGGTGCTGTCGGCGGTGTTCCTGAGCGGCATGATGGCGCTCGGATTCCTGACCGTGGGCGCGACGCCCAACTCCGACACCGAGCGGGTGCCGCTGTTCGACATCGCCCTGGCGGGCCTGAGCCTCGCCGCCGGCGTCTATTTCGTGATCATCGCCAAGGACGAGGTCGCCCGCATCAACCTGCTGTTCCCGCTGGATGACTGGCGGATCCTGTTCGGCACCATCGTCTGCCTGCTGACCTTCGAGATCACCCGGCGCACCACCGGCCTGGGGCTGACCATGATCGTCCTGATCTTCGTCGCCTACAACTTCTTCGGCCATCATCTCGACGGCGTGCTCAAGCACGGCTACATCAGCTCCAACCACTTCCTCGACATCATGGTCTTCACCACCGACGGCATCATGGGCCTGCCGGTGCGGGTGGCGGCGACCTACGCCTTCATGTTCGTGATGTTCGGCACCCTGATGTATTACGCCAAGGGATCGGACTTCTTCTTCGACTTCGCCGCCGCCATCGCCGGGCGCAAGCCGGGCGGGCCGGCCAAGGTGGCGGTGGTCTCGTCGGGCATGTACGGCATGATTTCGGGCAGCCCGACATCCGACGTGGTGACCACCGGCTCGATCACCATCCCGATCATGAAGCGGCTGGGATACAAGGGCTCGGTGGCCGGCGCCATCGAGGTCGCGGCCTCGACCGGCGGCAGCGTCATGCCCCCGGTGATGGGCTCCGCCGCCTTCATCATGGCGGAATACACCGGCATCGAATATGTCGACATCGCCGTCGCCGCCTTCCTGCCGGCGATGCTGTATTACATCTGCGTCTATTCCCAGGTGCATTTCCGCGCCGTGAAGATGGGCTTCGGCGGCCTCGACCCGGAACGCATCCCGCGAATGGGGCCGGTGCTGCTGCGCGGCGGCTTGTTCCTGGTGCCGCTGATCGTGCTCACCTGGTTCCTGCTGGAGGGCTATACGCCGACCTGGGTGGCGGTCACCGGCTCGGCCGCCGTGGTGGTGGTGGCCATCGCCTACAAGCTGATCGACATGTTCGTCCAATGGCGCAGGGGGGGCGGATCGATCTCGCCCGCCGCCCTGGCGGTGCAGACCGGACGCGGCCTGGTGCTGTTCTACAAGGCGCTGGCCGAAACCTCCATGCGCATGGTCCCGGTGGCCGGCGCCACCGCCGCCGCCGGCCTGGTGATCGCCGGCATCACCATGACCGGGCTGGCCGCCAAGTTCGCCCATGTCATCTACGCCATCACCGACGCCAAGGTGTTCTCGGCGCTCGCGATCGCCGCCGGCGTGACCATCGTGCTGGGCATGGGCATGCCGACGCCGTCGGCCTACATCCTGGCCGCGGTGCTGATCGGCCCGCTGATGACCCAGCTGCATATCGACCCGCTGCCGGGGCACATGTTCCTGCTCTATTTCGCGGTGATGAGCGCCATCACCCCGCCGGTGGCGGTGGCAGCCTACGCCGCCTCCTCGATCGCCGAGGACAACCCGCTGGCGATCGCCGCCAACGCGGTGAAACTGGCGCTGGCCGCCTTCCTGGTGCCCTTCGTCTTCGTCTACGGCCCGGAGCTCTTGTGGCAGGGGCCGCTGTGGAAGACGGCGCTGACCTTCACCTCCGCCGCCGCCGGCCTGATCCTGATCGCCGCCGCCATCGAGGCTTTCGAGGACTTCTGCGCGAGCCTCTGGGCGCGCCTGGCCCTGGCCGCCGCCGGGCTGCTGATGCTGGCGCCGTTCTATACCTCGGTCGCCGTCGGCCTGGCGCTGGCCGCCGTGACCATCTTCGCCAACCGCCTGACCCGGCGCGCCGGCGCCGCCGCCGGCGGCTGATCGCGGCGGGTCCGATTGCGGCGTTTCCGGCCGTGGGAAACGCCTTGTTTAAAGAAATCTTTAATTAAGGAATTCATTAAATAAGGGCGGCGCCGACGCCCGCCCAGAGCAGGATGGCGAGGCGCCCAATCACCCAAACCGGAACCGTCATGCCCCGGCGTCGTGCGCAAGCACGCACCTGCATGAGATGCGGGGCATCCCTGTCACGTGGGAGACC
>JAOTVC010000041.1 GCA_029863585.1 Alphaproteobacteria bacterium | reverse complement strand
CTTCCGGGTCGAGATCCTGGCCGAGCGCGAACAGGGCGCGGGCGCCGCCGCGGTCCAGCTCGGCTACCGCTTGGGCATGCTGGCGTCGGGCGCGGGCGCGCTCGCCATCGCCGAACTCTGGGGCTGGAACATGGCGTACGTTGCCATGGGGCTGGCCATGGGGGTCGGGATGGTCGCCGTGCTGCTGGCATCCGAACCCAAGGGTCATGACCGGTCCGCGCCCGATGCGGACCGCCGATCCGTGGGGACCTGGGTCAAGGACCACGTCGTCGATCCGTTCGGCGATTTCCTCGCCCGTCCGGGCTGGGCGGCGATCATCGGTTTCATCGTGCTCTACAAGCTGGGTGACGCCGTGGCCGGGGCCATGTCGGGGCCCTTCTACATACAGATCGGCTTTTCGAAGACGGAGATCGCGGTCGTGACGAAGGTCTTCGGCCTCGCCATGACGCTGAGCGGCGCGGTCATCGGCGGAATCGTCGTGGCCCGCATGGGCATCCTTCGGGCGCTGCTCTGGTGTGGTCTGGTGCAGATGCTCTCCAACCTGATTTTCGCCCTTCAGGCCCTGGTCGGCGCCGATCCCGTGTTCCTTGCGCTTACCATCGGGACCGAGAACCTCTCGGGCGGCATGGCGACGGTGGCGTTCGTCGCCTACATCTCGAGGCTCTGCAGCCTCGAATTCACGGCCACTCAGTATGCGCTCTTTTCCTCCCTTGCCGCGGTCGGGCGAACGACCCTGGCCTCGGGCGGCGGCCTGCTCGCCGAGCAGACCGGCTGGTTCTGGTTCTTCGTCGCCTCCACGGTCTGTGCCTTGCCCGGCCTGTTGGTGCTATTGTGGATGATGCGGGGGCATGCCGGCTTTGTTAGCGAGGAGGACAGCCATGCGGATCGGATCGCCCAAGGAAATCAAGGTCCATGAATACCGCGTCGGCCTGGTGCCGGCGTCGGTTGCGGAATTGACGGCCGCCGGGCACGAAGTCCTGATCGAAACCGGCGCGGGCGCCGGC
The DNA here is from genome assembly GCA_029863585.1 of Alphaproteobacteria bacterium. Lineage (GTDB taxonomy): Bacteria > Pseudomonadota > Alphaproteobacteria > SMXQ01 > SMXQ01 > SMXQ01. The sequence continues at coordinate 21,652 of JAOTVC010000041.1, read as the reverse complement.
ATCGGCATGGAGGATGCGGCCTATGTCGCGGCCGGGGCCGCCATCGTACCGGACGCGGCGGCGGTGTTCGCGGGCGCCGATCTGGTGGTCAAGGTCAAGGAGCCCCAGGCCGGCGAAATCGCCATGCTGCGCGGCGGCCAGACGCTGTTCACCTATCTCCATCTGGCCCCCGATCCCGATCAGGCGCGCGGGCTGATGGACAGCGGCGCCACCGCCATCGCCTATGAAACCGTGACCGATGCCCATGGCGGCCTCCCCCTGCTGGCCCCGATGAGCGAGGTCGCCGGCCGCATGGCGGCCCAGGTGGGCGCGCATTTCCTGGAAAAGGCCCAAGGCGGCGCCGGCATTCTGCTCGGCGGGGTGCCGGGGGTGGCGCCGGGGCGGGTGACGGTGCTGGGCGCCGGCGCGGTAGGACGGGAGGCGGCGCGCATGGCGATCGGCCTCGGCGCCGACGTCACCATCCTGAACCGGGGAGTGGACAAGCTCGCCGCCCTCAATCTGGTGTTCGGCGCCAGCCTCAAGACGCTGCAGAGCAACGCCCATGTGATCGAGGAAACCGTCGCCGCCGCCGACCTGGTGATCGGCGCCGTGCTGGTGCCGGGCGGGGCCGCGCCCAAGCTGGTCAGCCGCGAGCTGGTCGCGCGCATGCGTCCCGGGTCGGTCGTGGTGGATGTCGCCATCGACCAGGGTGGATGTTTCGAGACCTCGCGCCCCACCACCCATGCGGATCCGGTCTATGTCGAGGACGGCGTGATCCATTACTGCGTCACCAACATGCCGGGTGCGGTGCCGCGGACCTCGGCTTTCGCGCTCAACAACGCGACGCTGCCTTTCACCAAGGCGATGGCGGCCAAGGGCGTCGCCGCGGCACTGGCCGACGATCCGCATCTGCTGGCGGGGCTCAATGTCATGGCGGGGGCGATCACCAATGCCGCCGTCGCCGAAAGCCTGGGCCTGGACCTGACGCCCGCGGCGGCGGCACTGGGGTGAGCCGCCCGGTCTCCCTGGAGGTCGTCGAGGGCGACATCACGACCCTTGCCGTGGATGCCATCGTCAATGCCGCCAATGAGAGCCTGCTGGGCGGCGGCGGTGTCGATGGGGCCGTTCATCGTGCCGCCGGGCCGGGCCTTGTCGCAGAATGCCGGGACCTTGGCGGCTGTCCCACCGGGGAGGCGAGGTTGACCCGTGGCCATGGCCTTCCCGCCCGATGGGTGATCCATGCGGTCGGGCCGGTATGGCGGGGCGGCGGTGCGGGTGAGGACGAACTGCTGGCGGGATGCTATCGAGCGGCTTTGGCTATCGCCTCTGACAAGGGGCTGGCGTCCATCGCCTTTCCCGCCATTTCGACCGGCGTCTACCGGTTCCCGCCGGATCGTGCGGCGCGAATCGCCGTCGGGACGGTGCGCCAGCAGCTCTCCGCCGGCGGGCCGGTCGAGCGCGTGATCTTTTGTTGTTTCGATGCCGCCACGGCGGCGCTGTACAGGGACGTCTTGGCGTCACCAGGCGATCCGCTAAAAACCCCTTAAAAAGCAAGGCTTATATCGTTGTTCCCGGCCGCACCCGGGAATAATTTCGTAACGGCTTGGGTCTATGACCGTGGTGTTCCGTTTTCTTGTATGAAGGATGTAGAGACATGGCCGATCGTAAAACTGAAAAGACCGAATCCGAAGCGCGGGTCAGCCGGCGCGAGGCCTTGGCCCGTTTTGGCTTGGGTGCGGCGGCGATCTATGCCGCCCCGACCGTGCTGTCGTTGAGCGAAGTGCGCGCGGGTTCCGGCGGCGGCTCGGGTGGCGGCTCCGGTGGCGGTTCAGGCGGCGGCTCGGGTGGCGGCTCCGGCGGCGGCTCCGGCGGCGGCGCTTCGGGCGGCAGTGGTTCGGACAGTGGCGGCGCCGCTGGCGCGTCCGCGGCGAGCGGACCCAGCTCATCCAGTTCCGCCTAACCAACCGGGAAAACAGAAGGCAATTTTCCGATTGAACGGATCATGTCCCGGGCAGGGGCGGGAGATCACCGCCCTTGCCTGACGATATCCTGATCAGGTTCGAGCGTGTCCGCCAGCCGGTGGTGCTGGCGGATTGCGCGCCGGTCTTACCGATCATCGACCGGGTGCTGGCGGCCTGGCCTCATGTTGTCGAGTCCGGAGGCCCGGAGCGCCTCGCGCCACAGGCTCATCGCATCACCCTTGCCCGGACGGCGAGCCTGTATCTCCTGGATTCCCCATGGCTCGATCGCCTGATCCGCCATCGCGACCCGCTCAATGCCGTCTGTGATCTGGTGGTGCATCTGGTGCATGGCTTCGTTGCGACCAACCCCACGGCGCTTTGCCTTCATTCCGCGGCGGCGCGCATCGGCGGACGTCTGGTCGTTTTCCCCAATGTCTACCGCGGCGGCAAAAGCCTGCTTTCGGCCCATCTCGCGGCCCTGGGGGCAGAGATTTTCGCCGATGACGTGATTCCGGTGCGCGGCCGCGCCAATCACGGCTTCGCCCTGGGCCTCGCACCGCGCCTGCGCCTGCCGTTCCCCGACGTGGTGGAACCGGAGTTTGAAACCTTCGTCGCCCGGCACGCCGGCCCGGTCAGCGCGCGTTATCGCTATCTCGATCTCGGACCGGGGCGGCAGGCCCCGTTCGGGGCGACGGCGCCGATCGGGGCTTTCGTCCTGCTCGACCGCCGGGAGGACCATGCGGCGGCCTTGGAGCCGCTTGCCCGGGGAGAGACGCTCCGCCGGGTGATTGCGCGCAATTTTGCACGGCGCCAGCCGGCCCGGCGAATCCTCGACCGGTTGCAGCGCGTCGTCGAAGGGACACCATGCTATCGATTGGCCTATGGCGATCCCGCGACCGCCGCCCGCTTGCTGATGGCGCGTTTCTCGGAATGGGACGCGGCAAGGCCCGAGGCGCGGCGGCGGGCCAAAACGCGAGCCCGGGATGTGGGGCGCGGCGGCGGGCCGTCGGATGCCTGGGGCCGAGGCGGTGCGTGGCGCCTGGGTTCGGCGGTCATGGAACGGCGGGTGGATGACGAACTGTTCCTGATCAACGGCGAGACCGATTCGATCTACCACCTGAATGCGCTCGCCGATGCCTTGTGGGGTCTGGCCGGCACGGGCGCGGGGGAAGCGGACATGGTGAATCTGCTCGCCGCGGCGTTTCCGTCGGTGGCGAAAAACCGCATCGCCGGCGATGTACGGGCGTTGATCGAGAGCTTGACCAGGCGGGGCCTGTTGGTCCGGAGGGCCTAGGCACCCGTACCGGCCGACCCGGTTTCAGGCATTTTCGGGTTCCAGCGCGTAGCCGGCGGACCGCACGGTGCGGATCACGTCGCCTCTGCAGGACTCGCGGTTGAGCGCCTTTCGCAGCCTGCGGATATGGACATCGACGGTGCGCGGTTCGATGAACGCGTCGTCGCGCCAGACCGCGTCCAGCAGCTGTTCGCGGCTGAACACCCGTCCGGGGTGCTCCAGGAAGAAACGCAGCAGCCTGAACTCCACCGGCCGCAACTCGATCGCCTCGCCGCCGCGGTAGACCCGATGGGTTGCGAGATCCATGGTCAGGTCCGCAAACGACAGCGTGTCCGCTTCCAGCGCCGGCCGGGCGCGGCGCAGCACCGCATGAATCCGGGCGATCAGCTCGCGGGGCGAAAACGGCTTGGTGACGTAGTCATCGGCGCCGGCACCCAGCCCGCGCACCCGGTCGCCTTCCTCGCCGCGGGCAGTCAGCATGATGATGGGGACGTCCCTGGTCTCCGGATTGCGCCGGAGCTGGCGGCAAACCTCGATGCCGGACACCAGCGGAACCATCCAGTCCAGCAGCACCAGGTCCGGGGGCCGCTCCTTGACCAGCAACAACCCTTCTTCTCCATCGGCCGCGGTATCGACCATGAAGTCCTCACGCTCCAGGTTGTAGCGCAACATCGTGACGAGGTCGGGTTCGTCCTCGACGACGAGAATCCGCGCCGCTCCCGAATCAGTCGCCATTCCCCTTTCCTTCCGGTTTGACGACGGCTAACCCCGACCGGTCGCCCTTGCCCTTGGGCCGGTCTTCCTCGAAATGCGCGCCCTTGACCATGTAATAGACCGTTTCCGCGATATTGGTGGCGTGGTCGCCGATGCGTTCCAGGTTTCGGGCGATGAACAGCATGTGGGTGCAGGGGGTGATGTTCCTGGGGTCTTCCATCATGTAGGTCAGCAGTTCGCGGAACAGGCCGGTATAGAGGTCGTCCACCTCTTCATCCCTGAGCCACACCTCCTTGGCCTTGTCCGGGTTCCCCTCGGTATAGGCATCGAGCACGGTCTTGATCATCTGCAGGGTGATCCGACCCATGCGGTTGATCGCGAACAACGGCTTGACGGTTTGGGTGGCGCTGAGGGGGATTGCCCGTTTGGCGACATTGGCGCCGTAATCGCCGATGCGCTCGATATCGGAAGAGATTTTCAGAGCGGCAATGATGTTTCTAAGGTCCGCCGCCATGGGTTGGCGTAGGGCCAGCAATCGGACCACCTGCTGGTCGATTTCGGTCTCCAGGTGGTCGATCTTCTTGTCGTCATCGATGGTTTGCTGGGCCCGGTCAGGGTCCCGCTTGGTCACCGAATCAAGCGCATCCGCGAGAAGCGCCTCGGCGAGGCCTCCCATCTTGAGGATGCTTTCGTTCAGGTGGTTCAGTTCCTCGTCGTAGGACTTGACGATATGGTCGGAGGTCATGGCGCTGTTCCTCGTCTGACGGGTTCGGGGGTCAACCGTAGCGGCCGGTGATGTATCCCTGGGTCCGTTCGTCCGATGGGCTGGTGAAGATCTGTTCCGTGTTTCCCCATTCCACCAGGGTGCCCAGATGGAAGAACGCGGTGCGCTGGGACACGCGGGCGGCCTGCTGCATGTTGTGGGTAACGATCACGATGGTGTAGTTCTTCTGCAGTTCTTCCATCAATTCCTCGATGCGCGCGGTGGCGATGGGGTCGAGCGCGGAGCACGGCTCGTCCATCAGGATGACATCGGGATTGACGGCGATGGCCCGGGCGATGCAGAGGCGCTGCTGCTGGCCACCGGAAAGGGCCGTGCCCGGCGTATCGAGACGGTCGCTCACTTCGTCCAGCAATCCCGTGCGCTCGAGGCTGGAATAGACGATCTCGTCCATCTCTCCCTTGCCCGAGGCAAGGCCGTGGATGCGCGGTCCATAGGCGACGTTGTCGTAGATCGATTTGGGAAACGGGTTGGGTTTCTGGAACACCATGCCGATGCGCCGGCGTAATTCCACCACGTCGATGCTGCGCCCCAGGATGTCTTGGCCGTCGACGGTGACCGATCCCGTCACGACGCAGCTTTCAATGGTGTCGTTCATGCGGTTGAGGCAGCGCAGGAAGGTGGACTTGCCGCAGCCGGACGGGCCGATCAACGCGGTGATCTGACGTTCGGGGATCTCCAAATCAACCTCGAACAGGGCCTGCTTGTCGCCGTAGAAGACATTGAGGCCGGCCGCCTCGATCTTGATCGGGCGTGAGCTGTCCGATGCCGCGCCTTCCGGGCCGGCGGGCAATTCGGTCATCGGGCTTTCTGGCGCCACTCCTGCTTCATCCTTGGTCAAGGGGTCGGTCATCGAAATTCTTCCTCATTATATCACCAGCGCCGTTCGAATTTCTTGCGTAGGAAAATCGCCAGCCCGTTCATTGCCAGAAGAAACACGAGCAGGACGAGGGTGGCCGCCGCGGTTTTTTCGACGAAGGCCCGTTCCGGGCTGTCCGCCCACAGATAGACCTGAACCGGCAGGGCCGTGGCCGGATCCATCGGGGAGGCGGGTATGTCCACGACGAAGGCAACCATGCCGATCATCAAAAGCGGAGCGGTTTCGCCGAGCGCCCGTGCCATGCCGATGATCGACCCGGTCAGAATGCCCGGCATGGCGAGCGGCAGCACGTGGTGGATCACAACCTGCAGGGGCGAGGCGCCGAGCCCCACCGCCGCTTCCCTAATCGACGGCGGCACCGACAGCATCGCCGCGCGCGCGGCAATGATGACCGTGGGCAATGTCATCAAAGCCAGCACCATGCCGCCGACAAGCGGGGCGGAGCGGGGAAAACCGAAGAAATTGAGGAACACGGCAAGGCCCAAAAGCCCGAAGACGATGGACGGCACCGCGGCCAGATTGTTGATGTTCACCTCGATTAGGTCGGTCCAGCGATTCTTGGGCGCGAATTCCTGAAGGTAGATCGCCGCGGCCACACCGAGGGGAAAGGACAGCAGAAGCGTGATCAACAAGGCGAAGGCGGAGCCAGCCAGGCTGGCCCCGATGCCGGCGAGTTCCGGTTCCCGCGAATCGCCCGAGGTGAAGAACCGAGAATTGAACCTGGTGGAAACCAGGCCCTTGGCCTGGAGCCTATCGAACCAGGCAAGCTGTTTATCGCTCAGACGCCGGTCGCTTTCCGGGACGTCACGCCGGGTGTGGCCTTTGACCAACATGTCGATGTCGTCGGAAGCGGGAACCGCCACCGCCACGGTCTTGCCGATCTTGGAGGGGTCGGCCAACACCAGGTTGCGCAAGGCGTCGGCGGCGCCGGGGCTGACGATCTTCAAAATGGCCCTGCGGTCCGACCGGCTGCGGACCTCGGGAAACAGCTTCATCAGGCTGGCCAGGACCAGGGAGTTGTAGTCGGCCTGAAGCAAGTCCTCCGTTTTTCCCGTGTTGTCGGGGTCGATGACGTCCCGCTCCAGGCTGATTTCCAGGGCGAGTTCGGTGGTCAGAAGGGCGCTGTATCCGCGGACGGCGATGGCCCCGATCAGGACCACCAGCGCGGCGATGGCCAGAAGTATGGCGGCCATGCCATAGGCCTTGAATCGGGTTTCCGCGCGTTGCCTCGCGGCGAGGCGCTTTCGGTAGGCCGCATCGGATTGCGCTTGGTCCGACGACACGACCAGGTGGCTCATTCGTATTCCTCCCGGTATTTCTGCACCACCCTGAGGGCCACGACATTGAGAACCAGGGTGACGCAGAACAGCACGAGACCGAGGGCGAAAGCGGCCAGCGTCTTCGCGGAATCGAATTCCTGGTCACCGACCAGAAGGGTCACGATCTGCACCGTGACGGTGGTCACGGCCTCGAACGGATTGGCGGTCAGGTTGGCGGCAAGGCCGGCGGCCATGACCACGATCATGGTTTCGCCGATGGCCCTAGATACCGCCAGCAGAAGCGCCCCGACAATGCCCGGCAGGGCAGCGGGCACGATGACCTTCTTGACGGTTTCCGACTTGGTCGCGCCCATGGCGTAGGAACCGTCCCGCATGGTCTGAGGCACGGCGTTGATGACGTCGTCGGACAGCGATGAGACGAAAGGAATGATCATGACACCCATGACCAGGCCAGCCGCCAGCGCGCTTTCCGAGGCGACGGAGAGGCCAAGGCTTTCGCCCAGCCGACGGATATAGGGCCCGACGATCAGGGCGGCGAAGAAGCCGAAAACGACGGTGGGGATGCCGGCCAGGATTTCAAGCACCGGTTTGGCGAATCCACGGACGCGCGGGGTTGCATATTCCGACATATAGATCGCCGACATCAGCCCCACGGGCGCGGCCACCAACATGGCGATCATGGTGATCAACAGGGTGCCGGCGAAAACCGGGACGGCACCGAAAGCACCGGAGGATCCAACCTGGTCGGCGCGCAACGCCGTTTGCGGTGACCAGTGCAGTCCGAAGAGAAATTCAAAAATGGAAACCTTTTCGAAAAACCGGATGGATTCGAAAATCAAACTGAGCACGATGCCGATGGTCACGAACACGGCGAGGGTCGAGCAGAGGATCAAAAGAACCTTGATCACACGCTCGACCGAAGGCCGGGCACGAAGGGCCGGGGCGATGCGAGACCGGGCAAAGGCCAGACCCGCGGCACCGGTGGCAAGGGCCAGGGCGGCAAGGGCCCACAGGCCGGTCGACCTGAGCGCCAGGTAGTGATCGGCGGCGCCCCGCATGGAGGCGTCGGCATTGGTGCTGATGGCGCCGCCGGCCGCGAGATTCCGGATGTCGTTATAGAGCAGCCCAAGCCTGTCGGGCTGCAGCGCCTGCTTGTCGGATGGCAAGGCGGAAATGACCAATTCCCGAACCAGGAACGGTTCCATCGCGAACCAAAGGACGAAAATCACGATCGCGGGAATCCCGGCCCAAAGGGCGGCGTACATGCCGTAATAGGACGGCAGGGAATGGAGCTCTTTGGCGCTGCCGCTGACCCGAAGCGACCTCGACCGGCCCACGTAGAAGCCGGCAACGGACAATAGGACGATCGCGGTAAAGAGGGTCAATGCGTTCATGGCAACGATTCCGCACTCTTGGCTTCTATGTCCCGGGGCCCTCGCCGGGCCGGGGAGGGATAAGGCCGGCCGGCGGCTTGGCGCCGCCGGCCGGGATCCGGGGGATTACATGCTCAAGGCATTGAACGCACGCGCTGACTTGGACATGGCGCGGCGGTCCTTCGCGGGAAGCGGGATGAGCCCCTTGTCGGCAAGATAGCCGGTGTCGCCCCAGGCCTTTTCGGAAGTGAACTCCTTCACATAGGCCTCGATCCCCGGGATCTTACCGATGTGGGCGTTCTTGACGTAGAAATAGAGCGACCGGGAAACCGGGTATTTGCCATCGGCGATGTTCTCGAAAGTGGGCGTGACGCCATTGACGATGCTGCCCTGGACCTTGTCCTTGTTCTGGTCGAGGAAGCTGAACCCGAAGATGCCCAGCGCCGCAGGATTGGCTTCCAGCTTCTGAACGATCAGGTTGTCGTTCTCGCCGGCTTCGATGAAGGCGCCGTCCTCGCGGATGGCGTGGGCGACCCTGGTAAAGCCCTCGCCGTCGTTTTTGCGCAGGGCGGCCATGAACGGAACCTCCTTGGCGCCGCCCTCCATGGCCAGTTCGACGAAGGCGTCACGGGTGCCGGAGGTCGGCGGCGGGCCCAAAACCTCGATCTTGATGTTGGGCAGCTTGGCGTTGATCTGGTTCCAGGTCTTGTAGGGATTCTTGACCAGCTTGCCGTTCACCGGCACTTCCTTGGCCAGGGCCAGGAACACCTCTTTCAGGCTGAGCCGGAACTGTTTGGCCTTCTTGGAATTGGCCAGCACGATGCCGTCGAAGCCGATCTTGACTTCGGTGATGGCGCTCACGCCGTTCCGGGCGCACAGCTTGACTTCCGACTTCTTGATGCGGCGGGAGGCGTTGGTGATATCGGGGTGGCGGACGCCGATGCCGGCGCAGAACAGCTTGAGGCCGCCGCCGGAGCCGGTGCTTTCGATGATCGGGGTCTTGAATTTCGTGGTTTTGCCGAACTGTTCGACGACTTTGGTGGCGAAGGGGAATACCGTGGATGACCCGACGATGCGGATCTGATCCCGGGCTTGCGCCGCGCCGGCGACCGCCACGGTGGCGATGGCGGCGGCGGCAAGGGTTTTGCAGAACATGTCTCGATGCTCCCTAGGTTTGGGTTGGCGACCTTGCGGCCCGTGCGGCGGCCGGCCAAGAGGCCGGTAAGCCCGGTAACCGGTCCGCGCTGGGCAATGCTAAAGCTGCGGCGAGACATGATTACGACAGCCGCATGACATCTCTGTGACACGCGGCCGTCTCGATCGAAAGAACCTCTCTATTCGGGGCGCTTTTCCTGCGGCGCTGCCAGCAAGGCGACGGAAAACGTGCTGCCCTCGCCCAAGGTGCTCTTGATTTCCAGCAAACCGCGATGATGGGCAACGATATGTTTGACGATGGCGAGGCCCAGCCCGGTGCCGCCGATCGCGCGGGAACGGGCGGTATCGACCCGGTAGAATCGTTCGGTCAGGCGCGGGATGTATTCGGCGGCGATGCCCTCGCCCTGATCGCGTACCTCGATGCGGACGACGCCGGACACCGCGGCCAACGCCGCGGCGTCGGCGAGGGGGACGGGGATTTCGCGTTCGAACCGCAGCGCCACGGTCACCGGCGTCCCGGCGCGCCCGTACTTGATGGCGTTGTCGATCAGGTTGAGCAGCAACTGCGCCAACTGATCGCCGTTGCCAAGCACCATCGGCAGGTCGGGATCGATCTCGCGCCGGATGACCATATCCTTGGCTTCGGCTTCCAATTGCAGGCCGGCGATGACGCTGCCCAGGGTCGCGGCGAGATCGACATGGTCCTCCGGCCGGGTGTGTTCCACCAATTCGATGGCCGAGAGCGACAGCAGGTCTTGCACGAGGCGGCCCATGCGCCCCGCCTGGTCCGCCATGAGGGCGAGGAATCGCTCCCGCGCTTCCTCGTCGTCCTTGGCCGCGCCTTGCAGGGTTTCGATGAAGCCGATCAGGGAGGCCAGCGGCGTGCGCAATTCGTGGCTGACATTGGCGATGAAATCGCTCCGCATCTGCTCTGCCCGGCGCCGCTCGGTAAGATCGAAAAGGGCGATCAGCAGGGCCGCACCGTCCCCCTCATGGGGTTCCAGCGGGACAGCCTGAATCGAGAAATACCGTTCCACGGGATCGGAAATGGTGAGATGCGTGGCATTGGGCTCGCCCTTGTCCAGGGTGTCTTGGACCATCTGAAGAACGCGGGGGTCGCGGATCGCCGCGGACAGGTCGCTTCCCGGCGGCGGATTGCCGATGAGCTCGCGCGTCGCCCGGTTGATGTTGAGGATCTTCTGGCTGTCGTCGAGCAGGATGAGCGGCTGGGGCAAGCCGTCGAACACCATCTGACGGGCGTTCATGCCGTCCCGCAGCATTTGCTCCCGGCGTCGGGCCTCCCGTGAAAATCGCCGGATCAAGGAGGCGAGGTTCGTCGCGGGATCCCAGCCGGTGAGATCTGGCTCCGTGGCGTCGGGATGGCGGGACAAGGCGTCCCCGTAGGCGGCGACGGCTGTCAGGTCTCCTACCAGGATCGAGGCCACCACCCAGCCCAGGACGGCGCAGAGGACCGCGCCGAGCGCCAGCCATTTGGGGCTGAGGATGCCAAGGGCGGCTAAAGCCACCAGCGTCACCAGACCCGGCGCCGCGACGGCCAGGGCCGTCACGACTATTCGCTTCAACGGTACCGTCGGTTTAGCCATCGTCTTGGCGCTGTCGTTTCGCCCATGGCCGGGCGTGAACCGATGCCGTCGGCGCCATCAACGCGGGTGCAGGGTCTCATGGGCGGCGAGCGCGGCCATGATGACGATTTCCGACACCGACGCGCCCATGGGGACGATCTGGGCCGGTTTGTCGAGGCCGAGAAGCAGCGGCCCGATCACCGTCCCGCCGCCCAGTTCCTGGATCAGCTTCGACGAGATGTTGGCGGGGTCCAGCGCCGGCATGATCAGCACGTTGGCCGGGCCCGAAAGGCGGCAGAAGGGATAGCGTTCGCGCATCAGCTCGATATCCAGCGCGACGTCCGCCGCCAACTCCCCGTCATATTCGAAATCGACATTGCGCTCGTCCAGGATCTCCACCGCCTCGCGGATCCGCTTGCCCTTGTCGCGCAGGGGATCGCCGAAGGTGGAAAACGACAGCAGCGCCACCCGGGGCGTGTGGCCCATCTGGCGCGCCTTGGCCGCGGACTGGATCGCGATGTCGGCAAGTTCGTCGGGTTCCGGCACCTCGTGGACGGTGGTGTCGGCGATAAAAACCGTGCGGCCCCTGGCGACCAGCAGGCTGAGGCCGAGCGCCCGCTCTCCGGCCCGTTCATCGATGACCCGGCGAATGTCGTTGAAGCAGACGAAGGAGGACCGCGTCAGGCCGGTCACCATGGCGTCGGCGTCGCCATGGGCCACCATGCAGGCGGCGAAGGTATTGCGGTCCTGGTGCACCAGGCGCTGGCAATCGCGATGGAGCGCCCCGCGCCGCTGAATCCGCGAATAGACGTAGTCGATATATTCGGCATTGCGCGACGACAGGCCCGCGTTGGTGATCTCGAAATCTTCGGCGTTGGCGATGCCGATGCGTTCCATCGTTTCGAGGACCCGGTCCTTGACGCCGACCAGGATCGGCGTGCCGTAGCCCGAATTCCGGAACGCGGCGGCGGCGCGCACGGCCCTCTCCTCCTCGCCCTCGGCGAACACCACGCGCCGCGGATTGGCGCGGACCTCGCGGGAAATCTGGTGCAGCGCATCTGCGGTGGGATCCAGGCGGCCCGACAGTTGGGCGCGGTATTCGGTCATGTCGTCGATCTTGAGCGCCGCCACGCCGGTTTCCATCGCCGCGCGGGCGACCGCGGGGGGAATCGCGGAGATCAGGCGCGGGTCGAAGGGGACCGGGATGATGTAGTCCGGACCATAGCGCAACTGGGCGCCCTTATAGGCGGTGGACACCTCGTCGGGGACGTCCTCGCGCGCCAGCATGGCGAGCGCTTCCGCCGCGGCCACCTTCATTTCGTCGTTGATGGCGCGGGCCCGGACGTCGAGCGCGCCGCGGAAGATATAGGGGAAGCCCAGCACATTGTTGACTTGGTTGGGATAGTCCGACCGGCCGGTGGCGACGATGACGTCGGGGCGTGCCTCGCGCGCTTCTTCCGGGGTGATTTCGGGCGCCGGGTTGGCCATGGCGAAGACGATCGGTTTCTTGGCCATGGACTTGACCATCGCCTGATCGACCGCGCCCTCCACCGACAGGCCGAAGAACACGTCCGCCCCTTTCATGGCCTCGGCCAGGGTCCGCGCCTTGGTCTTGACCGCATGGGCGGATTTCCATTGGTTCATGCCCTTTTCCCGGCCCTGGTAGATGACGCCGGTGGTGTCGCACATGGTCACGTTGTCGTGGCCGACCCCCATCCGCTTGGCCAGTTCGACGCAGGCGATGGCGCCGGCGCCGGCGCCGTTGACCACCATCTTGATGTCGCCGATCCGGCGCCCGGTGATGTCCAGCGCGTTCAGCAAACCGGCCGCGGCGATGATGGCGGTGCCGTGCTGGTCGTCGTGAAAAATGGGAATGTCCATGATCTCGCGCAGGCGCTGCTCGATGATGAAGCATTCCGGCGCCTTGATGTCTTCCAGGTTGATGCCGCCGAAGCTGGGGCCGAGGTGGCGGACGCATGCGACGAACTCATCGACGTCCTCGGTTCCGACCTCGAGATCGATGGCGTTGACGTCGGCAAAGCGCTTGAACAGGACGGACTTGCCCTCCATCACGGGCTTGGAGGCGAGCGCGCCCAGATTTCCGAGGCCGAGCACGGCGGTGCCGTTGGTGATGACCGCGACCAGGTTGCCCCGGCCGGTGTACTCGTAGGCCATGCCCGGATCTTCGGCGATGGCCCGGCACGGGGCGGCGACGCCGGGGGAATAGGCCAACGACAGGTCGCGCTGGGTGACCAGCGGCTTGGTCGGCATGATCTCGAATTTTCCGGGGCGTCCGCGCTTGTGGAAAGCGAGGGCTTCCTGGTCCAACTCCCGGTCCGAATTAGTCGCCATGACGGAATTCCCTGGTGATGATCGGTTTGTTTTGCCGGTTCCGGCGCGGCCGGCAATCGTTGCGTTGCCTTTGGCCGAGCGCCGCCAGCGGCCGAATTTGTGGAAACTTACCCGGTTTTGGCCGCTTGCCAAGCCCATACTGGCCCGAACACCCCATCGCACCAAGAAGTGACGGGTGCGCGCCTGGCGAGATGCTTCTCCCGATGCAATGATTCGCCGCCGGACATCAGGCAGTTTCGGCAGCGGCAGCGGCCTGTGATAAAGTCGCCCGGCAGAGACGACGCCGCCTGCGAACTGGGTGGCGGCGCCGGGCGCAGCTGGGAGGAAGAAATCCGTGTCGGAGCAGGCGGCCCGGTCCGAAAACAGCACCAAGGCCAAGGCGGACGGCGCGGCCGACCGCGCGACTCCGATGATGGCGCAGTACCTCGGCATCAAGGCGGCTCATCCCGACGGCCTCCTGTTCTACCGCATGGGCGATTTCTACGAGCTGTTCTTCGACGACGCCCATGCCGCGTCCCGGGCGCTCGACATCGCGCTGACCCACCGCGGAAAACACCTGGGCGAGGACATCCCCATGTGCGGGGTGCCGGTCCATGCGGCGGATACCTATCTCGCGCGGCTTATCAAGAAGGGTTTCAAGGTCGCGGTCTGCGACCAGACCGAAGATCCGGCGGAGGCGAAAAAACGCGGGGCCAAGGCGGTCGTCGCCCGCGAGGTGGTGCGCCTGGTCACCGCCGGCACTTTGACCGAGGAAACCCTGCTGGACGCCAAGCGCAACAATTTCCTGGCCGCCCTGGCCGGGGTCCAGGATGCGCTCGGCCTTGCCTGGCTCGATATCTCGACCGGGGAATTCCTCGTCCAGACGGTGACGATGGGCGGGCTGCCCGCGGCGCTTGCCCGCATCGATCCCGGCGAGCTCTTGCTGTCCGACCGCCTGGCGGCGCGCCCGGAACTCGCGGGACTTCTGGCCCAGAGCCGCGATGAAGCGGGCACTTTGATCACGCCGCAGCCCGCCAGCCTGTTCGATTCCGCCAACGGGGCGAGGCGGCTCGAGGCTTTGTTCGGGGTCGCGGCGCTCGACGGTTTCGGCCGCTTCGCCCGGGCCGAACTCGCCGCCGCCGGCGCCCTGGTGGATTACGTGGCGCTCACCCAGAAGGGCAGCCTGCCCCGCATCGCCCCGCCCCGGCATCTGGACGACGGCGCGGTCTTGGAGATCGATCCCCAGACCCGGCGCAACCTGGAACTCGTTCAGGGAGTCGGCGGCGGCCGGGCGGGCAGCCTGCTCGACGTCATCGACCGCACCCGGACCGGGGCCGGGGGACGGCTGGTGGCGGCCCTGCTGGCGGCGCCCCTGACCGACCCGGGGGAGATCAACCGGCGTCTCGATGCCGTCGACTGGTTCGCGGGCGAGGCCGGCGCCGGCGGCGGGCCCCGGCCGCTCGTCGAAACCGCGCTCGCCGGCCTGCCGGATCTGGCGCGCGCGCTGGCCCGCCTCTCCCTCGGCCGGGGCGGGCCCCGTGACCTCGCCGCCATCGCCGATGGCTTGACCCGCGCCGGCGCCTTGCGCGGCGATCTTGCCCGGGCCGGGGCCGATGGCCTGGCGCCGCCGCCGCCGCTGGTCGGCCAATGGATCGAAGGCCTCGGCGATCATCATGAGCTGACCGAATTGCTGGCGCGCGCCCTGGCGCCCGACCTGCCGCTCCTGGCACGGGACGGCGGCTTTGTCGCCGGGGGGTTCGATGCCGCCCTGGACGAGGCGCGACTGCTGCGCGACGAAAGCCGGCGGCTGATCGCCAATCTCGAGAGCCGTTACCGCGATGCCGCGGGCCTCAACAATTTGCGGATCCGGCATAACAACGTGCTGGGCTATTTCATAGAGGTGCGCCCGAATCAGGCCGATGCCCTGATGTCGGCCACCGGCCCGGGCGGCGAGGAAAAATTCTTCCATCACCGCCAGACGCTGGCCTCCGCCGTGCGCTTCAATACCGCGGAGTTGGTCGACCTGGAAACCCGCCTGAGCCGGGCCGCCGACCAGGCGCTGGCGCTGGAGCTCGAAATCTTCGACCGCCTTGCCGAAGCCGTCCGGGCCAAGGGTGAGGCCGTCGGCCGGACCGCGGAGGCGCTGGCCTGGCTCGATGTCGCGGCGGGTTTCGCGGGTCTCGCGCGCGACGCCGATTACCGGCGACCCCGGGTCGATGACAGCCTCGCCTTCACCATCACCGGCGGGCGGCACCCGGTGGTGGAACAGGTGCTGCGCCGGACCGGCGAAGCCGGGTTCGTGCCCAACGATTGCGACCTCTCGGCGGAGGCCGTGGCGGCGGACGGCGCGGCGAGCAGGCTGTGGCTGCTCACCGGGCCCAACATGGCGGGCAAGTCGACCTTCCTGCGCCAGAACGCGCTGATCGCCATTCTCGCCCAGATCGGCTGTTTCGTGCCGGCCGAGGCCGCACATATCGGCATCGTCGACCGCCTGTTCAGCCGCGTCGGCGCCGCCGACGACCTCGCCCGGGGACGCTCGACCTTCATGGTGGAAATGGTCGAAACCGCCGCCATCCTCAACCAGGCCGGGCCGCGGGCGCTGGTGATCCTGGACGAGATCGGCCGCGGCACGGCCACCTTCGACGGCCTGTCGATCGCCTGGGCGACCATCGAGCATCTGCATGCGGTCAATCGCTGCCGCGGCCTGTTCGCCACCCATTACCACGAACTGACCCAGCTTTCCGCGCGGCTCGACGGGCTCACCAACCACGCCATGGGGGTCAAGGAATGGAAGGGCGAGGTGGTGTTCCTTCACGCCGTCAAGGCGGGCACCGCCGACCGGTCCTACGGCATCCACGTCGCCCGCTTGGCGGGCTTGCCGGAAGCCGCGCTCGCCCGGGCCGAGGAGGTGCTGAGCGCGATCGAGCGGGGCGAGAAGGCGGACGCGGTCTCGCGCCTGGCGGACGATCTGCCGCTGTTTGCCGCTGCCCCGCCGGCGGCTTCGGGCGGCGGCGGCAAGGCGGCGGGGCCGAGCGCCCTGGACCGCGCCGTCCAAGAGGTCAATCCGGACGACCTCTCGCCGCGCGAGGCGCTCGAGCTGCTTTACCGTCTCAAGGACCTCGCCGCCGGCAAAGCCGGTCCGGCCGAGGACGACGGGGCCTGACGAAGCCCCGGTCCATACCGGGCCCTAGTCGAGCCGCCCTTTGGGCGGGTGGTTGAAGACCGGCGGCTCCAGCGCGGCCCGGGCGGCCAGGCTGGGGTCGTTGGCGCCGTAATCCCAGCGGTTGGCGACGTAGCGCCCGCCGGTCTGCCCATCGGCGGCATCGGAGAACAGCCAGACGATGGGCGCGCGCATCACCGATGGGTCGACCAGATCGCGGGAAGTGTAGTACGCCTCGGGCACGAATTTGGTGCGTGCCGCGCCGCCCGGGATCAGCGAGTTGACGGTGACGCCGGTGCCGTCGAGGTCGGCGGCGAACACCAGGGTCTCGGACTCGATGGCACCCTTGGACGGTCCATAGGGGCTGTTGCCGCTGCGCTGCATGGTGCCGATCGATGTGGTGACATTGACGATCCGGCCCCAGCCCTGCGCCTTGAGCGCGCCGATCGCGGCGCGGCACATATGATAGGTGCCGATCACGTTGACCCGGATCACCTGGGCCCAGCGTTGCGGATCGGCCTCGAAGAACTTGCAGTTGGTATCCTCGGCCCCCGGCGCGATGACGTTGAGTTGCCCCAGGGCGGCGTTGTTGACGACGCCGTGCAGGGCGCCGAACTTCTCCAGCGTGTCGGCGACCGCCTGTTCGCATTGGCGGTAGTTGGAAATGTCGTAAGGCAGGCCCATGACCCGGTCGGCGCCGCGGTGGAAGCCGATCTCCTTGACGGTTTGCTCGAGCTCGTCCGCCTCCGGCGTCATCAGGGCGGCCCGGCCGCCCGCCTCGATGATGGCATCGGCCATTTCGCGGCCCATGCCGCGGCTGCCGCCCGTGACGATGGCGACCCGGTCCTTGAGATCGATATCGCTCATGCGCGTTCTCCCGCCGCCGGCACCGGCGGCGCCGGCACCCTGTAGGCGGGCACCGTTACGGCGTTCTCGAAGGCCGTATCGGGGCCGGCGTCGGCGTCCCAATAGCGCGCGTTGAACCGGACCCCGTTATGGCCGGCCGAATGTTCGGACATCAGCCAGACGATGGGATCGCGCATGATGTCGGGGTCCAGCAGCCGGGGGTTGGAATGCATCTTCTCCGGCACAAAGCTGGTGCGCACGGCGCCGCCGGGAAACAGCGTGTTGCAGGTCACCCCGGTGCCTTCGAGATCCTGGGCGAAGATCAGGGATTCGGATTCGATGCCGGCCTTGGAACAGCCGTAGGGGCTCCAATGCAGCCGCCCGTAGTTGGGCAGCGAGGTGGTGACGTTGACGATGCGTCCCCAGCCGCGCTCCAGCATCACCGGCGCCGCGGCCCGGGTCATGAAATAGGTGCCGATCACGTTGACCTCGATCAGCCGGGCCCAGCGCACCGGGTCGGCGATCCAAAAGGCCACATGTTCCGATTGGGACACGGCCGGGGCGACGTGCAGCGGGCCGATGCCGGCGTGATTGACCAGCCCGTCGAGGCCGCCGAACGTGGCTTGGGTCGCTTCCACGGCGCCGGCGCAATCGGCGTAATCGGAAATATCGCCGCTATGGGCGATGACGCGGTCCGCGCCGTGGGCCGCGCCGAGTTCCCGGGCGGTCGCCTCGAGTTCCTCGGTCTCCGGGCTGAGCACCGTGACCGAGGCGCCGGCGCCGAGCAGCGCGTCGGCCATTTCGCGGCCCATGCCGCGGCTGCCGCCGGTGACGATGACGGCGCGTCCGTCAAGACGGATGTCGGACATAGGATTGGTTCCCTTTCTTCCCTTGGGTGATTTGGCGGTGGCGCCGTGCGGTCAGGCGCCGCTGCGGAACAGCCGGCCAGGTCCGCCCGGCATCGCGCCGTCCGCCCCGGGGCCGAATTCCTTGAGCACCCGCCAAATGACGGCCTGGTTGGAATTGACAGCGGGCAGGCCGGTGGCAACCTCGGCCGCCTCGACGATCTCGATCTGCGTCGTGTTGGTGCAGGACAGGAACAGGCCGTCGGCCTCCGGCGTGAGCGCGTCGCGAACCTCGTCCAGCCAGCGCTCCGGCGGGACATGGATATAGCTCGACCCGCCCGGCAGGCCGAGGGCAACGTCGTTCACCACCGAAATGCCGATGCCTTGCAGGTAGATCTTCTCGGCATCGTTGGTGGCCTGCACATAGGGGCTGATCAGGATCGGGCGGGAGATGCGAAGCGCCCTGAGCGCCTCGACCACCACCTCGCCGGTCGCCAGCGCCGTCTTGCCGGTCTCGGCGCGGATCAGATCGATGACCCGGGCTTCGGCCTCCGGCCCGTCGGCCATGGCGCCGCCGGTGCAATGGAACACGATCACGTCGCATTCCGAATCGGCGAGGCACCCCGCCGCCTCGCGGATCTTGTCGCCGATCTCATCGAGGGGCCGGTGATGCGGCCCGGTCATCCTGAGCCGCGTGGTGTGCACCCCGATATCGGCGGGCAGGTAATAGCGGAACTGAGGCTCGGTCAGCCGGTTCGACGAGGGGATGATCAGTCCCACCCGGGCGCGCGGCGTCGCCAGCAAGGCGGGCCGGTCGCCCGTCTCGGACATCTGCAGAATGTCGGCCACTTGGTTTCCCCCGTTTTCCGGAAGGGGTGGGGCCCCTTCCGATGTTGTGCTGTCTCCTAAGTATGGGCGGCACCGACCGGGAGTCAATCGCAGACGCGCGCGCCAACCGCCTAAAATAGATGGCTTTTTTGTGATCTCCGCCCTCGCCGGGGCCCCGGTTCAGGCGGGCGGCGGCACGATGGCGTCGACCGCGGCGCATTCGTCGGCATTGAGCACCCAGTCCGCCCCCTTGGCATTGGCGGTGATCTGCTCCGGCTTGGTGGCCCCGGAAATGACGCTGGGCACGGTATCCTGGCTGGCAAGCCAGGCCAGCGCCAGGTCGAGGAGGCTGTGTCCGCGATCGGCGGCGAATGCCGTCAGCGCGTCGATCCGGTCGAACACCGCATCGTCCTTCAGCGCTTCCGCCCCGCGCCCGCCCTCGGCAAGCCGCGTGCCCGCCGGCGCCGGTTCGCCGCGCTTGTACTTGCCCGTCAGCATGCCGCGGAACAACGGGTAATAGGGCAGGATGCCGATGCCCCGCGCCCGGCACACGGGAACCAGCTCCGCCTCGATGTCGCGTTGCAGGATGCTGTAGGGGTTCTGTGCCGTGGCGAAGGCGGCGAATCCTTTCTCCTTCGACACCTGGAGCGCTTCCTCGAGCTGGGCGCCGGAAAAGTTGGAACAGCCGATCACCCGGACCTTGCCGTCCCGGACCAGCCGGTCCATGGCCTCGAGCGTTTCGGCGATGGGGGTGTCGGGATCGGGGAAATGGAGCTGATAAAGGTCGATGGTGTCGGTGCCGAGATTCCTGAGGCTCAGTTCCGCGGCTTTGAAGACGGTGTCCCGTTTCGCGCCCTGGCGGATCCCGAACTTGGTGGCGACGATGGCCTCCCGGCGCCGGGCGCCGAGCGCGCGGCCGATAAATTGCTCCGACAATCCGTTGGAATACGAGTTCGATGTATCGAAGAAATTGATGCCTTCGTCCAGGCACTGGTTGATGACGGCGGCGGCGGCGGCCTCGTCGCAGCGCCCGCCGAAGGCGTTGCAGCCGAGCCCGATCACCGACACTTTGAGCGCGTCGCCTCCCTCGGCGCCGATGGTCTTGTACCTCATGGATGCTCCCCCCATTGCGCAGCTTTCCAAAGCATAACCGCAGGCCCCGGCCCTGTCGCCCCGCTCATCGGCCGACGGCGCTTTACACTGGCCGCGCCGCGCGGGTAATAATCCCCAGCGGTCGGCCCCAAGGGCCGAAAGATCAAGCGCCGGGGCGGCCCGGCGCCGGCAGGGGGAGGACTCGATGGACGACATCGCCCAAGCACGGACCAATCAGGAGTTGATCATCGAGGCGCGCAAGCGGATGTCGCCGACGAGCTGGGATTATCTCTCGGGCGGGGGCGAATCCGAGACGACGCTCAAGCGCAACCGCTATGCGCTGGATTCCATCGCCTTCCGCCCCCGTGTCCTGAACAGCGTCCCCGAACCCGACCCGTCCACCACCTTCATGGGCCAAAACTTGCGCATTCCGGTGATCGCGGCACCCATCGGCTCGCTCCACCTGATGGACCCGGGCGGCAACATTCCGGTGGTCCGCGCCATGGACACGTTCGGATCGATCCCGGTGATCTCGATCATGACCAACCCCCGGCTCGAGGATTGCGCGGCGGAAACGCAAGGCTTCAAGGTCTTCCAGCTCTATGTTCGCGGCGACATGGGCTGGGTTGAAAAGACCCTCGACCGGGTGGTCGAGGCCGGGTTCAACGCGCTGGCCATCACCGTCGACGTGGCGCATTACGGGCGGCGCGAGCGCGACCAGTACAACCGCTTCAACCGCCGCGCCTTCGCCCAGCGCTCCAACCTCGAAGGCATCGACCTGGATCAGGAATGGCGCTGGCGCGGCCAGCTCACCTGGGATTTCGTCGACCACTGCAAAAAACATTGCGGCCTGCCGATCCTGGTCAAGGGTATCGCCACACGGGAGGATGCGGAGATTGCGGTCGCCCGGGGGATCGACGTGATCTGGGTGTCCAATCACGGTGGGCGGCAGCTGGATCACGGCCGCGGCGCCGTCGAGGCGCTGCAGGAGGTGGCCTCGGTCGCCAAGGGCAAGGTGCCGATCGTCGTCGACGGCGGTTTCGTGCGCGGCTCGGACATGGTCAAGGCGGTGATCTGCGGCGCCGACGCGGTCGCCGTCGGCAAGCTTCAGGGCTGGGCGCTGGCGGCGGGCGGCGAGGAAGGGCTGATCCGCTGCTTCGAGATCTTGGAGAACGAGATCACCATCACCATGGGGCTGTTGGGCGTGAACAAGCTTGCGGAACTGACGCCGGATCACCTCCATCACGGTGCCATGCCGATGAACCCGCCCTCGCCCTGGAGCGCCTTCCCGGTCGTTTCGGAAGCCTTCGAGCGCTGGGACCGCGGCACCTATTGATCCTGAATAAAGCCCTTGTTTAGACATTCATTTAATTAAGGACGTGATGAGCAAAGCGGTCTCTAGCGGCCGCCGCCATCGGCATGTTGCGGCGCCCGACTTCCGGGATGCGACATTTTTGCTACATGTTTTCTTTTGGCCACAACCTCGATTTATTTTCTTTGGTTGTTAAAAAATCCTTGGATAAGAAGGGCCTTCGCGTCCGGAGGTCCTT
>JAOTVC010000224.1 GCA_029863585.1 Alphaproteobacteria bacterium | reverse complement strand
ATATCGCCGTGTCCAAACCAGGCGGTCCGCTGCTGGCAACGGCGCCGATGTACCTGAAGGGCCATTCCTACGGCGAGTACGTGTTCGATTGGGCCTGGGCCGATGCGTTCGAGCGCGCCGGCGGCAAGTATTACCCGAAGCTTCTGGTCGCCGCCCCGTTCTCGCCGGTGACCGGGCCCCGCCTCCTGGCTCCGCCAGGGGACGACGAAGGGCTCGCAAAGACGCTGCTGGCCGGCATGGTGGAGGCGGCCAAGCGCATGGAGGTGTCCTCGCTCCATATCATCTTCCCGACCCGCGCCGAGTGGGAATTCGCCGGGCGCTGCGGCTTCCTGCTGCGCGAGGGCAAGCAATTCCATTGGCAGAACGACGGCTACCAAAGCTTCGACGATTTCCTGGACGCTCTCTCGTCGCGCAAGCGCAAGAACATCCGCAAGGAACGCAGCCGGGCCGTCGAGAATGGCATCGAGGTCCGGCGGCTGACCGGCGCGGATATCGAACCGGCCCATTGGGACGCGTTCTACAAATTCTACATGGATACGGCCTCGCGCAAGTGGGGCCGGCCCTACCTCAACCGCGAATTTTTCGAGGAGCTCGGCGCCCGCCTCGCCGACCGCGTCCTTCTGGTGATGGCCTTCCGCGAAGGCCGGGCGGTGGCAGGCGCCCTCAACCTGTATTCCGACGACGCCATTTTCGGGCGCAATTGGGGATGCCTCGAGGATCACCCGTTCCTGCATTTCGAATGCTGCTACTACCAGGCCATCGATTTCGCCATCGAGCGCGGCCTGAAACGGGTCGAGGCCGGCGCCGGCGGCAGCCACAAGGTGACCCGCGGCTATATGCCCTCGGCCACCTACTCGGCGCACTGGATCGCCGACGAAGGATTTCGGTCCGCCGTCGCCCGGTTCCTCGATCAGGAGCGCACCGAGGTGGATTGGGAACGCGAGGCGATGGCCCGCCGCGCCCCCTTCCGCCGGGGCGGGGGCGATGGCCCGGCGCCCAACAGCCCCCAAGGCGCCCCCCGCTCCGAAGAGGACGAGGAAGGGTTCTAGCCCGCGCCGCCCGTTCTTGACGCAGCGCACCAATTATTTCGTTCCGCGGCGGAATGAACCGATCCCTTCTGGCGGTCTGCAATAGGAATCTGCAATACTCGTTTTACGGAACCGGGGTGGCAGCCGGGTCCGCGGGAGGAATATGATGCGTCTGTCGGCGACCACCGGCGCAGCTTTGTTGTGTATGGGTTTGGCCGGCACGGCCTTCGGGGCCGAGCCGGCGTTGTCGCGCGCGGAGTCGGCCCCTTCGGTCAATGTAGCGCGTCTGTCCCCCTCGATGGCCGAGCCGCCCTGGGCGGCCATCGGCAGAATCAACCGCCGTCCGGGCGGCTTCTGCAGCGGCACCTTGATTAGTGCCGACAAGGTCCTCACTTCCGCCCACTGCGTCTGGCAAAAACGCCGCGGCCGCTGGATCGACGCCGAAGATCTGCATTTTCTGGCGGGCTATCATCTCGGCACCTATTTGGTGCACCGCCGGGTGGCCGCGGTCAGGCTGCCGGACGATGTGAAGATGAACCGCCGCGGCCATCCCCGCCATCCGGTCAACGACTGGGCGATCCTTACCTTGGAACGTCCCGTCGCGACCGGCGCGGTCCTGCCGCTGCTCACCAAGCGGCGGGCGCGTGGAATGACTCCGGCGCGGCTGGGCCGTTTGGTCAGGGCGGGCTACGGCATTTATCGGCCCTATGCGCTCAGCACCGATACCTGCCACGCGGTCGGGCTGATCGGAAAATCGCTGTTGATGCATGACTGCGATGCGACGATCTTCGAGGCCGGGCATCCCATCCTGGTGAAGACGCGCCGGGGCTGGCGCGTGCTGGGCCTGCAGATGGCCACCTACAAGCGCACCCGCCGGGAAAACGGCGTCGGCATGGCGGTCCTGGTCACGACAATCCCCGACCGGCTGACCCGCTGACCACCTCGGGAAACCGGCCCGTCTCTGTGGCACCCAAGGGAGCGACCGGCTATATTGACGGCATCAAGATTCTCCGTCTCGCGCACCGGTTCGAAATGAGCCGGCAGCGCCAAGCCAGATAGTCATGGGGGGTATCAAAGGCATGATGAAACGGGTTCTTCTCTCTCTGTTCTGCGTTTCCGCAATCACCGCGGCGCCCGCCCTTGCACAGGACAGCGGCGGCGGGTTGTTCGACGGCCTGTTCGGAGGCTCCTCCGAGGCCGGGACCAAGACCAAGGTGACCGAGGGGCAAAACTCGCCCACCATCGACCAGGCGCAGCGCGAGGCCTACAACGGCCCGAAGGCGCGAATCGCCGTGGCGCGCTTCACCAACAAGGCACGCGGCAATTGGTACAACCGGGCTTTGGGGGACGGCATGGCCGACCAGCTCGCCACCGCGCTGTTCACCACCAATCGTTATATCGTGCTGGAACGCCAGGCGCTCGGCGATGTCATGCGCGAACAGGATCTTGGGGCCTCCGGGCGTATTCGCCGGAACACCGCGGCGCCGATCGGCCAGATCGAAGGGGCGGAATTGATGATCGTCGGTGCGGTCACCGAATTCCAGGATAATTCCAGCGGCTCCCGCGGCAGCGTGGGTGGCGGTCTCGGCGGCATGCTGGGCGGAGACTTCGGCAGCATCGTCGGCTCCATCGGTTCCGGCGTCAGCCGGGCCCATATGGCCATCGACGTCCGGGTGATCGATTCCCGCACGTCGCGAATCGTCGCCGCCACTTCGGTCGAGGGCGAGGCCACCGACGTCAACATGGGCGGCATGCTTGGCGGCCGCTATGGCGGCGGGGCGCTGGGCGGGGCGCTTTCGGGCTGGAAGAACACGCCCAAGGAAAAGGCCCTGCGCATGTGTATCAAGAAAGCGGTCGATTTCATCGTATCCAAGACGCCTGCGGTCTACATGCGTCATGGTGCCCAACAGACGGTCTCCGCCGCACCGCAGCAGCAAATGGCGACGGCCCCTGCC
The DNA here is from genome assembly GCA_029863585.1 of Alphaproteobacteria bacterium. Classification (GTDB taxonomy): domain Bacteria; phylum Pseudomonadota; class Alphaproteobacteria; order SMXQ01; family SMXQ01; genus SMXQ01. The sequence goes on along the minus strand of JAOTVC010000224.1, from coordinate 2,522 downwards.
GCGGCCCCGGCAGCCCCGCGCAAGGCGCAGCGCTTCGCGCCCGGCATCGTCATCCGCGTCACCTCCAAGAGCCTCAAGCTCCGGGCCAAGCCGAAATCCGGACAGGTGATCGCAAATCTGCCTCAGGACACGCCACTCCTGGTTCGCAGCCAAACCGGCAAATGGGTCGAGGTCGAGGCCAAGACCGGCCTGAGAGGCTGGGTTGCGGTCTGGTTGACCCGCCAGGACCCGGGATACGCCGCCTCCAATTTCGCCTCGGCCGGGGGGCCCGATCCGATTCCGGTTCCGGCCACGGCCGCTGCACCGGCGGCGCCGGCCGGCGGTGGGACGAGCCTCAAGGCACGCCTGCAGAAGCTGAAGGAGCTACGGGATGCGGGCCTGATCAACCAGGACGAATACAACGCCAAACGCAAGGCGATCCTGAGCGAAATCTGATCACCAGGCGGCATTATCCCGGAGGACCAGAAATGGCCGTTTCCATACGTGTTTTCACCGCGGCATGGCTGGCGGTGATGGTCTCCGTCGGTGCCTCGGCGGCGGAGCCGATCACCGGCGCCGAGATCAAGGGCTTTATCTCATCCTTTCCCGAGTTGAAGGCCTTGGCAGAGCGGCGGCGCATAGATTTCGAGAAGGGCGGCAACCAACCGCAGGGACGCGGACGCGAGAGCTTCAGCCCCTTTTCCCAGGGGATCGGCAAGCTCCGGCAGGCTGGTGCCTATGGGGAAGCCACTCTCATCGTCCGCCGGCACGGGTTTTCGAGCATGGAATCCTGGGCCGGAACCGCCGACCGCATCCTGCGCGCCTATATCGCCCTCGACATGCAAGGCCACCAGCCGCGCATGGCGGCGGGCATGGAGAACGCCCGCAGCATGATCATGAACAACCCGCACATGACGCCGGACCAGAAAGCGCAGGCCCTGGCCAGCATCGGCGCGTCCATGCGGAACTACCAACAGATGCAGGACGCCAGCGCCGAAGATAAGGCGGCGGTCGCACCCTACCGTACCCGTCTCGACGCGGCATTCGACCGGTCCGACAGAGGTCAAGCGGGCATGAACCGGCGGACCCGGCGAGACCAAGGGCTGGCAACGCCGGCCCCCGGTGTCTCGCCGAGGGCGAGCGGCGGCCCGAAAGGGGTAAAAGCCAGGCTAGCCAAGCTCAAGGAATTGTACGACGCCGGCCTGATCAACAAACAGGAATACGACGCCAAGCGTTCGGCAATCCTGAGCGAATTGTAGCTCCACCCCCACTCCGTGGCGATCCCGCAACCGCGCCCTCCGAGACATGGCGCGGTTGCGCCCAGACCCATGCCCCGGCCCCAAGGCGGCAATAAAGGGTTCGTGTTTACTTAAGGGTTTGTCTTTATTTCCATAACTCCTTTAAGGCAGCTCGCCGCCAGCGGTCTACCGCGGCTTGGGCCAGCCGCAAACAGGGACGCGAGGGGTTTTGTGAGCATCGGTCGCAGGCTCTGCCTGACCTACGGATTGATGGCCGCGTTCGTCGCGCTGATGGTCTACGGCACGACCCGTGCCATGGAGCGTGTTGGCCGCGATTTCGAGACAATCGCCGATCAGACCGTCGAGGCGATGGGCCAGCTCCAGGCTATGCGCGCGGCGGGTCTGCAGATCGTCGCCACCAGTTCCGAAATCGCGCTGCTTCAGACCGGGGCGGGTGCCCCGGTGTCGGCGGCACAGAACCGGGAGATCGCGCAAGAGATCACCGGTGAGGAGGCCCAGCGCAGCGCGGCCATCCTGGCTTATAAACATGCCTTCGCCGGCTATTCCCGCTTGGTCGATCTCTACTTCCCCGGCGAAACCGGTTTCCGCGACCAGATCCGCCGATGGGGCAACACGTTGATCGCCCGCAGCGACGATCTCCTGGCGCTGACCCGGGCCAGGGCGGGGCGTGAACATGTCCTGGAAGGCAAGGAGAGGCTGGAAAAGGCCGAGAGGGGCCTCCTCACCGACCTCAAGTCGTCCTTGGAACACCATCAAAGGGAATTCCGCGCACGGGAAGCGGCACTGCGCCGACAGATCGCCCGGACCCGGACCATTGCATGGATGGGATTGAGCTTCGTCATCGCCGCCATCGCCCTGCTGGGCCTCCTCATGACCCGGAGGATCACGGCGCCGCTCCGCGAAGTGACATCCGCCTCAAGACGCCTGGGCCAGGGCGAACTGGACGTGACGGTATCGATCCACAGCAATGACGAGCTTGGCGTCCTTGCCAAGGCCTTCAACCGGATGGCGGAATCTCTACGAACCAACATCGCCCGGCGCGAATCCGCCGAGGCGCGCCTGCACGAGGCCCAGAAACTCAAGGCGATCGGCCAGCTGACCGGAGGCATATCCCACGATTTCAACAACATTCTCGCCATCATCATGGGAAATGCACAGCTCATCCGGGAAAAGGGCCCGGGCGATCACGCCAACCAGATCGATGCCATCGACCGGGCCGCGACCCGCGGCTCCGAACTGACCCAGCGCCTGCTGGCTTATTCGCGCCGTCAGCCCCTTGCCCCG
>JAOTVC010000040.1 GCA_029863585.1 Alphaproteobacteria bacterium | reverse complement strand
TCCTGGTGCAGGTAACCGACGCGGATTGCGTCGGCCGCCCAGGCTTCACCGGTGAACTCGGTATCGAGGCCGGCCATGATCCTGAGCACGGTGGATTTTCCCGCGCCGTTGTAACCCAGCACGCCGATCTTGGCGCCGGGCAGAAAGGCCAGCGTCACGTCTTTGACAATCTCGCGATGACCGGGATAGACCTTGCTGAGGCCCCGCATGACATAAATGTATTGGTTCGACGCCATGGTGTGCTGCCGAGCTGTGAAAAGGGGCTGCAACGTAACCGATGCTGGGCCGGGGTCAAGACGGGAGGGCGCCGTGCACAAAAAAAAATCGGCCGCACGATCGGTGCAGCCGAAAGGCATGGCGGCGCCTGCCGAGGGCCCGCGGGACCGGAATTGCCCGGCCCCGCATTGGTCCATCCGGTCAGGCAGCGCCGATGTTCTTCATGAAGTTCTCGATCTCCGTTTTCAGATCGTTGCCCTGGCGGGCGAGCTCGGCGGACGCGGTCAAGAGGTCTTCCGACGCCTTGCCCGTCTCCTGGGCCGCCAGGGTCACGCCGGTGATGTTCTCGGAGACGTCCTTGGTGCCCTGAGAGGCCTCCTGAACGTTGCGGGCGATCTCCTGGGTGGCGGCACCCTGCTCCTCCACCGCGGCGGCGATACCGCCGGCGATCTCATTGATCTGCTCGATGGTGGCGGTGATACCGCCGATAGCACCCACGGCGTCTTGCGTTACCGACTGCATGGCGTTGATCTGCCCGGCGATTTCCTCGGTCGCCTGGGCCGTCTGATTGGCCAGACTCTTGACCTCCGATGCCACCACCGCGAAGCCCTTGCCGGCATCGCCGGCCCGCGCCGCCTCGATGGTGGCGTTGAGCGCCAGCAGGTTGGTCTGTGCCGCGATGTCGTTGATCAGGTTGACCACGTCACCGATCTTTTGCGCCGCCTCGGCAAGGCCCTGGACCGTTGCATTGGTCTTCTGGGTCTCGTCCACGGCCTTCTGGGCGATGATCGTCGACTGGGAAACCTGCTCGCCGATCTCGTTGATGGAAGCCGACAGCTCCTCGGCCGCGGACGCCACGGTCTGGACGTTGTTGGTGGCCTGTTCCGAAGCCGCCGCCACCGCGGAAGCCTGGGCGTTGGTCTCCTCGGCCGTCGAAGACATACTCTCGGCCGTCGATTTCATTTCGGTGGAGGAAGAGGCGACAGAATCGACCACTTCGCGCACCCGGGAGGCGATCCGCACCTGGTCGGTGATCACCGACCACGCGACCATCGGGCCAATATACTTGCCGTCCTTGTCGCGCACCGCAGAAACCTCGAGCTTCAAGACCTCCTCCCCAAGCTTGATATTAGCCTCGTGGGGCAGGTTGTCCGGATTGGCCAGCAGGCTGCGCTGGTGTTCCGGATGCTTGTGGAAAATGTCGACGCACTTGCCGAGAACCTCATCCGCCTTGCAGGGCAGAAGATGTTCCACCTGCCTAAGTGTGGTCAACGAGGTTTCATTGACATAGTTGATCGTGAAGTCGTTCTTATCCAGCGTCATGACGTTGATCGGCATCTTGTCGACCATCTGCTTGATCCGGAAGTTCTCCTCCACCCCGTCACGCAAAATATCTACCGCGCGCCAGAGTTTGCCGATCTCATCACCCCGGTCGGCGCCGGAGATGGCGATGTCGGTTTCACCCTTGGTGAGGGCGGAGATCGCGTCCGCGAGTTGAGAGAGTGGGCGGGAAATGCTCCGGCCCAGCAGGAACGTCATCGCAATGACCAGAAGCACGACCGACAAGGCAATGATCGCAGTCGTGATTTCGGCCCTTTGGCCGGCGGCTTCGGCATCATGTGCCGCCTGCTTGGCCTCCTTCGCGAGAAGCGCAGACATGTGCGCGACCAGCGGCTGGATCTTATCGTTGATCGCGTTCAGTCCCTCGATCTCGGCCATGGTGGACTTGGTCAGGCCCTGCGTCTTCACATGGTCGGCAACCACCTTGAACTGGGAATCAAAGCGCCCGAAGGCAGCGGTGATCGTGGCGAGGTCCTTCTTTTCTTCAGCGGAAAGATTCAACTTGCTGAGCTCGGCGAGCTCCTTCTGGGCCTTGGCCATCAGCGCGTTGCGCTTTTCCAGGTGGCTGGCCTTGCCGGTAACCATGTAATCCTTGCCCTCGGACTGGGCGCCGATGAATTCGGCATCGAAATCCTTGATCAGGACCAGTTCATGGGCCTTTTCCTGTTCCAGCTCAACGAAATGCAGGAGGCTTTGGGTCGATACATAGACGTAGATGCCAATGGCAATCAGGCCGACGATGCCGAACGATGCCAGAATGGCGATCTGAAACGAGAACGGAAAGCGGGCCAAGAAACCGGCAATCTTTCCACTCTTGGCGTTCTCTTTTATAGCGTATTCCATTGTTAGTCTGTCCTTTCACGGCAGGTCCCCTCTGGAAGGGACGCGTTTTCCCCTTTTCGGATGGATTAAGCCGCCGTTTCTAGGGCGTTTACGTAAAGAAAAACTTAAAATTGACATAAAGACATATGTCTTCAGTCTCGAATGTCATTAAGTTATATGTTTTTCTCTATAATATAATATCTATGATTATTTTTAATTTTGGTTCATCTTTTTTCGGGCCCATAAGATAATTCTTCCAATATATCAGTGGTTTGTCTATAAATTGCACAGCCGCGCAGGCAGGCTTCAGACATCCCGGCGCCGCTTCCCTACGCAGGTCAATAGAAGGTCTGGCGGGTTATCCTGGTTTTGAGGACCCGCTTGGGCGCAATTCGCCTGCGGGCCCGGGGTCAAACCGGAGCCACTGGCACGGTCAGTTGCGGCCTGGATAGTTATTGCGTAAGATTAACCAGTTATTTGGTATTAATGTTTAGTGCATAACATTAGATGGAAAACTACTAGATATTGTTACCAGCATCCCCCATCATGCGGTCCCTTCGGCCCACGGCCGACCAAATGACCCGATCTGTTCACCAAAGAGGGCCAAACCTTGCGGATTTTGATCGTCAATTGTCAATGGATTGCCCGAATGGGCCTGGCCCAGTTCCTCTCTTCCCTTGATCCCGCAACGGAAACGGTCGAGGCGGCCAACGTGGAGGACGCCGTCAGGGCGGCCTCGGACGGCAAGCGGTTCGATCTCTGCCTGCTTGATTTTCAGATGCCGGGACAGGAGCCCATTGCCGTCTTGCGCGCGATCCGCGAAGCGGCACCAAAAATTCCGATCCTCATCGTCACCGCCGGTGGCTCCCGCCGCTTGGCGCTGGAGGCCGTCGAAAAGGGCGCTTCCGGCTTTGTGCCGACCTCCTCGACGCCGGAGGAAATGACCCGCGCCCTGCAGCGGGTCTGCGAGGGCGACATCTGGCTGCCCGCGGGCCTGCGCGACATGCCCACGGAAGTGCCCCGGGGACTCGCAGAACAGGCCGGCGGGTATTCCCTGCCCGAATCCAACCCGGCGATTTCGGGCCTGACGCCGCGACAGCGCCAGGTGTTGGAACTGATCGCCACCGGCAAGCGCAACGTCGATATCGCGGAGATTCTGGAGATTTCACCGCGGACCGTGCAGATCCACGTATCAACCATTCTCAAGCTGCTGAAGGTCAGCAATCGGACCGAAGCCGCCCTGCTTGCTCTGGGACGCGAAGCGGCGGACTGAGCGGCGGCGGCCACCGGCCGTTTGAAGAGGCTGTGGCCTTCCTTTCCACGGCGCTGGGCACTTCGCGGGCTTAGGCGTCGGGCCAGAGGTCCCGCGCCACCTCCATCAGACGCACCATCTTGTCGTGCTGCTGGTCGATGCTCATGACGCCGTCGACGTTGCTGGAAAATCCGCATTGCGGCGAGATCGCCAGCCTATCCCGGGACACGAAGCGGCTGGCCTCTTCGATCCGCGCCTTGAGCACCTCCTCCGCTTCCAGGTCACCGGACTTGGTGGTCATGGCGCCGATGACGACTGTCTTGTCGTCCGGCACCGCGGCGAGCGGTTCGAAGGAACCGGCGCGTTCGGAATCGTATTCCAGGAAATAGAAGTTGATCCTCAGCTTGCGGAACAACTTTTCCGCAACCAGGTCGTAGCCGCCGGCGGCTTGCCAGTGGCCCGATTTGTTGCCTCGGCAGAGATGGATGCCGAAGGCGACACCGTCGGGAACGCCGTCCACAAGGGCATTGATAGCATCGGTGTAGGTATCGAGCAGCTCTTCCCAGTTGTCACCGCGCGCGCTCAGCCCGTCCCGAATCTCCGGATCGCCCAGTTTGGCGATCGAGGTTTCGTCGATTTGGACGTAGCGGCAGCCGGCTTTCGCCAGGGCTTCCATCTCGGCGCGATAGGCATCCGTCAGGTCGGACCAGAAATCGTCGAGATTGGGATAGACGTCCTCGGAAATGTTGGCGCGGCCGGCCCGAAAATGGATGTAGGCCGGGCCCGGCAGGGTGACCTTGGGCAGGCCGGTGCGCGCGCAGGAGGCGGTAAACTTGAAATCGTCCACGTTGGTCGGGCCGGCCCAGGCCACCTTGTCGTAGATCTGCGGCACCCGCTGGCCGATCTCGTCGCCGCTGGAATCGTGATAGGCGAACCGGCCGCGGATATCGGGTCCCTCGCGCAGTCCGGTGATGCCGTGGGTTGTGAAGCTGTCGTAATAAGAATGTCGGCGCAGCTCGCCGTCGGTTACCACGCGGAAGCCGAGACCTTCCTGCATGGCGACGACCTTCCGGATCTCCTCATCCTCGACCGCGCGCAGCCCCGCCGCGTCGATCCGCCCGGCCTGGAAATCGGCGCGGGCGGCCTTGATTTCGGCCGGCCGGACCAGGCTGCCGATCAGTTCGGCGCGAAACGGGGGATCATGGGGAGCATCGGACATCGGGACACCTCAGACGTGTGGGGTTTCATTGTCGGTTCGGTGGCAAACTAGCGCCTTTGCGTATGGAGGGAAACCGCCCAGAGGTCATGCGGGCTGTCATCGGCGTCGCGACAGCGGGCTCTTCGCCCAGGCGCGCTCGAGCGGGGTTTCGCGCTCGGGCACCGGGAACACGGCGGGTTCCCGGCATCCTTCGGCGGCCTGATCGGGGGCAAGCGCCGCATCCCAGTGCTTGGCGATATAGCGGCAGCCGGTGACGCCATCGGACGCGTCGGACGCCAGCCACACCACCGGCGGCACCATGACGCTTGGATCCATTCCGGCACCCGGAAGTTGGCCGGAACCGAATTTCGTGTTGACCGAACCGCCGGGTCCAAGAGAGTTGACGGTCACCCCGGTTCCCATCAGGTCTTCGGCCCAGACCAGGGTCGCCGCCTCCAGCGCCGCCTTGGACGGCCCATAGGGACTGTTCAACGCTCGATGCATGGCGTCGACATTCTTGGAGACATTGATGATGCGTCCCCAGCCCGCCTTGATCATATGGGGTGCCGCCGCCCGCGCCATCAGAAAGGGGCCGTTGACGTTGGTCTCGATCACCTCGCAATAGCCCGCGGTATCGGCCTCGAAGAAGGGGATCCGGCGCTTGCCGCCGGTGCCGACGTAGCGCCCGCTCTTGCCCGCGTTGTTGACCAGGATATCGAGCCCGGAAAAGGCGGCGATGGTGTCCTCCACCGCGCGCCGGCAATCGGCCCATTTTCCGACATCGCCCAGGATCCCAAGCGCCCTGCCGCCCGTGGCTTCGATCTCCGCTACGACGGCGTCGATCTCGGCCCTGATCTCGGCCTCCGTCTCATCGGATCCGGGCGCCGCCATCACGGCGACGCCGGCGGCGCCTTCCCGGGCGAAGGCGATCGCCATCTCCCGGCCCATGCCGCGGCTTCCACCGGTGACCAGCGCCACCTTCCCGACCAGCATGCCTTCGCTCATTGCTTCTCCTCCCTGCCCTCGGCCCCGCCCGGTCTGGCAATCCGGCCCAGGTTTCGCCTCATGCCTTGGGCGGCGCCATGCCCGCCTCGGTCAGTTCCTTCACCGCCTCTTCGTTCTTTTCGATCGCGCCGACGCCCATACCCTTGAGCACGTGATCGGCCTTGGTAAATTGAATGCCGGCATAGGACACGACCTCGATCCGGTTGCCCCAGGGATCGCGGAAATTTAGCCGTTCGCCGACCCGTTCGGCACCCGCCGCTTCCAGCGCCTCGGCCACGCCGTCGCGGTCGTCCACCACCAGGCCGAAATGGCGCTTGGTGTCGGGCCCGCCGTCGCGCTTATTGAGGGTCAACTGGATGAATTGGTCGCCCATGCCGATGAAGGCGTTGTGATCGCCGCGCCCGCGCAAGGTGAAATCGAAAATGGCGCCGTAGAAGTCCAGCGCTTCGTCCAGGTCGCCGACCTCCAGCACCACGTGGTTGATGCCCAGCACCCGCGCCTTGCGAGCCGTTCCTTCGCCCTTGCCATTCATCGCGCTCTCCCCGGATTGCCTCGTTTCCATGGACCCGGCCCACATCCCACGGCACCGCAGCCTGCGGCCAGCCACCCCCGCAAAATACGGGAACAGCCGCAGCCAAGAAAGGGCAATTCAAGAATGAGCGAACCGCCTTCCTCGGCCGGCGCGGGGACACGCGTGTCAGCGGGGCGTCAGGGGCGTACCGGTCAAGGCGGCGGAAACGGCGGCGATTTGAATGGTGGCGAGCCCCAACAACAAGAGAACGGCCAGGGTTCCATAAAATCGCCAGCGACCGGCCGGCAGGAGCCGCAGCGCAACTGCGCCGGCCAGGGCGACCCCCGGCCACACGACGTAGTAATAGCGCGGCTGCGCAGCGGTGAGATCGCCCATCTTCCGGAACATTTCCCACCCGAAGGCCATGTGAATGAAGACGGTCGCCGTGGCGCTCAATCCATAGGCCACGGCCATCAGGCTCGCCGCGCCACCATCGGCCGGGTCCGGGATCGCGTTTCCCCGCCCCAGGCGTGAAACGGCCCAGGTGGCACCGACCGCCAACACCCCCAGGACCACGGCGGCGAAGCCCAGGGATTGGAGCCACTGCGCCGGTTCAAGGGCAGGCCATTTCAGGGCCATGTGATGGAAAAACAGCACCCCATGGGTGAGGATGTCGAGATCCGGGCGATCCGCGACGGGGATGAAGTTGTGCCCCGGGCGGATGAAGATGTAGAGCGGTGCGCCGTAACCAATGAGGTTCTGCACCGTGGGCACGACACCGACACTTCCCACTGCGGCGGCGATGCCGAGCACAGGCCAGCGGGCCCGGTCCGCCACCGCCCCCAGGCGCAAGACCTCGCCGATCAGCACCGCAAGGCCGACCATCACGAGCACGGTCAGCTTGGTCCAGCCGGCCAATGCAATGCCGAGCCCGAGCAGCACGCCCGTTCGGGAGGTCTCGCCCTGGTACAAGCGCGCGAGGCTGGCGAAGCAGAGACCGGCGGCGAGAACACCCAGGTTGTCGTTGTTGATGAGCCCTCCGACCACGGCGAGCTTCGGGAACATCACGAGAATGCCGGCAAATGCGGCAAAGGTCGCAAGGTTCGGGAGAAGCGCCATGCCTCCCAACAGCATCAACAGGACACCCGCGCCCGACAGAACCAGGCTCGCCATGCGCAAGAGCCGGATTCGCGGCGGCCCCGAATCCGCGACGGTGCCGATCAGGGCCATCAGGTGGTAGTAGGGCGACGGATGATTGAGGTGGTTACCCTTGGACGTAAAGCGCTCGCCTCTTCCATCCAATACCCGCATCCGCTCGAAGTCGGGAAACAGAGCGGGCGCCTCCGCCATCGCCACGATATACGAAACATGGTGCAACTCGTCGATCCGCGAGGGAAAAGGAACTTCGGTTGCGGTCCACGACGCGCCGCTCAGATGAAACAGGAGCGCGAGCACCGCGACAACCCACTTCGGAGACAAGCGCCATTCGCAGCCTCGAGCGCGCGGCAAAGGCCATTGCCGCCGCCAAGAGAAACACTCGCGGCAGGGGATTCTCCCTCGATCACTGCGCTCCGCCGCGTCACGTCTTTCCCCTGAATCGTGGCCCAATCGAAAAACCAGGCAGCCACCGGCCATCCCGGATCGGAGACAACGTCCTACAATTGATTGCATATCCATGTATGCTACCATAGAGATATGAATTTTTGATGAAACGCATGCAATTGCGACGGGTATCATGCGCAATGATACCCGCAATAGGCCCGGACCGAGCGGCGCGATTCCCGGTCCCGGTCAGGACATCGCGGGAAAGTTATCGATGTCGGGGTAATGGTGGGCCCGGCAGGATTCGAACCTGCGACAACACCGTTATGAGCGGTGGGTTCTAACCGCTGAACTACGGGCCCGGGGGAAAAGTACTCTTCTCGGGCCCGCGGTCAAGCCTGGGGAGGACGGGGGAAACCGGATCGGGCTTCGGTCAGCACGGCGCGCAGGCGGTCGAAGGGGGCCGGGTCGCGGTAGAGGCTGAGAGAGGCGGTGAAATGGCCGAGATCGTGCTGGAACAGGTTGACGTCCGGCACCTGCCATTTGCGGACCATCGCCTGTCCCTCGACATAGGGTGTGATGGTGTCCCGCCGCCCCAGGATCACGACGATTCTGTCGCCTGCCAGGGCCTGCGCGGTGCCGGGTTGCAGCAGCGGCTCCCAGGTCTCGAGCCGGTCCCGGGTCCAGCCTTCGCGGGCAAGGACATCGGTGGCGCCGATGGCCCGGGGCAGGCTACCGGCCACCGCCGCCTCCAGCACCGAGGCGCTGCAGGTCACCAGGAGCGCGGCGTCGGGGCGCATTTCCGCCGGCCAGTGGGCCGCGGCGCCGACCACCAGCTGGGCGGTCAGCGCGCCCAGGCTGACGCCGCCGATCGCCACAGGCCCGCCGAATTCCGCCCGCGCCCAGGCAATGAGCCGGCCCAGTTCCCGGACATGGGCCTCGAAATAATTGAGCATCCCCATGGGCCCCTGGGCGAAGACCGGCTCGCCCCCGAAAAACCCCTTGCGCCGGCGCCGGCCGTGAAAGGGCCCTTCGGGACGGACCACCGCGATACCCGAGGCCGCGAGCGCCTGGGACGGGCCGTCCTCCTCCAACCAGTACTCCATCTCCATGCAAATGCCGTGGGTGAAGATCAACACCGGATGGCTGCCGCCGCCACGGGGCCGCTCCACCCGGGCCCAGAGGGTATCGTCTTCCCCACCGACGTCGCTTGGCGCCCGTAGCCAATGGGTGTCGAAGTCGCGGCCCGCGATCACGCGGGAGGTTTCGAACCGGGGTTGCTCCTCCGGCGAGGGGGGAAAGGCCGCCGCCGGCTCAATCAGCCGGGGACCATGGCGGCGCCTGACGGCGTCGAAATCGGCCATGGACCAGGCGACGGCGGGAAAGCCCTTGGTCAGGTGGGCCCTCAAGAAGCCAAGCCGCCCCAGCATCAGCGCCTGGGCGGCCAACGCACGGGCCCGCTCGATCTCCGCAAGATCGGAAGCGTTTTCATGTGCGGCGCCGAAAAAGGCGTCTTCCCAGCGTCGGACCGCGGTCTCATAAGCCTCGATCCTGGGAGCGAGGCGCGTCAGCGCTTTCTCAGCCGTCCGGCGCCTCCCCGCGAGGCCGGGGATCTGGGCCGCGAGGCGCTCGGCGTCGCCTTCGGCCGCCAAGGCGGCGGCCCAGGCCCGGGACAGGGGGAAATAGAGGCGCGCGATGGCCGGAACGGCCATGCGATCGTAGGCCGGACGCAGGACCAGACGCGACAGAGGCGATCTCAGGAAAGCGGCGAGGTCCAATGGACCGCCCGCCTCTTCGGCTCAGGTGTCCAGGAAGGACCTCAGCAGGCGCGAACGCGACGGATGCTTCAGCTTCCGGAGCGCCTTGGCCTCGATCTGCCGGATGCGTTCACGGGTGACCGAGAACTGCTGACCCACCTCTTCCAGGGTGTGGTCGGTGTTCATGCCGATCCCGAAGCGCATCCTGAGAACCCGTTCCTCCCGCGGCGTCAGCGAGGCCAGCACCCGCGTGGTGGTTTCGCGCAGGTTGGACTGGATCGCCGCCTCGACCGGAAGCACCGCGTTCTTGTCCTCGATGAAATCGCCGAGATGGCTGTCTTCCTCGTCGCCGATGGGGGTCTCCAGGCTGATCGGCTCCTTGGCGATCTTCAGCACCTTGCGCACCTTTTCCAGCGGCATGCCGAGCCGTTCGGCGAGCTCCTCGGGCGTCGGCTCGCGGCCGAACTCGTGGAGCATCTGGCGCGAGGTGCGCACCAGCTTGTTGATGGTCTCTATCATGTGCACCGGGATGCGGATGGTCCGCGCCTGGTCCGCGATCGAGCGCGTGATGGCCTGGCGAATCCACCAGGTCGCATAGGTCGAGAACTTGTAGCCGCGCCGGTATTCGAACTTATCCACCGCCTTCATCAGGCCGATATTGCCTTCCTGGATGAGGTCCAGGAACTGCAGGCCGCGGTTGGTGTACTTCTTGGCGATGGAGATCACCAGGCGCAGGTTGGCCTCGACCATTTCCTTCTTGGCCCGGGCCGCTTCACGCTCGCCCTTCTGGACGCGGTTGACGATGCGCTTGAACTCGTTGATGTCGAGCATCGCGCGGTCCGTCACATCGGCCACGTCGGCACGGATCTCCTTGATCTCGTCCCGATGCTTGGTGGCGAAAGCCTTCCAATTCTTGTCCTTGAGCCGGGAGATCCGCCGCAACCAATTGGGATCGATCTCGGCACCGGAATAACGCTCCAGGAAGTCTTCGCGCTTGATGCGGCACCTCATGGCGTAGCGCAGCAACTGGCCTTCCTTCTGCACGAGCCGGCGGTTGAGCCCGTAGAGCTCGTCCATCAGCTGCTCGATGCGGCCGTTGTTGAGATGCACGTTTTCCATCAGGTCGATGAGCTCGCCGGTCAGCTTCTCGTAGCGCCGGTCCGACGCGGGCGCCAGGCTCTCGCCCTTGCGCACCGCCTCAAGACGCTTGCTCTGCAGCGTCATCAGCTTCTTGTAGGTCTTGGCGATATCGTCGAAATTCTCCAGCACCTGGGGCTTGAGCCTGGCTTCCAAGGCCGCGAGCGAAAGGTTGGCTTCGCCGTCCTCTTCGTCCTTGTCCTCGTCGTCATCGCTCTCTCCGGACGATTCGCCGGCGTCCGCGGCCTCGGCCTTGTCATCGCCGCCCGGCTTGCCATCGTTAGCGGCGCCTTCGGCGGATTGCTTGTTGGCCCCATCGGGGCCGCCGCCGTAGGTCGCGTCGAGGTCGATGATGTCGCGTAGCAGAAGCTCGTCGTTCTTGAGGGCGTCGCGCCATTCGATGATCGCGGCCAGGGTCAGGGGGCTCTCGCAGATGCCGCCGATCATCTCTTCCCGGCCGGCCTCGATGCGCTTGGCGATCCGAATCTCGCCCTCGCGCGACAGCAGTTCGACCGAGCCCATCTCGCGCAGGTACATGCGCACGGGATCGTCGGTGCGGCCGTATTCTTCTTCGTTGGAGCTTTCGCTGGCCTTTTCCGGCTTGGCCTCGTCGCCGTCGTTGGAACGGGCGGCGGCATCCTCGCCCTCCTCGTTTTCGACGACGTTGATGCCCATCTCGTTGAGCTGGGCCATCGTGTCCTCGATCTGTTCCGAGGTGAACTGGTCCTGGGGCAGCGCGGTATTGAGCTCGTCATAGGTGACGTAGCCTCGCTCCTTGCCCTTGGCCAACATCTTCTTGATGGTGGCTCCCAGTGAATCGATGACCGGACCCTCAGGGGTCGCTTCGTCCTGGGAATCGTCGGATTCTACCGGTTTCTGCTGTTTCGTCGTTGCCATCTTGGTCGCCATCGGCTAATCACCCGCTCCTCTAAACCCAAAAATCACGTCATCGAACAACGCATGATTGGACGCGCGCAACCGAACCGCGGCCGCCCCCACACCAGGCCCGCGCTCCGGTCCGTCTGATGTAAGGGCTAACGACATGAAATTCAATCTCTTTAAAATGTAGAAAACGTGAATTTCATGCGGTTTCGCTGTCTTTTTAACCGGTTCCGAAGTCCAGAAGCCGGCCTTCATGGGCCAATTGGGCCTGCAGATGGGCCTTGACGGCCTGCAGACGGGCCCAGTTTTCCTCGCTGGGGTCCTCGGCAAAGGCGGATTCGCAGGCATCCAGTTCCGCCGTACCGCCGCCGACCCTGTGGTGCAGGTCCAGGGCGTGGCGGAACCCGGTCAGGGCGTCATCCCGTGTCGCGCCGGCGCGCGCGAACGAACCGAGTACCTTGCCCCGCGGCCCCACCAGGGCCTCCACCAGCCGCCCGAATCCGCGCGCCCCAAGCGACTTTGCCAGCTCTTCCGCATCTGCCGCCTCACCCATGGCGGCGGCCTCGACGATCGCTTGGCGCAGGCTATTGAGTTCATGGCTGCCGATCTCCGCCGCAGCAAACTCTTCGGCCACGTCATCCAGCAGGTCGGGATGGTTCAGAACGGTCGCCACCAATTCCCGTTCGCGGGCATCCGCCAGCCCGTCCTCTGTGCCAATTTTGCCGATCAGGGGATCGCTGGCAAGGCGCCGGCGCGACTCCGGCCCCGTAGCCGCGACCGCCCGGCGGCGGGCGCCCGCCACCGGGGAGAAATCGGCAAAGGCCTCGCGCAGGCGGCGGCGGAAATCGCGCACGTAGTATTCCTGCACCTGCTTGTCCGCGATGGCGCGGACCCGCGCCATCAGGGACTTTTCCACCAAGGCCCGGCGTTCCGGCGTATCCACCGCCCGGCCCCTGGTTTCCAAATCCCAGATCACGTCGGCCATGGGACGGGCGGTGGCGATCAGCGATTCCATGCCCCGGGCGCCGCGGGCGCGGACCAGGCTGTCGGGGTCCTCGCCGCGCGGCAGGGTAACGAAGCGAAAGCTCTTTCCCGGCGCCAACAGGGGAAACGCCCGTTCCGCCGCCCGCGACGCCGCGCGCGCCCCCGCCGCATCGCCGTCGAAGGCCAACACCGGTTCCGCCACCACGCGCCACAGCGCCAGCATCTGGGATTCGGTTAGCGCCGTGCCGAGCGGCGCCATCGCCGGGATGCCGGCGCGGATCAAGGCGATCACGTCCATGTAGCCTTCGGTCACCACGAGGGTGTCGGTTTCCCGCGCCTTTTGCAGGGCATGGGACCAGCCGTAGACCAGCTGTCCCTTCTGGAACAGCGGCGTATCCGGCGAGTTGAGGTATTTCGGGGTGCCGTCGCCCAGGATGCGCCCGCCGAAGGCGACCGCGCGTCCGCGCCGGTCGAAGATCGGGAAGATCACCCGTCCCCGGAAACGGTCGTAACTTGCCCGCCCGTCCTCGGGCACGATCAAGAGACCCGCCGTGACCAGCAGCGACTCCGTGACCCCGTTGCCCGACAGCGCGGTCTTGAGGCCGTGGCGGCTGTCGGGAGCGTAACCGATGCGGAACCGGGCGATGGTGTCCTCATCGAGGCCCCGTCCTGCAAGGTAGGCGCGGGCCGCCTCCCCGCGCGGGGACTTGAGCTCGCTCTCGAACCAGGCGCAGGCCTTTTCCGTGACCGCGTAGAGCGAGACCGCCTGCTCGGCCCGGGCGCGTTCCTCCGGCGAGCTCGCCGGCACCTGGAGCCCGACCTCATCCGCCAGACGCTCGACCGCTTCGGGAAAGGAAAGGTTCTCGGTCTGCATGACGAAGCCGATCACATCGCCATGGGCGCCGCAGCCGAAGCAATGGAAGAAGCCCTTGTCCTCGTTGACCGTGAAGGACGGCGTCTTTTCGTTGTGGAACGGACACAGGCCCGAGTATTCCCGGCCCCGCTTGGTCAGCTTCACCTTGCGCGCAATGCGCTCGGCGAGCCCCGCACGGGCGCGAATCTCGTCAAGGAACCTGTCGGTGAATGCCATGGATTGTGAACCGAGCCCTTAAGGCCTGCGCCGCAAAACCCTGTCGCGGCGGCCTCCCGTCTTGCCCCACAAGATAGACACGGGTCCAAGCGAAAGCGAAGGAAATTTGTTTTCCACCGCTCAGCAAATGTTGAATCCCGGGGATAGATCGGACGCCGCCCCGATGGCAGCGGAAATATGGCTCAGCCGCCGAGCCGCGCCTTGGCGAGGGCCGCCGCCTTGGAGAAATCCATCCGCCCGGCGTAACGCTCTTTCAGCACAGCCATGACCTTGCCCATGTCCTTGATGGTGGTGGCGCCAAGCTCGTCGACCACCTCGCCGAGGACCTGGTCGGCTTCGTCCTCGTCCAGCTGCTTGGGCAGGAAGCGGGCGATGATTTCGATCTCTTCGGATTCCTGGGCAACCAGGTCGGCACGGCCGCCCTTTTCGTACTGCTCGATCGAATCGTGGCGCTGCTTGATCATTTTCTGCAGCATTTCCAGGACCGCCTCATCGGGGATGCCGCCATCATCGCCGCCCCCGCCGCGCGCCGCGATATCGCGATCCTTCAACGCCGCGAGGATCAGACGCAGCGTCGACGTGGCGCGCCGGTCCTGAGCCTTCATGGCCGCCTTCAAGGCGTCATTGATCTCCTGACGGAGCATGGGCAAACCGTTCGTGATGGGAAAGGCGGGACATTACAGGAGTTTGTCAAAAATGGCAACGGCAAGAAATTTGGTAAATCATTGATTATAAATTGAAAATTATCCGCCATAATCCTTGACGGCGCGCAGCGCTTAGCCTATCACACGGAGGTTTTTACGACCGCCGCCGCAACCGGCGCCGCCCCAAATCCCCGATAGGGACCGTAGCCCATGGCGAAAGCCGCAAAGACGCTCTCCCAAGCGCGCGCGCCGCGCAAGGGAAACGTGGTTTCCGCGCGCGCGGGGGTAACCGCCGACAAGGCCGTGGCGGCCAATCTGAAGGCCGGGACGGCGGCCAAGCCGCCCGCTGCCACCGCGGCGCTGGTGCTGGCCGACGGGACCACATTTTGGGGCATGGGGTTCGGTGCCGCGGCGGAAACCGTGGGCGAGGTCTGCTTCAACACCTCGATCACCGGCTACCAGGAAATCCTGACCGATCCGTCCTATGCCGGGCAGATCATCACCTTCACCTTTCCCCATATCGGCAATGTCGGCACCAACTCGGAGGACATCGAAACCCTGGAGCCCGCCGCCCGCGGCCTGGTGGTGCGGGCCGAAATCACCGATCCGTCGAGTTGGCGCGCCGATGCGCATTTGGACGCCTGGCTGAAGGGGAAAAACCTGCCCGGCATCGCCGGCATCGATACCCGCGCCCTGACCATCCGCATCCGCGATTTGGGCGCCCCCACCGGCGCCCTGCGTCACGCGCCGGGCGGCAAGATCGACACCGCGGCCCTGCAGGCCCGCGCCGCCCAGTGGCCGGGCCTCGACGGCATGGATCTGGCCAAGGACGTCACCTGCGCCAAGGCCTATGACTGGCGGGGCGGCACCTGGTCGATCGGTGCCGGCTACGAATCCGGGCCGCAACCGCGATTCAATGTGGTGGCGATGGATTTCGGCGCCAAGCGCAACATCCTGCGCTGCCTGGCGCAAGCGGGCTGCCGGGTCACGGTGGTGCCGGCGACGGCGACGGCCAAAGACATCCTCAGGTACAAGCCCGACGGGGTGTTCCTGTCCAACGGTCCGGGCGATCCGGCGGCGACCGGCCAATACGCCGTGCCGGCGATCCGCGACCTCCTCAAGACCGGCCTGCCGGTGTTCGGCATTTGCCTGGGCCACCAGCTGCTGGCCCTGGCCCTGGGGGCGAAGACGAAGAAGATGGAAATCGGCCACCGCGGCGCCAATCACCCGGTCAAGGACCTGGCGACCGGCAAGGTCGAGATCACTTCCCAGAACCACGGCTTCGTCGTGATCGAGGACAGCCTGCCCCAAGGGGTGGAGAAGACCCACGTCTCGCTGTTCGACGGCTCGCTGGAAGGCCTGACCGTGACCGGCAAGCCGATCTTTTCCGTCCAGTACCATCCCGAAGCCTCCCCCGGCCCCCAGGACAGCCATTACCTGTTCCACCGCTTCGTCGCGCTGTTGGGGAAGCATTAGGCCATGCCCAAGCGCACCGACATCAAATCGATCCTGATCATCGGCGCCGGGCCTATCGTCATCGGCCAGGCCTGCGAGTTCGACTATTCCGGCGCCCAGGCCTGCAAGGCGCTGCGCGAGGAGGGCTATCGCGTCATCCTGGTCAATTCAAACCCGGCCACCATCATGACCGACCCCGGCCTGGCCGACGCCACCTATGTCGAGCCGATCACCGCCGACATGGTGGAGAAGATCATCGCCAAGGAGCGCCCCGATGCGCTACTGCCGACCATGGGCGGGCAGACCGGGCTGAACACGGCGCTGACCTTGGCCTCCCGCGGCGTGCTGGACAAGTACGGGGTCGAGATGATCGGCGCCAACAAGGCCGCCATCGACAAGGCCGAGGACCGCGAGCTGTTCAAGCAGGCGATGGGCCGCATCGGCCTGGAATGCCCGCGCGCGCACCTCGCCCACGACATGACCGAGGCGCGCGCGGCGCTGGAGCTGGTCGGCCTGCCGGCCATCATCCGCCCTTCGTTCACCTTGGGCGGCACCGGCGGCGGCATCGCCTATAACCGCGACGAATTCGAAGACATCGTCCTGGGCGGACTCGATGCCTCGCCGACGTCGGAGGTCCTGGTCGAGGAATCGGTGCTCGGCTGGAAGGAGTTCGAGATGGAGGTGGTCCGCGATCACGCGGACAACTGCATCATCGTCTGCTCCATCGAGAACATGGACCCCATGGGCATCCACACCGGCGATTCCGTCACCATCGCCCCGGCGCTGACGCTGACCGACAAGGAATACCAGATCATGCGCAACGCCTCGATCGCGGTGCTGCGGGAGATCGGCGTCGATACCGGCGGCTCCAACGTGCAGTTCGCGGTCAACCCAGACGACGGCCGCCTAGTGGTGATCGAGATGAACCCCCGGGTCTCGCGCTCCTCGGCGCTGGCCTCCAAGGCCACCGGTTTCCCCATCGCCAAGGTCGCGGCCAAGCTAGCGGTGGGATACACGCTGGACGAGCTCGCCAACGACATCACCGGGGTAACGCCGGCCTCTTTCGAACCCACCATCGACTACATCGTGACCAAGGTGCCGCGCTTCACCTTCGAAAAATTCCCCGGCACCGAGGCGACCCTGACCACCTCCATGAAGTCGGTGGGCGAGGCCA
Organism: Alphaproteobacteria bacterium; assembly: GCA_029863585.1. Lineage (GTDB taxonomy): Bacteria > Pseudomonadota > Alphaproteobacteria > SMXQ01 > SMXQ01 > SMXQ01. The sequence goes on along the minus strand of JAOTVC010000040.1, from coordinate 5,878 downwards.
TGGCCATCGGCCGCACCTTCGGCGAGTCGCTGCAAAAGGCGCTCCGGTCGCTGGAAACCGGGCTGACGGGCCTCAACGAGGTGGATATCCCGGGCGCCGAAAGCGAGGACCGTACCGACGCCATCCGCAAGGCGCTCGCCATTCCGGCGCCCGACCGCATCCTGGTCATCGCCCAGGCATTCCGCGAGGGCCTGACGGTGGCGGACGTGCGCCGCGCCTGCCGCTTCGATCCCTGGTTCCTCGCCCGCATCAAGGAGATCGTGGAGGCCGAAAACACGGTCCGCAAAGACGGCCTGCCGCGCGATTCGGTCAAGTTGCAGGCCTTGAAGGCGCGCGGCTTTTCCGATGCCCGGCTGGCCGAGCTCGCAAACCTCAGCGAAGCGCAGGTGGCCCGCGCCCGGGCCCGCGCCAAGGTGCATCCGGTCTACAAGCGCATCGACACCTGCGCCGCGGAGTTCCCCTCGCTCACGCCTTATATGTATTCCACTTACGAAGGCGCGGGCCTGGCGCCCGCTACCTGCGAAGCGGACGTGTCGGCGCGCCGCAAGGTGGTGATCCTGGGCGGCGGACCCAACCGCATCGGCCAGGGGATCGAGTTCGATTACTGCTGCGTCCACGCCGCCTACGCCATGGACGACGCAGGCTTTGAATCGATCATGGTCAATTGCAATCCGGAGACGGTCTCCACCGATTACGACACCTCCGATCGGCTTTATTTCGAGCCGCTGACGGCGGAGGACGTGCTGGAGATCATCCGGACCGAACAGGCCAAGGGCGAGCTGCTCGGCGTCATCGTGCAGTTCGGCGGCCAGACGCCGCTCAAGCTCGCCAAGGCGCTGGAGGCGGCCAAGGTGCCGATCCTCGGGACCTCCCAGAACGCCATCGACATCGCCGAGGACCGCGACCGTTTCAAGCAGCTCCTGCGCCGGCTCAAGCTGAAGCAGCCTGAGAACGGCATCGCCACCTCGTTGGCCGGCGCCCGGCGCATCGCCCGGCGCATCGGCTATCCCGTACTGCTGCGCCCGTCCTACGTCTTGGGCGGCCGCGCCATGGAAATCGTCCATGACGAGGCGGACCTGGAGCGCTACATGATCCACGCGGTCCGCGCGTCGGGCGACAACCCAGTGCTGGTCGACCGCTACCTGCAGGACGCGGTGGAGGTCGATGTCGACGCGCTTTCCGACGGCGACACCGTGATCGTCGCCGGCATCATGGAGCATATCGAGGAGGCCGGCGTCCATTCGGGCGATTCCGCCTGCTCCCTGCCGCCCCGTTCGCTCAGCAAGGCAGTGATGACCGAACTGAGTGCCCAAGCCGCCCGGTTGGCCAAGGCGCTCAAGGTGGTCGGACTGATGAACATCCAGTTCGCAGTCAAGAACGGGGCAATCTATATCCTGGAGGTCAACCCGCGCGCCTCGCGCACGGTGCCCTTCGTCGCCAAGGCCACGGGTGTTCCCATCGCCAAGATCGCCGCCCGGGTCATGGCCGGGGAAAAGCTCAAGAGCTTCGGCCTGAAACCGTTTCCGACCGGCAGCAAGCCACCCAAGCACATCGCCGTCAAGGAATCCGTCTTCCCCTTCGCCCGCTTCCCCGGCGTCGACATCATCCTGGGCCCGGAGATGAAATCCACCGGCGAGGTGATGGGCATCGGCACCGATTTCGATCGCGCGTTCGCCAAGTCCCAATTGGCCGGCGGCACCAAGGTGCCGGTGGAAGGCACCGCGTTCATTTCCGTCAAGGATCGCGACAAGCCCGCCATGGTGGAGCCGGGCAGGAAATTGGTTGCGCTCGGCTTCAAGCTGATCGCGACTCGAGGCACGGCGGAGTACCTTGTCCGGGCGGGCGTCCCCTGCGGCATCATCAACAAGGTGCTGGAAGGACGGCCGCACATCGTCGACGCCATGAAGAACGGCGAGGTGCAGCTGGTGTTCAACACCACCGAAGGCGCCCAAGCCATCCGCGACAGTTTCGACATCCGGCGCACCGCCCTTTTGAACAAGATTCCCTATTACACCACCGTCGCGGGCATCTGCGCCGCCACCCAGGGGATCTCGGCCCTCAAAACGGAGGGACTTGAAGTCCACCCTCTGCAATCCTATTTTTCAGAAAATTTTTAGGATATATTGCCATCCTATAGTCGGCCTTTAGACTAGCCTCTGTTCCCCTAAACCGGCAAGACATCCAGGCGTGGCCTTGGCCCCCTGGGACGGTTAGGTCCCGGGGACAGACAAGTTTTTACTCCGAAACAGAACGAATTTTGGACCAGAGCGGAATGTAATATGGACAAGGTTCCAATGACCAAAGGAGGCTATGAGACCCTCCTTGAAGAAGCGAAGCGGCTCAAGACCGTCGAGCGGCCGGCGATCGTCAAAGCGATCGAGGAAGCGCGTTCCCACGGCGACCTCTCCGAGAACGCCGAGTATCATGCCGCCCGTGAAAAGCAGAGCTTTATCGAGGGCCGCCTTGCCGAACTGGAAGACAAGATCGCCCGCGCCGAGGTGATCGACGTTTCCCAACTTTCGGGAAAGGTCATTCGTTTCGGCGCCACCGTCACCGTGGCCGACGAGGACACGGACACGGAATCCACCTATCAGATCGTCGGCGAGGACGAGGCCGACATCTCGGCCGGCCGCCTGTCCGTGACCTCGCCCCTGGCCAAGGCGCTGATCGGGCGCCAGAGCGGCGATTCGGTGGACATCACCACCCCGGGCGGAGCCAAGGGCTACGAAGTCGTCAAGGTCAGGTACAAGTAACCCGCTTCCGCCGGGCCGCCGGTTTCTGCTCCGGCATCAGCATTTCCAAGATCATTCGATGTGCCCGGCCGGATGGCCCGGAGGCAGTCCCGTCAGCCCGCCTTGTCGCCGGGGACGACCGGGACGCCGGAAAGTTCCTTGGAGGTGCGGATGGTCTCGAGCGTCTGCACCCGGGCGACGTGCGCCGTCGAGGTGAGCTGCATGGTCAGCGCATCGCGATGCGGTTTGTCCCTCGCCACCACCTTGAGAAGGAAGTCGCCGCCGCCTCGGATCATGTGGCATTCGCGGATTTCGGGCCAATCCGTAACGGCGGCTTCGAAACCGGCGAGCACGTCCTGAGCCTGGGAATCGAGGCCCACCAGGGCGAAAAACATCTCCGTAAAGCCGAGCGCCGCGGCGTCCAGCTCGGCATGGTAGCCACGGATGTAGCCGGAGTCTTCGAGCGCACGCACCCGGCGCAGGCAGGGCGGCGCGGAAATGCCGGCGCGGCGCGCAAGCTCCACATTGGTCATGCGTCCGTCGTCTTGAAGGTCGGCGAGGATCCGCCGGTCGATCTTATCCAGTCTGACCCGCTGGGCCATCGGCGAGGTCCATCGATCATTTCCGGTTTGGGGGAAGGTCTCCCCAGGCGGTGGGAAGTGTAACGCGATTCGGGAATTTGGATAATATTATTTCAAAACGACCGCCCGGCGGGTTCCGCGCCCGCTTGCGCCTTGCCCTGGACCTCGGGGGTTCCTATGTTAGGCGGGCGCCGAACACCACCCGATAATTTCACATCGCGACGCCACCATGACCGACACCACCCACGCCAAGGTCCTCATCCTCGGTTCGGGCCCGGCGGGCCTGACGGCCGGCATTTATGCCGCCCGCGCCAACCTCAGCCCGATCATGGTTGCCGGGCTGCAACCCGGCGGCCAGATGACGATCACCACCGATGTCGAGAACTATCCCGGTTTCGCCGAAGCCATCCAAGGCCCCTGGCTGATGGAACAGATGCAGGCCCAGGCCCGGAACGTCGGCACCCAAGTCGTCTCCGACACCATCGTTGCGGTCGATTTCTCGAATCGCCCGTTCGCCTGCACCGGCGATTCGGGACGGGTGTATGCCGGCGACACGGTGATCGTCTCCACCGGAGCCACGGCGCGTTGGCTGGGCCTGGAAACGGAAGAGAAGTTCAAGGGATTCGGGGTCTCCGCCTGCGCCACCTGCGACGGCTTCTTTTTTCGCGGAAAGACGGTCTGCGTCATCGGCGGCGGCAACACCGCGGTTGAAGAGGCGATCTACCTGACCAACCATGCGGAGAAGGTCACCTTGATTCACCGCCGCGACGCATTGCGGGCGGAAAAGATCATGCAAGACCGTCTGATGGCGAACCCCAAGATCGATATTATTTGGGATACCGTGCTGGAAGAGGTGATCGGGGAAGGCGATCCTCCCGGGGTCACGGCGGCGCGGCTGAGAAATGTCAAGACCGGGGCCGAGACGACCCTGAAAGTGGACGGCATCTTCATCGCCATTGGCCATACGCCGAACACGGACATCTTCGACGGCGTGCTCGACCGCGACAATGAGGGCTATCTGGTGACCCGGCCGGATTCGACCGCGACCAACATTCCGGGCGTGTTCGCCGCCGGCGACGTTCAAGACAAGGTCTTCCGCCAGGCGGTCACCGCCGCAGGCACCGGCTGCATGGCCGCCATCGAGGCGGAAAGGTTCCTGGCCGAGGCGGAAAGCACCGGCGAAAGGTCAGCGGCCGAATGAGGGCCGGACCGGAAATGGGAAATGGACTGGGATAAACTGAGGGTCTTCCACGCGGTCGCAGATGCCGGAAGCTTCACCCATGCGGGGGAACACCTCAACCTGAGCCAGTCGGCGGTCTCCCGCCAGATCTCGGCACTGGAGCACGACCTCGGCGTCACCCTGTTCCACCGCCATGCCCGCGGCCTGGTGCGGACCGAGCAAGGCGAGTTGCTCTACAACACCACCAAGGACGTGCATCGCAAGCTGGCGGACACCGAATCGCTGTTGATGGATTCGACCGAGCGCCCCAGCGGCCCGCTCAAGATCACCACCACGGTGGCGTTCGGATCGATCTGGCTGACGCCGCGGCTCAAGGAATTCATCGATCTCTATCCGGAGATCACCCTGACCATCCTGCTGTCCGACGAGGAGATCGATCTCGGCATGCGGGAAGCGGATGTCGCCATCCGCCTCAATCCCCCGCGCCAACCCGATCTGGTCCAACGGCGGCTGATGACCCTGCACAACCACGTCTACGCGTCGCCGGAATATCTCAAGACCCGGCCCATGCCCCAGGTCATCGAGGATTTGGGATCCCACAACCTCGTCATCTACGGCGAGGATTTCCGCCCCCCCACGGCCCATGTCAACTGGCTGCAACAGGCGGTGGCGAAGGCCGGGGTGACCCCGGCCAACCTGCTCAAGGTCAACAACATCTACGGCATCTACCGCGCGGTGCAGTCCGGTGTCGGCATCGCCGCCCTACCCGATTACACGGTGCGCCAGATCTCGAACCTGGTGCGCATCCTGCCGGAGATGTCGGGCCCCAGCTTCGATTCCTACTTCGTCTATCCCGAGGAACTCCGGCACTCGAAACGGGTCGGCGTGTTCCGCGACTACCTGCTGAGCAAGATTGGCGAATCGCAGTTCTGAGCGATCGCACACGTTACATTTCAAGGTGTTGTGTCATGCATTTTATGCATAGCTCCTTTGACCCTTTGGGGGTGGCAATTCGCGCCCGGATTCCTATTTTGAAGTGACGCGGATGGATACGGCGTATCGGGGGACCGATTGGTTCCCAGGCCGTCTCCGGCGGGGCAGGAGTTTCCTCCCCGGGCCGCACGAGTTTCCGGGCGCAACACCCGGAATACGGGTCCTTCCTCGTATTGGACGGATCCGACGTCTCCCAGACGTGAAGCCTCCCTGTTAGACTTGCCGGGAATCTTCGGGTTCCCGGCTTTTTCTTTGCTTGAGGCCCCGGAGGCCGGCAACACGCCGGTCGCCAACGAACCGTTCCGATAGGCCGTTCTGAAAGCTGTCTGATTTTGGAAGCACGCAATCGGTTTCTATGCCTAAGATGCCGGCAATATAACAGGGCTCAAAAA
>JAOTVC010000222.1 GCA_029863585.1 Alphaproteobacteria bacterium | reverse complement strand
GGTTACAGGATAACCATTTGAATTTGACGGGTCAAGGCATCGTGACCTGCTCCCGATCGTGCATAATTCGATTGGCGAAAGGGGGGGGGAGGATTCTATAGCCCAAGTCAATCGCGTGGGGGTTGGGTATACTGCCAGGAAGAGACCGTTGGTGGCGGGGACGGGGCGGATCGAGCCATGAAAGTAGGAGGAAGATGAAAATCGACCCCAAAGACTTCCGTGTCCCACCCGGACAAAAGGTGGAACTCGACAAGTGGCCAACCGCGGTGAAGCCGTTCTACAAATCGAAGAAGCAGTACAAGAAGTTTCTCCATGAGGACATCGAGGAACTAAGCGAGCTGCAACGTCTTCTCTACGCGTCAAACAGCTATGCCGTTCTTCTGATTTTTCAGGCCATGGACGCAGCCGGAAAGGACGGTGCCATCAGGCATGTCATGTCCGGTGTCAATCCGCAAGGCTGCCAGGTGTTCAGTTTCAAACAGCCGAGCGCCGAAGAACTGGAGCATGATTTTCTCTGGCGCACGACGCGGCGCCTGCCGGAACGCGGGCGGATCGGCATCTTCAATCGTTCCTATTACGAGGAGGTGCTCATCGTTCGCGTGCATCCCGAGATTCTCCACAGCCAAGGCATACCGCCCACCCTGCTTGACGAACAAGCTGTCTGGCGGGAGCGCTATCAATCCATCGTGGATTTGGAAAACCACCTCCATCGAAACGGGACCCGGATTATCAAATTCTTTCTCCACCTGTCGAAGGAAGAACAGCGAAAACGCTTTCTGAAGCGCATTGATGAACCGGAAAAGAACTGGAAATTCAGCCTTGGTGACATCGAAGAGCGGAAGCTGTGGGACCATTACAGGAAGGCCTACGAAGCTTGCCTAAGCGCAACCAGCACGAGCACCTCGCCCTGGTATGTCGTGCCGGCCGACGACAAGGAGAACGCGCGGCTTATCATTTCCCGGGTCTTCCTCGACACGCTCAAAGAGCTCAAGATGGGTTACCCTGAGCTGACCAAGGCGCAGCGAAAGGAATTGCAATCCATCCGCAAACTGCTCGCAGAGTAAGATCCCGACAGGAAAGATTTGCTCGAAGGGCATGACCCTCCTCCCGGAAATCGGGCCAGAACACGATAACGCAATTGAAGTACTGGATTCCAACGCGCGGCAGTCCGGAAAATAGAAGGGCGGCATCTGCATGCCGCCCTTCTTCCGAATTTGATCTTCCTGCCTCGCGTTATTTCTACCGCTTACGCGGAATCTGCAATTAGTGGCAAACCTTGCAAGTTTCCGCCTCGTCGCCGCTCCAGGGAATTAATGGCGTCGGATCATAGGTATTACTTTTCATGTGAGCGGTAGCCGCATCGGAGTCGTGGCACCCCATGCACGCCAGACGATTGGGGTTGGTCTTCCAGGTGCCGCTGGTCGTGGCCGCCGGATGGCAGGACTCGCAGTTGCGGATGTTCATCGGGTAGGTGATGCGCCAGTTGCGGCCGAAGGCAGAGGTCTCCTCGTGATCTACCGTGAGGGTCGGGTAATTGAGGGCCGAGCCGTTATGCACCGCGTGCACCCGCTTGGAGATCGGTTTGCCGCCGCCCCAGGCATCCGCGGTGGTGCTGGTCGGGTCAAAGCTGGCCGCGTAGTCGTGGCAGCCGCCGCACTGATCAAGGGCCTGTTCGTTAAAGGGCTTGTTGTGGCGCGGAAAGTCGAGTACGAAACCGACACCCGCATCGCTCCAGTGACAGGCGGTGCAACCGTCGGCGATCGGCTTTTCCACTGCTTCCTGCTTGACCTGGAAGGTGGCTACCGCGACGGAAGGCGTCCGGTAGTCGGTAAACGGCGGCTCGGGGGGGTTCCCGGGGCCGCGGCTGGCGTCGGCGAACTCGACGTTGATCACGTACGTCCCGGCGACCAGGTCATCAACGGGGTCCAGGGTGTATTTGATTGCCGTCGGGTCGGTGAAATCCGCTTTGGGATCGGTATTGGAAGCGGTGGCCCTGATGCGAGCCTGCGCAGCGCTCCTACCGGTAGTCCCAACTTCATTACCGGTGAACATGCCGGCCAAGCCCAGGATGCCGACAACCTGGATGTTCGGCTGAGCGGTCCTTCGGATGACGTTGCCCTCACTGTCCTTTTCCAAAATGCCACGGGTGCGGATCGACAGCCTGCCGAGGAGGCTGAAGCCTTCGTCCAAGTACGCAAAGGCGCGCTCGTGGAACGTGGGGTCTGCGTTCAGCAAGTTCGCGACCTCGGCAGGGGTAGCGGCAGCCGGATCGGCAAAGAATGCGTTGTCCATGGCCACGGTGATATCGCCGGTAATCAGCTCATCGGCGCCGTAGCCCTCATATTCAAAAAGCGTGTTATAGGCGAGCATCGCCATGCCGGAGTCCACTCTGATACGGAGGGAGCCGCCCGTGCTTAAATCCCACGGTCCGGCATCGGCGCTGGTCACTTTCGCGCGCGCGGGGCGGGTCAGGACTGGAATGCGCTGGGCGCGCGGTCCGCTAACATAGACGTTGGCGGATCGGAACAGGCCGTCTCTGGGTACGGTGCACAAGGTATCTTCAGAGCCGACCACCGGGACACATCCTTCTGCGGTGGGGTCCTCGATCACGGTGGACGGGACGATGACGGCTCCGGTCGCCGAATCCGTGAGCGCGATGCTGATCACCGGGCTCTCGCCGGCGATATAATACCCTCTCGCGGGGGTGTCGGTTGTCAGGGTGATGTCGAACTCCGGCTTGTTGCGGATATCCTTGGCGGTCCAGTTGTGGTAACTGGTGACGGCATCGGCGTCATGGCAAACGGTGCAACTGTCGTCAGTTAACTGGGCAAGGTTCATGAAATGGCCTTCGCCGGTTGCGAAATTGACGTCATCATGGCACGAACCGCAGGCCGCGCGCGAGGGGACGTTCTTCCAGTTGCCGGCGTCGCCGCCACCGGTGCCGCCACCGCCACCGCCGCCGCCGCCGGTGCCGCCGCCGCCGGGATGGCAGGCCTGGCAGTTGGCGATCACCGCAGGGAAGGCGGCATGCTCCCAGGAAACGGGGGTAGTACTGTGGCCCCAGAGGATGTACTCGCCGTTGTCGGCCGTTTCGTCCTCCATGGTCCACGGGTTGTCGTAATACACTCCGTCGGGTCCCGCGACGGTCGGCAGTTCGTTGCCGGCATGGATCTTGTGGATCATGACCGCCAGTTCGATGCTTTCGCCGCTCTGGGCATCCTTGCTGTCCGGGCTGTGGCAGGTGGCGCAGCCCTCCACCGTGACGCGGTCACCGCCGTGTCCGGCGAATTCTTTTGTGCCATGGCACTTCTTGCACGTCGCGGTCTCTACGATGTTGCGCGTCTCGGTGACAGCGGAGCCGTCCGGCACGAAGTCGAAGTCGCCTTCCCCGGTCGGGCCGTTGTGGCCGCCCATGTACACGCTCACACGGTGGGTCAGGTTTCGCTCATAGGTAATGGGCGTCCCCCCGACGGGAAGCGTAGCCGTGGTGAGGTTCTGTCCGAAGGTATAGGTGTAGCTTCCGCCGCCGTTGTTGACGAGCGTTCCCGCCGAAGAGCTCTCACGATATCCCTGATTGACTTGGGTCCCGTCCGGCATAAGGAAGAGGTTGCCCTCGGCATCCTGAGTGCCTTCAACGGTTTCCGAGCGCCAGAGGTAGGGGACCCACCGGTTGTAGCTGAATTCGCCTCCCGCAGGCGCCAGTTTGAAGATGCCGGCGCTGATGCTGGAGATCGTTGTGACCGGTGTGGTGCCGTTCATGACGGTGAAGTCGACCGTCGCCACGCCGGCGGCATCGGCGGCCGCGTTGGTGATTGTGATATCCACCATGTACTTGTCGGCGTCCGCCAGTTCTTTGGCCGCCAACGTAGTTGTGCCATGCTTGTCTGCGACGCTGGCGGCGACACCAGGGCCTGGGTCGCCTGGAACGCCTGGGTCGCCTGGAACGCCTATGGCGCCCGTGGCGCCCGTTGCGCCGTCGTTACCTTCACACCCGTAGAAGATTAGTGGTGCGGCTAGGAAAAAGATGGCTAACAGGACAAATAGCCTTCTCATCGTTCCCTCCTCACTGTGAGTTGTTGGATACGAATCAGCCTGAGCCCATTTCGCCTGTTATGGTTTCCTTCCTGCACCTCCTTTCGATCGCGGGTACCCGTTGCATTGTCCTGTTCCGCCGATAACGAATCTCCCGTTCAGCTCGCCGTCATCCTTCCTGCCCATGATGTGTTCCCGTAGGCCGCGATTGTTACAGGAACCTGTGCCAAGGGATTTCCTTATCAAGACCGCATACTGTATACTGTATACATAATAGTACTTAAAGATATCCGAAAGCACCGATTTATGTCAAGGAGATTTCGGGGGCGGGGCGATCCGGATTCCCCTGCCGGCCCCCGTACAAACTACGATACGGTGGGACGTTCATCCGGGGCAATTCCCCCAGGGATTAAGTTTTCTTTCTGTCTTGAGTTCGTCGAGTTATCCTGACCTGCCTCCCTCGTATCGGCCCGAGGAACGTTACTCTTTTTCAGGCCGATTCGAGATGAGGGGAAGGGGTCTTGCGTAGGCGGTGGTAAAGAGGAGATGCGACATGGAGAGGGATTGGGCAAGGGAAGCCGTTTCGGCGGCGGAAGCCGTCGGGGTGATTCGAAGTGGGATGAACGTCTTCGTGCACGGAGCTGCCGCCACTCCCACCCCGCTGCTCAAGGCGATGGCCCGGCGAAAGGATCTGGACGGCGTGCGCCTATTCCATCTGCACACCGAGGGAGAGACGCCGTTCGTCGAGCCGGATTGCGAAGGACGCCTCTTCTCGATTTCGCTTTTCACCGGCCCAGCTCTTAGGAAGCCGATCGAGGAAGGACGCGCGGATTTCATGCCCGTCTTCCTCTCGGATATCCCGGCCCTGTTCCAGTCCGGGAGAATCCGCCTGGATGCCGCGATCCTGCAGGTCTCCCCACCGGACATGCACGGGTATTGCACGCTGGGAACATCCGTGGATGCGGCCAAGGCGGCAGCCGATTCCGCCCGCGTCATCGTGGCGGAAATCAACGAGCAGATGCCGCGCACGCATGGGAACACCGTGGTGCCGTTCGAGCGGATCACCGCCTTTATCCATACGGATCGTCCGCTCGTCGAGCATTTTCCCGAGCCGGAGACGGAGGTTGACGCGCGCATCGGCGAGATCATCGCAGACCTGGTCGAGGACGGTTCGACCCTGCAGATGGGCATCGGAGGGATACCGGATGCGGCGCTCCTACGTTTGCGCGAGAAACGGGATCTGGGGATCCACACCGAGATGTTCTCGGATCGCGTGGTGGATCTGTTTGAGGCAGGCGCCGTCACCAATCGGCTGAAGAGCGTCCATCCGAACCGCATCGTCACGAGTTTCGTGAGCGGCACCCGAAAGCTGTTCCGTTTCGTCCACGACAACCCGCTGGTAGAGTTCCATCCGTGCGACCGCACCAACCATACCTCGCTGATCCGGCGGAACGACAAGGTCGTGGCGATCAATTCGTGCCTTCAGGTGGATCTCACCGGACAGGCATGCGCCGACTCGATCGGCCACCGTATCTATTCCGGGATCGGCGGCCAGATGGATTTCATGCG
>JAOTVC010000221.1 GCA_029863585.1 Alphaproteobacteria bacterium | reverse complement strand
TTTTTTGTGCCCGGATTCCGGGCTAGTCCCTCATCCTTCGATTTGCTCACGATGAGGCCGTCCCTTGGCCCCCATGATGAGACGGTCGAACCATGAGGCGGCGGAAACGCCCTCAGCCCATCTTGGCCTGAAGGTTCTCGTCAAGCTTGTCGAGGAACTCGGTGGTGTTCATCCAGGCCTGATCCGGTCCGATCAGGAGCGCCAGGTCCTTGGTCATGAAGCCCGCCTCGACGGTTTCGACGCAAACCTCTTCCAGCGCTTCGGCAAAGGCCACCACGTCGGGCGTTTCGTCGAAGGTGCCGCGATACTTGAGCCCGCGGGTCCAGGCGAAGATCGAGGCGATCGGATTGGTCGAGGTGGGATTGCCCTTCTGGTGCTCGCGGTAGTGGCGCGTAACGGTGCCGTGGGCGGCTTCGGATTCGATCGTCTGGCCATCGGGCGTCATCAGCACCGAGGTCATCAGGCCGAGCGAGCCGTACCCCTGGGCCACGGTGTCGGATTGCACGTCGCCGTCGTAGTTCTTGCAAGCCCAGACGAAGCCGCCGTTCCATTTGAGCGCGCAGGCCACCAGGTCGTCGATCAGGCGATGTTCGTAGATCAGGCCCTTGGCCTCGAACTGGCTCTTGAACTTGCTCTCAAAGGTCTCTTCGAAGATGTCCTTGAACCGACCGTCGTAGATCTTGAGGATGGTATTCTTGGTCGATAGGTAGAGCGGCCAGCCCCTTTGGAGGGCGTAGTTGAAGCAGCTCTCGGCGAAACCGCGGATCGAATCGTCGAGGTTGTACATGCTTAGGGCGATGCCCGGGCCGGGGAAGTCGAACACCTCGCGCTCGATCACCTCGCCGCCGCCTTCGGGCTCGAACTTGATGGTCAGCTTCCCCTTGCCCGGCACCAGGAAGTCCGTGGCGCGGTACTGGTCGCCATAGGCGTGACGGCCGACGACGATGGGCTGGGTCCAGCCGGGCACCAGCCGTGGGACGTTCTCGCAGATGATCGGTTCCCGGAAGATGGTGCCGCCGACGATGTTGCGGATCGTGCCGTTGGGCGAACGCCACATCTGCTTGAGGCCGAATTCCTCGACCCGCGCCTCGTCCGGGGTGATGGTCGCGCATTTGACCCCGACCCGATATTGCTTGATGGCGTTGGCGGCATCGACGGTGATCTGGTCGTCGGTCTCGTCCCGCTTCTCGATGCCGAGATCGTAATATTTCAGTTCAACGTCAAGGTAAGGCAGGATCAGCTTGTCCTTGATGAACTGCCAGATGATCCTTGTCATTTCGTCGCCGTCGAGTTCGACGATTGGGTTGGCGACCTTGATTTTGGCCATTCGATTATCTCCCCGGAACCGATGCGGGGGCCGATTGGATGCCGACGACGGACGTCCCTGAACCCCCAGGAATTACGGCGCGCAACATATCAGACCTGGGAGGCAGCGCAACCCGGCGTGCGCGGGGGCGCTACACCCGTTCGGGCCGGGCAGGCAGTTCGGGCGGGCGATGGCGGTAGAGGGCGGGCAGCACGTCCTCGACACGGTCCACCACCTGGTATAACCGACGAAAGCTCTCGCGCGCGAAACCGTTGGCGATGGTGTATTCCAACAGGTCCACCAGGGGCCGCCAATATCCGCCGTCATTCAGGATCACCACCGGCTTGCCGTGCAGCCGCAATTGCCGCCAGGTGATGATTTCTATGGTCTCGTCGAGGGTGCCGGGCCCCCCGGGAAGCGCGACGAAGGCGTCCGCGCGTTCGAACATCTGGCGCTTGCGTTCGTGCATGGAGGTGACGGTGACCAGATCGCTCAGGCGGTCATGGGCCAGCTCGGCCCGCTTGAGGTCTTCGGGGATGATGCCGGTGACCCGACCGCCGCCGGCGATGGCCGCATCGGCAAGCACGCCCATGAGGCCGATATTGCCACCGCCGTAGACCAACTCGATGCCTGCCTCTGCCAGGATTAGCCCGAACTGCGCGGCGGTCGCGCGGTAGCGGGGCTCATGCCCCAACGAGGAGCCGCAATAGACACAAACGGATCCGATCTCAGCCATTCTTCGCGTTCCTCCCCCTGCACGGACGGCGCGGTTATACAGGTCCCCGACGGGGAAGGGCACAACAGGCCAGATCTTGCCTTGATCCTGCCCTATTTTTAGGTCCTGATACTATTAGGGTAGTCCCATTATAGGTGGTGCCTGGGAGCATTGTGCCGGGCCCGCAAAATAATTTCGCTTAGGGGGGATGCCTGGGACCTTGCCGGAGCCGCGGAATCATGGTGATGCGCGAGCCGGCCCTAGAACCGGGAGGTTTGCATGAAATTCAAGTTCTTGATTCCATCGATCGCTGCTGTGGCCATGATTGGGGGGACACTGGCGGTAACCGGCGTCAGCCAAGCCGACGTCAAGACATCCGATGGTTATTCCGTATCCGTCGCCCAGGCCGACCTGGGCGCGACCCTGAAGAAGCGTAATTCGCTGATGAAGAATATCAGCAAGACGCGCAAGGGGCTGAGCGGCGCGGCGAAGAAGGGCAAGATCGGCCCGGCCGAGGTTGCGGCTGCCGAGAAGCTGGCCGCGCTCACCAAGCAGCTCGACATGAGCCTGTGGCCGAAGGGATCGGGCAGCGACATGCACAAGACCCGGTCCAAGCCGGACATCTGGAACGACACCGCCGATTTTCAAAAGCGCGTGGCCAAGATGCAGAAGGCCGCCGCCGACGGTGCCACGGCCGCCAAGGGCGGCGATGCCAAGGCGGTCGCCAAGGCCATGGGTGACATGGGCTGCGGCGGGTGCCACAAGAAATACCGTGGCCCCAAGGTCAAATAGGACCAAGAGTTAATTGACAGGCCGCCGGGGAAACCCGGCGGCCTTCGCTATACTTCCTTCAAACCTGGCGCCGGTTTTTCCCTCATGTTCCATATTGGTAGGCCCGTTTTCGTCGTGGCGGCCTTTGGGACGCTCTTTGCGGCAACGGTCATGTCCGCGGCGGCGGCCGATACGGCGGCGCTCGAGCGCGGGAAATACATTTTCGATGCATCGGGCTGCGCCAATTGCCACACCGATCGGGCCAAGAAAGGGCCGCTGCTGGGCGGCGGGGCCGCCATCAAGACCCCCTTCGGCACCTTCTACGGTCCCAACATCAGCCCGCACCCGGAACGCGGCATTGGCAAATGGAGCGAGGCGCAATTCATTCGCGCCATGCGGAAGGGGGTGTCTCCCGGAGGCCGCCATTACTATCCCGCCTTTCCCTATGCCTCCTTCACCCTTATGACCGACGGGGATCTCAAGGACCTCAAGGCCTATATTTTTTCCTTGCCGCCAATCGACCGCCAGAGTCCCAAGCAGGAGCTTGGTTTTCCCTATAACATTCGGGCGGGTGTTTGGTTATGGAAGACGCTCTACCTCGAAGAAGGTCCCTACAAGTCCAAGGCGGACAAGTCCGCGGAGTGGAACCGGGGCGCGTATCTGGTGGAGGCGCTGACCCATTGCGGCGAGTGCCACACGCCCCGCACCGCGCTCGGCGGAATGAAACGATCTCTCTGGTTAGCGGGAAACGCCCAGGGACCGGACAACGAACGCATTCCAAATATTACTCCGGATTCAGGGACTGGGATCGGCAAGTGGAGCCTCGAGGAAATCATCGATTCCTTGGAGACGGGGACCCTGCCCGACGGCGACGAATTCGGCTCCTTGATGGCCGACGTGGTGACCCATGGCACCGCTAAACTCACGGCGGCCGACCGTCGGGCCATCGCCGTCTACCTCAAAGCCTTGCCGGCAATCCAGCGCAGCCTTCCAAAGCCTACCAAATAGGCCGTCAGGCCATGAACCCCGTAGGCGCGACCGCCATTGCGTGCGATACATGGAGAAGTTACGGTATGGGCAAAGGGCTGCCGACCCCGATCGGGCGGAGTAAGACCTTTGACGCACCCAACAGAGGGAATCGGTCGGTTTGAATCGGGCTCTCGTCATCGCCGTTATCGGCGGCATCATGGTTGCCGTCGCTCTGGCCGTAAGCCTTTTTACCCTGCCTGGCTCCGACGACAACGCTGGGCCGACGGCCAAGGCGCCCGGGGAGTCGGGGGTTGACGGAGGGGACCGTCAGCGAGGCGGCCTGATCGGTCTTCCCAATGTCGGGAAAGACGGGGGCGGCCTGCGGGCCCCTGGTTCCGCCGATCGCGGTGGGCTCCCGTTGTTCGACATCGTGCGAATCAGCCCCGACGGAAATGCCGTGATTGCCGGACGCGCGGTCCCGGGCTCCAAGGTGACCGTAATGGAAGGCGGCAAGCCGATCGGGACCGTTACCGCCGATGGGCGCGGCGAGTGGGTGCTGGTGCCAGCCAAGCCGCTGGCGCCGGGAAGCCGGACCCTCAGTCTCAGAGCCAAGCTTCCCGATGGGACGACCCAGGAGTCGGCGGGTGAGGTGGTTCTCGTCGTGCCCAAACCGGGTTACGACGTTGCCGGGCGGAAGATCGATGGGACCGGCGGCGTGATCGCCCTCCGGGTGCCGAGGCCGGGCGCCGGCGGGCCCGGCTTGCAGGGTAGCCGCGTCCTTCAAGGGCCCGACGGCACGCGGCGTGGCAAGCCCGGTGGTCTCTCGGTCGACAATATTGATTACGATCTGCAGGGACGGGTCCGGATCGGGGGCACCGCACGGCCGGGGGCGCGTCTTCGCATCTATCTCGACAACCGCGCACTCGGCGATTCGGTGGCCGATAAGAACGGACACTGGTCCTTCCGCCCTCGCCGGCCATTGCAGCCCGGGACCTATCGGTTGCGTGTCGACGAACTGGGAAGCAGCGGAGCGGTGGCCCGCCGCATCGAGATCCCCTTCAGCCGAGCCGCGGCCTTGGCGGATATTCCGGCCGGCGGCGTGGTGGTGGTCCAGCCTGGGGACAATCTCTGGCAGCTTGCCCGGGGAACCTATGGCAGCGGTTTCCAGTACACTGTCATCTACGATGCCAACAGGGACCAGATCCGAGACCCCGATCTCATCTATCCCGGTCAGATTTTCTCATTGCCCAAAACGGGAGCGGTGAACTAGCGCGACGGTGCGGTGCCCGGGTCTTCTGTTTCGGCGGCGGGAGGTACGCCGAGGGCAGGAGCCAGGTCGGGCAGAATTTCGGCCAGCGATCTGAGCACGGGATCGAGGTGGAATAGGCGCGCCACCAAACTTGAAAGGAATGCCGCTGGTGTCAGGGACGCCGGGAGCGGCGCGGTGGCGCTGAGGCAGATCGACTGATCGGCCGCAATGACGAGCGATTGGCCCAGGTCCGGGGGAAAGGCCCGAATCAGGTTGAGCATCTTCTCCCTTTGATCGCGGGATTCAACCGAGTAGGGCAGCCGGCCCACCACCACCAGAAGCCGGAGTTCGAAGCCATCGGGCCCCGGCCGCAATTCACCGATCACCGGCAAATCTCCGTACGCGAACAGAAACCGGCGGATCGGTGTGCCGGACCCCTCGATGGCGTCGGTAAACAACGGCAGATTGCTGGACGCGAAGGGTCCCGCGGAGCGCTCGGGCAGTCCCTGCGGGTCAGCCTCGTCCCGACCAAACCCGTCGGACCCATATGCCTGATCGGTTTGCATGTCTCTGATCTAGCAGGCGTCGATTTAAAACGTCTTAATGGTTGACGGG
>JAOTVC010000220.1 GCA_029863585.1 Alphaproteobacteria bacterium | reverse complement strand
TCGCAGTCCATCTCCCCGAGCTTGTCGCGCACGAAGGCGACCTTCCAGATCAGATACGGCCGGTTGGAGGCGTCCAGCGCCACGCGGGTCAAAGTTTCGTCCATGGGAATCAGCGCCGCGCCATAGCGGCGGATGCCGGCGCGCTCGCCCAGTGCCTTGGCCACCGCCTGGCCAAGGACGATGCCGGTATCCTCGGTGGTATGGTGGAAGTCGATGTGCAGGTCGCCCTTGGCCGCGAGCTTGATATCGATCAGGCTGTGGCGCGAGAGCTGCTCCAACATGTGATCGAGGAAACCGATGCCCGTCGAGACCTCGTAAATCCCGGAGCCGTCGAGATCCACCTCGACCGAGATCTGCGTTTCCTTGGTGTTGCGTTCGACCCGCGCGGTCCGCGCTGCCATGACATCCTCCGTGGGAGCCGCCGGCGACGCCTTCCGGACGCGCGGCAATTCGGCCTTTTAGCAGGTCATCGGGCGGAGGGAAAGCCGCTTCGGCCGCTCTTGCCGGAATGTACGCGTGCATATGTACGGTACACCGGATTTACAGGCCGTTGAAAGCGGGCTTTTCATGGCCACATGCTCTGCTATCTTTGCGGCCCCACGGGCGAGGTGAAACGATATGACACAGGCCGATAATCCCCATGGCACCGATGCCGCCGCCTGGCACGGCACCACCATCCTTTGCGTGCGCAAGCGGGGGGAGGTGGTGATGGCCGGCGACGGCCAGGTTACGATGGGGGCGACGGTTCTGAAATCCAACGCCCGCAAGGTCCGATCCTTGAAGGACGGCAAGGTGATCGCCGGTTTCGCCGGCGCGACCGCCGATGCTTTCACCTTGTTCGAGCGCCTCGAGGCCAAGCTGGATAAGCACGGCGATCTCACCCGGGCCTGCGTGGAACTGGCCAAGGACTGGCGCACCGACCGCTATTTGCGGCGGCTCGAGGCCCTGCTGGCGGTGGCCGATACCAAAGTGTCGCTGATCGTCACCGGCACCGGCGACGTCCTGGAACCCGAAGACGGGTTGATCGGCATCGGGTCGGGCGGCAACTTCGCGTTGGCCGCCGCCCGGGCGCTCGCCGACCGGGACGACATGGACGCCGAAGCCATCGCCCGCCGCGCCATGGCGGTCGCCGCCGGCATCTGCGTCTACACCAACGACCAGGTCGTGATCGAAAAGCTGGGGGCCGCCTGATGGCAACCCTTCCCGCCGCCGCCGCCTTCAGCCCGCGCGAGATCGTCTCCGAGCTCGACCGTTTCATCGTCGGCCAAAAGGACGCCAAGCGTGCCGTCGCCATCGCGCTCAGGAACCGCTGGCGGCGTCAGCAGCTGTCCGAAGACCTGCGCGAAGAGGTCCTGCCGAAGAACATTCTGATGATCGGTCCCACCGGCGTCGGCAAGACCGAGATCGCCCGCCGACTGGCGCGGCTTGCCCAAGCACCCTTCATCAAGATCGAGGCCACCAAGTTCACCGAGGTGGGATATGTCGGCCGCGATGTCGAACAGATCGTCCGCGACCTTCTGGAGGCGGCCATCGTCTTGACCCGGGACAAGGCGCGCAAGGCGGTGATAGCGCGGGCCGAGCTCGCGGCGGAGGAAAGGGTGCTGGATGCGCTGGTGGGCGAAGGAGCCGGCAAGCCGACCCGGGACAAATTCCGCGCCATGCTGCGGTCCGGAGAGCTCGACGACAAGGAGATCGAGATCCAGGTCCAGGATTCCGGCGGCGGCATGCCGACCTTCGATCTCCCGGACATCCCCGGCGCGTCCGTCGGCATGATCAATATCGGCGACATGCTGGGCAAGGCATTCGGCGGCCAGACCAAGCCACGCAAGATCCTGGTCGCCGACTCCCACAAGGTGCTGGTGGAGGAAGAAGCCGACAAGCTGCTCGACCAGGATGCCATCGTGCGCGATGCCATCGAGACGGTGGAACAGAACGGCATCGTCTTCCTGGACGAGATCGACAAGATTTGCGCGCGGGAGGAACGCGCCGGCGCCGACGTCTCCCGCGAAGGGGTGCAGCGCGACCTGCTGCCCCTGATCGAGGGTACGACGGTGGCCACCAAGCACGGCGCGGTGAAGACCGACCACGTGCTGTTTATCGCTTCCGGCGCCTTCCACCTCGCGAAACCGTCCGACCTGCTGCCCGAGCTACAGGGGCGGCTGCCCATTCGAGTCGAACTTGAAGCGCTCAGCGTCGAAGATTTCGTGCGGATCCTGACCGAGCCCGAGGCCAGCCTGATCCGCCAATACACCGCCCTGCTCGCGACCGAGGAGGTCGAGCTAGAATTCACCGAGGACGGGGTGCGCGAGATCGCAATCCTGTCGGCGGAGGTCAACGAGAATGTCGAGAATATCGGCGCCCGCCGCCTGCAGACGGTGATGGAGCGCCTGCTGGAGGAGGTCAGCTTCACCGCCTCCGACACGCCGGGCAGAAAAGTGCGGATCGACGCCACCTTCGTGCGCCAGCAGGTCGGCGACCTGGTCCGCGACACCGACCTTTCCAAATTCATCCTCTAACCTGCGGTTATCGTCCCTCGTCCTCGCCCCTGACGATGGCGATCAGGCGGCGCAGGCGCGGTACGTCCAGATCCCCGATGCGTTCGGCCAGGAGATTGGCGAGCTCGGTCGCTTCAGGTTCCAGGCCGGCGGTATCGACCACGGCCCGCGGATGGGAAAGCTGCACCAGGCGCTCGAGCTCGTCGGCGTCTTCCCAGATGCGATGGAAATACTGGCAGATCTGCATCACCAGCACGGGGCTGGGCCGGCCGCGCCGGCCGTGTTCCAACGCCGACAGGTAGGCGGGTGAAAGCTGCAGGTCTGTCGCCATCCGCTTGAGAGTCAGCCCCCGCTGGCGGCGCAGTTCCCGCAGTTTGGCCCCGAACGGCGTCATGAGCCGGGCTCGCGTGCCTTGCGCAGATAGACATAAAACGCGCCGCCCCCGCCGTCCTTGGGCTGGGCGGGAGTGAAGCTCAGGATGAGGGGGCGCAGCGCCGGCTCGTTCAGCCAGCGCGGCAGTTGGACGCGCAACACGCCGGTGCCGGCGCCGCCCCTCAGACCCTTGCCGGTAATCACCAGAACGCAGCGCCGGCCCCGCGCCGCCGAGCCGGTGATGAATCGGACGAGGTTGGCATGCGCCTCCGCCTGGGTCATGCCGTGCAGATCGATGCGGCCGTCAATCCTGAGCTGGCCGCGGCGCAGGCGCTGGGCCGTCCGTTTGTCGAGCCCCGCGGCCGGACCGGCAGAAAGCGGTTCAACCGGTTGCGCGGGCGGTGTGGAAAGCGGCGCAGGCTTTTTTACAGCCGATGCCTTTATTGACGCGGGCGGCTGTTTTGCCGCCGTCCCCTCGGCCCGGGCCGGGGCGGGCCGGCCCTCCGCCCGGCGCTTGAGCGGCTTCACGGTACCGGTGATCTGGCGCCACAGCGCGGTGTCGTCGCCGGTCCCCTGGTTCGTCGGCTTGCGCGCCATTCAACGCTCCGCCACCGCTTCGGAGGCCGAAGGCCGGGGCAGGAGCACCCAGGTGCGCCCGCGCAGCTTGGCCTGGCCGGCGAGGCGCGCGGCTTCGGGCCCGTGGCCGAAAAAGATATCGCCGCGGACAGGGCCGCGGATGGCGCCACCGGTATCCTGGGCCACCATCAGCCGGCGGATGGGCTCGAGCTTGCCGGCGGGGTCGTCGGCCGCGACGAACATCGGCACGCCGAGGGGCAGGAACTTGCGGTCGATGGCGAGCGAGCGGCCCGCGGTCAAGGCCACGCCCTGGGTGCCGATCGGCCCCGGGCCGGTGATCTCACGAAAAAAGACGAAGGAGCGGTTCCGGGCCAGGACCGAATCTCTCCTTTCCGGGTTGGCCTTGAGCCAGGCCCGGATCGATTGCATGGTCACATTCTCGAGTTCTAGCGCCCCCGTCTCCACCAACACCTTGCCGATGGCGGTATAGGCATGACCATTCTTGCCGGCGTAACCCAAGCGCAATACCGATCCGTCGGGCATTTCGACCCGGCCGGAGCCCTGGATCTGCAGGAAGAAGGCATCCACCGGATCTTCCGCCCAGGCCAGTTCCAGCCCCCGGTCCGCCAGCGCCCCCTGGGTTATGGCCGTTCGGTCGTCATAGGGGATGAGACGGCCCGCCCGAACGCGCCCGGCGATGGTGCGCCCCCGCCAATCGTCTGAAAACACGCCGAGATCCGCCGTCACCAGATCCGCGGGGCGGCCATAGAGCGGTGTCGCGAAGCGGGCGGAGCGCTGCCGCGCGCCCTTCAGGGTAAACTCGAAATAGCCGGTAAAGAGGCCCTCGTTCCCATCGGCGCCGATGACCGCGAAGGGGCGAAAATGACGTTCGAAGAATTCCCTGGCACGCAGCGGACCGGCCGCCAGGCGGGCATCCGCGGCCAGCTCGGCACAAGCGGGACGCCAATCGCGCACCCGGCCCGCCAAGGCCCGGGGGCCCATCGCCCTATCGACAGGGAGGCCGTCCAAGACTTCGCAGGAGCGGGCCAAGGCGGCGATCGCCTGGCTCACGTCGTCATTGGTCCAGCCCGGAAGATCATCGAACCCCGAGGGGCGGAGCGCCACCCGGTCGACCGGCACCACCGGTGCGCAAGCGCCCACCGCCAGCAGCGCGGCGCAGACGACAGGTGCGAGGACCGTCAATCCCGGCAGGCGGAATCCGCGGGCCGGGCCCGCCCCGACGCCGGCATTCACGGGGTTACTGCGGGGTTTCCGTCGCGACAAGAACCCAATTGGGATCAGATGAGCGGGTGTTGCGTTCATAGGTCCAGATATCCACCACATCGGCGATGCGGTCGGGATCCCCGTCGACGACGTTGCCGTCCTTGTCCCGCGTCACATTGATCTGCTCGGTGATATACTTGACCGTGATCGACGCGGTACGCCCGGACATCTCCGCTTCGAGAAGTTCCGTATCCTTGATACGGACCAGGTTGGTTTCGAGCTTTTCGTCCTTGTTCTTTCGTTCCTCGATGGCGCTGGAGAATCCTTCGAAAACGTCTTTGGACAGGAGCGGCTTGAGGGCGGCGGTATCGCCCTCGGCAAAATTCATCACGATGTACTCAAACGCGTCTTTCGCCTTTTCCACGAACTCGCCCGGATCGAACCGCGGGTCGGCAACCTTGATCTGGGTCAGGCCGGCACCCAGCGGTGTTTCGGCGGCGATTTCCTGCCCGTCGCGGCCGGGGAGCCGGACCACGTTGTCCGTGGCCTCCGCTTCGCCCTCGTCTTCGCTGGCACGGTCGTCACCCGCCCGGGCCCGGCGGGAGCCGAAGGGATCGGCGGGCGGTGGGCGTTCGTGACCGGTCCGTTTACCCAAAACGCTGCGAAGGCGCAGAATCACGAACCCGGCGACAAACGCCATGATGATGATAAAAAAATCGCTGTCCATGGCCTGCCTCTTCAGCGGGGCGAGGGGGGACCGCTACGGGAGCCCGCGCAAATATCCACGTTAAACCCGTCTCGGGTTAAAATCCAGTATGGCCGAAACCGTCTTTCGGCGGGGTTAAACCTAGACATAGGGCGCCCCGACCCCAATGTTAAGGGCGTCATGGCCATACTGCTCGCCTTTATTGTCGTTCCCATCGCTGAAATCGCCCTGTTGATCCATGTCGGCGGCCTGATCGGCTCCTGGGAAA
>JAOTVC010000219.1 GCA_029863585.1 Alphaproteobacteria bacterium | reverse complement strand
TGCTCGACATCGCCTGCGTTGTAGGCGATGTCGAGCACCGCCTCGATCGCGAACAGCAGCTTCTTGGGCAGGCGGATCACGGCCGCCCTCCCTGTGCATGGCCGGCGTCCGAGGCGTCCTTTCCGGTGGAGCCGAACCCGCCGGTGTCGCGCGCGGTCGCGTCGAGCGCCTGGGTCTCGCTCCACTGCAGCCGGCTGACGGGCGCCACCACCATCTGGGCGATGCGCTCGCCCCGCCGCACCGTAAACGGCCGTTCGCCCTGGTTCACGAGGCACACCTTCACCTCGCCCCGGTAATCGGCATCGATGGTGCCGGGTGCGTTGAGCACGCTGACGCCGTCCCTGACGGCCAGGCCCGAACGCGGCCGCACTTGGGCCTCAAACCCATCAGGCAGGGCGATCGCGAAGCCGGTCGGGATCAGGGCGCGGCCCCCCGGCGGCAGGATGACCTCGGCCTCCACGGCGGCGGCGAGATCGACGCCGGCGCTGCCTGCGGTTGCATAAGCGGGCAACGGCAGGTCGCCCGCATGAGGAAGCCTCTGGATCTTGATGCCGATCCCCTGTTCGTCCGCCCCCGTCATGACGCCGTCCCAAGATGGGCGGCGATGGCCGCGGCGAGGCGCCGGGCCACCTCGGTCTTGGTCATCGGGGGCCAATCCTCGGTGGCGCCGTCGCGGATCAGGTGCACGGTATTCTCATCGCCGCCGAACACGCCGGCGGCCGCGGAGACGTCGTTGGCAACGATCCAATCGCAGCCCTTGGCCGCGCGCTTGGCGATCCCGTTGGCGACGACGTTCTCGGTCTCGGCGGCAAAACCGATCACCAGGCCGGGCCGGGCATTGCCGCTCTGGCTGATCTCGGCGAGGATGTCGGGGTTCTCCACCAGTTCCAACTTGGGCGCGGTGCCGCTTGCCTTCTTGATCTTGGCCGGCGCCGGTGCCTTGGCCCGCCAGTCGGCGACCGCCGCCGCCATGACGGCGACATCGGCGGGAAGGGCGGCCCGCACCGCATCGCGCATTTCGATCGCCGTCTCGGCATGGATGGTCTTGAGACCCGGCGGATCGGGCTCCGCCACGGGGCCGGAGATCAACGTGGTTCGCGCCCCCAATCCGGCCAGTGCCGCGGCGATGGCATGGCCCTGCTTGCCCGACGACCGGTTGCCGATGAAGCGGACCGGGTCGAGCGGCTCGTGGGTGGGTCCGGAGGTCACGATGGCGTGCCGTCCGGTGAGCGGCAGGCCGGCCGCGAAGAAATCGGTGATCGCGGACAAGATGTCCTCGACCTCGGCAAGCCGCCCCTCGCCCATTTCGCCGCAGGCAAGTTCGCCGGCGCCGGGGCCGACGATCCGCACCCCGCGCGCGGCCAGCGTCTCCATGTTGGCGCGGGTCGCGGGATGCTCCCACATGCGGACATTCATGGCGGGTGCCACCATCACCGGCTTGTCGCTGGCCAGCAGGGCCGTCGTGGCGAGGTCGCCCGCGATTCCGTGGGCCATCTTGGCCAGGATGTCGGCGGTGGCCGGCGCGACAACGATCAGGTCGGTTTCCCGCGCCAGGCGGATATGGCCCATCTCGCTTTCGTCGGTCAGGGAGAACAGGTCGGAATAAACCTTTTCGCCGGTGATCGCGGCCAGGGACAGCGGCGTGATGAATTTCGCGCCGGCTTCGGTCAGGATGGCGCGCACCCGGACGCCGGCCCGGCCCAGGAGGCGGGCGAGCTCCAGGCTCTTGTAAGCGGCGATGCCGCCTGGAACGATCAGAAGGATGCGCTTGCCGTCAAGCACGCCTGAGCCCCGTCTAATTTACGAAAAAAGCGTGTTATTAAATAAGGGTCGCCGGGGGAATCTACAAGAACAAATCGGTATTCTTATAACCCGTTGGAATTTAGAAAGTTTTAAAGGCCAGAGTCAGCAGAATCGCGGCCAGCAGGGCGGCGATGATCCATTGGGGCGCGGTGCCGCGGGAGGCGCGATGATGGGCCCCTTCGGCATCCAGCAGGCGGGCAATGGTATCGGGGTGCAGCTGGTGGCCCTTTTCCGCGATGATGGCGGCGAGCCGCTCGACATTGGCGAGAAAACCCGGCAAGCGCTCCACCCCTTGCCAGATGTCTTGGGCGGTGCTGCGCAGGCGCGCCTCGGGGCCGAGGTTGTCGCGCATCCAATCCTCGATCAGCGGTCGCGAAAGCTCCCACATGTTGACATCGGGATTCAGCAGCCGGCCCACCCCCTCGGCCACCATCATGGTCTTTTGCAGCAGGAGAAGCTGCGGCTGGGCCTCCATCTCGAAGGTTTCGGTCACCTTGAACAGCTGCCCGAGAAGCCGGGCGATGGAGATCCGGCTCAGCGGCAGGCCCAGGATCGGCTCGCCGATCGAGCGGCAGGCCTGCATGAACAGGTCCCTCGATTGGTTGGCCGGCACGTAACCCGCCCGGAAGTGGACATCGGCGACCCGGCCGTAATCGCTCTCCAGGAATCCCAGCAGCATCTCGCCGAGATAGCGCCGCGTCGCCATGTCGAGCCGCCCCATGATGCCGAAATCGACCACCTGCAGCGCGCCGTCGGCGGCCACGAACAAATTGCCCGGATGCAGATCCGCATGGAAGAAGCCGTCGCGGAAGACCTGCAGGAAAAAGGCCCGGGAGGCGGTCTGGAGCACGGCATCGGGATCGATCCCGGCGGCCACCAGCCGGGCGCGTTCGTCGATGGGGATGCCCTCGATGCGCTCCAGGGTGAGGACCCGGCGGGCGGTCCGCTGCCAATCGATGGCCGGCACCCGGAAGCTCGGGTCGCCGGCGAAATTATCGGCGAGCTCCGACGCCGCCGCGGCTTCCAGGCGCAGATCCATTTCCGCCGCCACCACCCGGGCGAAGGTGCGGATCACTTCCCGCGGCTTGAGCCGGCGCAGGTCGGGCCGGTTGCGTTCCACCTGTTCGGCGATCCAGGCGAACAGGTCGAGGTCCTGATCGAACTTCGCCTCGATGCCCGGGCGCAGCACCTTGACCGCGACCGGCGCGCCGTCCGTGGTGACGGCCAGGTGGACCTGGGCAATGGACGCGGCGGCCACGGGGCTGTCTTCGAAGCTCGCGAAGGCATCCTCCAGGGGACATTCGAGCTCCGATGCGACGATCGCGCGCGCATCGGCGCTGGGGAACGGGGCCAGCCGGTCCTGCAGGCGCGAGAGGTCCTCGGCGATATCGTCGCCGATCAGGTCGGCTCGGGTGGCGAGCGACTGGCCGAACTTGATGAAGCTGGGGCCCAGTTCGATCAGGGCCGCGGCCAGGCGTTCGCCCGGCCGCAAATCGCCCAGGTCCCGGCGCAGGCCGGGCAGGTTCGCCACCAGCCGGAGCGCCCGGCCGAAGGGGGCGGTGAAGCCCAGCCGGTCGAGAGGGAACAAGGCGTCGTATCGCGCCAGGGTCAGGGCGATCCTGGCCAGGCGGGCAAGATTCCTCAGGGCACGCAACATCGGGCTTCTAAAGTCGCCAGCCGGTGTGGATCGCGGCGATGCCGCCGGCCAGGTTGCGCACCTTGACGCACCCGAAGCCGGCCGCTTCGACCATCGCCGCAAGGCGTTCTTGGTCGGCGAAGCGGCGGATGCTCTCGGCCAGGTAGTGATAAGATTCGGCATCCCCCGCCACGGCCCTGCCCATGCGCGGCAGCACCTCGCGGGCGAAGCGCTCGAAGGCGGGTTTCAGGAGCGGCCAGCGCGGCCGGGAGAATTCCAGGCACAAGAACCGCCCGCCGGGTTGCAGCGCCCGGTAGGCCTCCGCCAGCGCGGCATCGGGATGGGTGACGTTGCGCAGGCCGAAGGCGATGACATAGGCATCGGCGCTGCCCTTGCCGATCGGCAGGGCTTCGGCATCGCCCGCGGCGAAGCCGATGGCGGCGCCAAGGCCGGCTTCGGCCACGCGTCCACGCCCCACCGTCATCATCGGCGCGGAACGGTCGATCACGGTGACCGCGCCACCCGCCTGGGCGATGGCCTGGGCGCCGCCGGCGCGGCGCGCCATGCGCATGGCCATGTCGCCGGTGCCGCCCGCGACATCGAGGATCCGTTCGCCGGGCCGGGGCATCAGCCAGTCGACCGCGCTTGCCTTCCACAGCCGGTGGGTGCCGAAGCTCATGAGGTCGTTCATGAGGTCGTAGCGCGCGGCGACGCTTTCGAACACGGCGCCGACCCGGGCCGCCTTTTCCGCCGCCGGAATATCCTCGGCGCCGAACGGCACGGTCTCGGGCGGCGGAGTGCCAGGCGGCCGCCGGCCGGTATGGTTTGGGGCCTTGTCCATGGCGGCGACAATAGCGGACGCCGTGCAATTCCGCTACGGTGCCCGCCATGCCGGAGCTTCCCGAAGTCGAAACCGTACGCCGCGGCCTGATTCCCGTCCTCGAGGGGCGGCGCATCAAGCGCGCGGAGGTGCGCCGCAAAGGCCTGCGCATCCCCTTCCCCGAAGGGTTGGCGGCCTGGCTGACCGGCCGCCGGGTCAGCGCCATCACCCGGCGCGCCAAATACATGTTGATCGGGTTCGAGGCTACCGACGAGGTCTTGGTCACCCATCTCGGCATGTCGGGACGCATGGTGGTGACGGGTGCGGGCGGCGCCAATCTGGAGATCGCCCCCGGACCCCACGATCACGTGATTCTGGAAACCGACGGCGGCGCGCGCATCCTGTTCAACGATGCCAGACGCTTCGGTTTGATGACCCTGGTCAAGCGGACGGAGATCGACGTCCATCCCCTGTTCGCGGACCTCGGCCCCGAGCCGCTCGGCCCGGCTTTCACCGGCCCGGTTCTCGCGGCCCGGCTGGCGGGTAAGGCGACCCCCATCAAGTCGGCATTGCTGGATCAGCGGGTGGTCGCCGGGCTCGGCAATATCTATGTCTGCGAGGCGCTCTACCGCGCCGGCATCTCGCCGCGGCGCAAGGCCGCCAATGTCGGTTCCCGGCGCGCCGAACGGCTGGCCGAGGCCATTCAAATGGTGCTGACCGAAGCCATCGAGGCGGGCGGTTCCTCGTTGCGCGATCACCGCCAGCCCAGCGGGGAGCTCGGCTATTTTCAGCACAATTTTGCGGTCTACGGGCGCCAAGGCGCGCCATGCCCGCGCTGCGCCGGGCCGGCCCAGGGCTGCGCCGGCATCCGCCGGTTGGTCCAGGCCGGCCGATCGACCTTCTATTGTCCGCAAGCGCAGCGCTGAGTGGCGCGGGTTCGCGAAATCCGGCCGGTCGGGCCGCCTCGGCAGCGACCGCGGGATGCCGGGCGGGCGGCGCAAGATCGTTGCAAACCCTGCCCTTGACGGTCCCCGCGGGGATGCTTATAACCCCTCTTCGCGCCTCGATTGGGGCCCCGGCCGTTCACGGTTGAACGGGACAACGAAGCAGGGCAGACGACATGGCCAATATCCGGTCCGCAAAGAAACGTATCCGCCAGACCGCGCGCAAGACGGCGGTCAACCGCAACCGCATGAGCCGCGTGCGCACCTTCGTCAAGAAGGTGGAAACGGCCATCGCGACCGGTGACAAGGACGCCGCCAATGCCGCTTTGAAAGAAGCCCAGCCCGAAATTATGCGCGGCGTGACCAGGGGCGTGCTGCACCGCAGCACGGCATCGCGCAAGGTCTCCCGCCTCAATGCCCGGATCAAAGCCCTTTAAGTCGTTACAGAATCATCGTGAATCGGC
>JAOTVC010000218.1 GCA_029863585.1 Alphaproteobacteria bacterium | reverse complement strand
GCTTGGTTCCGACGGCCTGGCGCACCGTGGTGTAGTGCCCGCCGATGATCCGCGAACCGGGCAGATCTTTGGCGCAGTCCTGCAACGCCGGAACCAGCCCGGCCAAGGCATCGAGCTTTTCGCGCACGAACAGGTCCATGGCGCCGGGAAGGCCCTTGGCGCGGGACAGTTCGGCATGCTTCAACGCGCGGGCGAGGTAAAGGTCATAGGCCGAGCGGGCTGACACCGCGATCTTGACCCCCGGCTGATCGACGTCCGCGATCGACTGAAAAGGCGAATCGCCTTGCACCAGGTAGGTCGCCTCGATCTCGACATAGGCGTCGCAAAAGCCGATGCTCTCCGCCCGTTCCGGGTCTTCCGCGATCAAGGCGATATCCCATTCGTCGCGCGCCACCGCATCGGCGACCTCACCCGGCGTGGGGTAGGTCACGAAGGCGACGGAAACGCCGTGCTCGGCGGCGATTGCCGCGGCAATTTCCGGGGCGACGCCGTCGGGATCGCCGCCCGGGCCGGTTCCGCTGACCAGCAGGGTGTTGGAGAGGTTGATCCCGGCGCGCAGCGTGCCTGGGATGCCGAGTTCGGATCGGGCGTCTTGGGTCATGATGGGTCTTTCTGCATCGCATGTCGGCGCAAACGGTGGGCGACGGTGCGCGATCGGCGGCCGAAAATCAACACCTGAACAGGGGAAGCCCTCCGGCGTGGGCGATGGCCGCGACCGGATCTGGGCGGATATCCCATTAACCGGGCCGCGGCCCAAGGTGCTAGGATCGTATCCCCGTGGGGCGCCGGCGAGCGCGCCTATCGGCCCGGATTGATGGGCCGATCCAGGAATCGAAAGGGAGGGGCCGCATGACATCTCGGGAAGAGGCGCGGGAAGGCACGAAGATCGGCGTCCAGGAAAAATACATCTCCGGCCTTGCCCATATCTCGGTCCATGTGCGGGACGTCGATGAGGCCACCGCCTTCTGGATCGACCTGTTCGAGGCCGATCCCCATCGCGATCGGCCGGGCCGCCAATTGTTCCACGTCGAGATCGCAGGTGTGGTCTTGGCCTTTTTCGAACTGCCCGGCGCGGTGGATACCACCGTTTCCTATCCCCATTACGCCTTCACCACGAGCGCGGAAGGCCTGCGGGTGATGAAGGCGCGGCTGGAGGCGGCGGGGGTCAGGACCCATCCGCTCTGGACCCGGGATCACGTCACGGCGCTGATGTATTTCCGCGATCCCACGGGGAACCTGTTCGAGCTCTACTGCCCGGAATACGACCGCCCG
Organism: Alphaproteobacteria bacterium; assembly: GCA_029863585.1. Taxonomy (GTDB): domain Bacteria; phylum Pseudomonadota; class Alphaproteobacteria; order SMXQ01; family SMXQ01; genus SMXQ01. The sequence continues at coordinate 4,406 of JAOTVC010000218.1, read as the reverse complement.
GAAGACCTCCGCCTCGCCACCGACCGGGGCGGCGATTTCGAGCCCCCCATCGACGATCTGATGTACGACTGGCCGAAGGGCTGAGGCCGCCTGGCCCGGCGCCGGCCGCATCGCCGGAGTACAAGGGACCCATGACGCTGTTCATCAACAACGATGTCGCCCGCGAGCTGCTCACCATGGACGACACCATGGAGGTGATGGAGCAGACCTACCGCGATCTCGTCACCACCGATGTCGTCTGCCGCCCGCGCGTCGACATGCAGATCCCCACCGGCGAGCATGGCAAGCTGTTCCAATGGGGCACCATGGAAGGGGGGGCCGTCGGCGGCTATTTCGCCATCCGCATGAAGTCCGACATCCTCTATGAGCGCATTTACAACGGGGCAGTGACGCAAGAGCAGTATTGCATCGAACCCGGGACGTTCTGCGGCCTGATCTTCCTGATCAGCGTGCGCAATGGCGAGCCGCTGGCGCTGATCAACGACGGCGTCGTCCAGCATATGCGGGTGGGCGCGGACGGCGGCATCGGCGTGAAATACATGGCGCGCGACGACGCGGCGGTGGTGGGGATGCTCGGCTCGGGTGGCATGGCGCGCGCCCATATGGAAGCCTTCACCCGGGTGCGGCCGATCGAGAAGCTCCAGGTGTACAGTCCGACGGCGGCCAACCGGGAAGCCTTCGGCCAGGAGATGCGCGATGAATACGGCATCGAGGTGACGGTCTGCGACCGGCCCGATGATATCTACAAGGGAGCCGAGATCGTCGCCGCCTTGACCGATTCCGCGGTGCCCGTGCTGGACGGCACATGCATCGAAAAGGGCGCCCATGTCGTCAGCGTCGGCGGCGGCGGCGGGCGTCCCGATGCGGCGACGCTGGGGAAGGTTGATCTCTACCTGCGCTTCGGCACTGCGCCGGCACCCTGGACCCGGCCCGAATTTGGCGTGGCGGACGAATACATCACCTATGCCGCGCGGACCGACGTGATCGAAAGCTTCGGCATGAAGCGGCCCGGCCTGCGCGGCCACGGCGTCGCGCTGCCCGACAGGATCGTCCATTTCGCGGATATCGTGAACGGCACCAACCGCGGGCGCACATCTCGCGATCAGATCACCTATTCCGAGCGCGGCAACCTGCAAGGCGCGCAGTTCTTCGGTGTCGCCGGGCGGATCTACGAGCTCGCCAGGGAACGCAAGCTCGGCCACCAGCTGCCGACGGAATGGTTCGTCCAAGACATCCGCAATTGAATGCGGCCAAACGGAACGGGCGTGCCTAAGGCACGCCCGCAATCACGTCCATGAATTGGTGCGAAAGGCTTGCTATTCGGCGGCGCCGAAGAACTCGCCGGGCCGCGGGACGACCCTGGGCGGCGGGCCATTGCCCGGAGCGTCGGTCGGCAGCGGATCGCCGTAAATGTTGAGCCGGTCGTGCTCCGATGTCGCCTGCGCCGCCTTGGCGCCGACCCGCAGCAGCACCAGGGGCTCCTCGCTGGTCGCGTTGAAGCGGTAGAAACTGCCGGCGGGCAACATGATCCCTTCCCACGGCCCGCAATCGAGCTCTTCGCCCCGGGGCCCGTAGAACCGTCCGCTGCCCTGGAGCACCAGGTGGAAATGATCCTCGTCGGTGTGGTTGTGCAAGCCGTTCTCCCCGCCCGACGCATAGACCTTGACGTGCACCCGCATGTTTTCGGTGCTGGAAATCAAGTCCGTGGTGCGGCCTTCCTTGAGGAGCTGGGTGCGGACCTTGAACTTGCTGGCCGGCGCGCTGGCGGCGATCACCGCTTCGCGCCGCTTGCGCATTTCCTCGGTTTCGTTTTCGACCTGTCCGGTATCAAGGGCGTCTACGCTCATGGTTTCCTCCATTTCTTGCCGCGCCAAGCCGGGGCCCTGAGGGCAAGACTTGCACGCAAATCTCTTCTAACAGAAGACACGGTAGCACCATCGCCGCGCGCACGGAAGTGGCCGAATGGCGGGCGCTTGAGCGCCGCCCGTCCCGGCGCTAAGCTGGCGCAAACCATCATATCCGCGCCAGAAGCCCCGGCAAGTGTGGCTTGGCGCGCCTTGAGGAGATGATCATGAGCGCAAATCCCTGGACCCCCGGCGACCGCAGCCGCGAGCCCGCGCGGCTGCTGGAACCGATCCATGAGGGCGCGGCCTGGTTACCTGACGAGCTGTGCGGCACCGATGCCTGGGTCTATCGGCTGTCGGGGCCGGAGGTCGAGGAAGTGCTCGACGCCGTCGACGCCGCGGAGCGCCGGGGGCTCGAGATCAAGGACATCACTCAGGATGATTTTAAGGTCCCGGGCCTGGCGCCGGCGCTTGAAGACATCAAGGCGGAGCTCAAGGACGGACGCGGCTTCGCTCTTGTCCGGGGTCTGCCGGTGGAGGGGCGGACGCTGAAGCAGACGGCGATCGCCTTCTGGGGGCTCGGCCGCCATCTCGGCGTGCCCAAGTCCCAGAACGGGCGCGGCCACCTCTTGGGCCATGTCACGGATATCGGCGCCGATGCCTCCAAGGAACGCGGCTACATGACCGCGAGCGCGCTCGCCTTCCACACCGACCGGGCCGACCGCCTGTCGCTCTGTTGCGTCCAGGAAAGCAAATCGGGCGGGGCGCACCGCATCTGTTCATCGGTCAGCCTGCATAACGAGATGGTCAAACGCCGCCCGGACCTCGCCAAGGAGCTCACCTGGGCGTTCTACCGGACCCGCACCGGCGAGATCCCTAAGGGCGAAACCAGTCCCTTCTTCCGCCAGCCGATCTTCTCCGTCCAGGACGGCTATTTCACCGCGCGCGGTGCGAGCCTGGCGCTCAGCCGCGCCCAGAGCCTGCCGGGGGTGCCCAAATTGACCGACGCGCAGAAACAGGCCATCGCCTATTACCAGACGCTGGCAGCGGAGATCGCGCTCGATCTCGACCTCGAACGGGGCGACATCACCTACTGCAACTGCCACGTCACCCTGCATGCGCGATCTGGCTACGAGGATTGGCCGGAGCCCGAACGCAAGCGCCACCTCCTGCGCCTATGGCTGAGTGCCGGCGACCGCCCCCTGGTGCCGTCGATCGCGCGCGAGATGGGCGGCGTGGTGATGGAGGGTACGGTGCTGTCGACGCCGCTCGAGGCCGCCTGAGGATGTGCCGCGACCGGCCGCCCGCCGGCTCAGTCCGATAATGCGGATCCCGCCACCGGTTCCAGCCAGGGGCCGACGACGGTAAGCCGGTGCATCACCCGGCGCTGGCCGGGATAATCGTCGAGGGCGAAATGCATTACCGCCCGGTTGTCCCACATGGCGATCGAGCCTTCCTCCCAGCGGAATCGGCAAGTGTTCTCGGGCCGCGTAATCTGGCTCGCGAGATGGCGGATCAGCGGCACGCTTTCCTGACGCGTCCAGCCGTCGAACCGGTCCGAATAGAAGGGGCTCAGGTACAGCACCTTGCGCCCGGTTTCCGGGTGCCGCCCGACCACCGGATGGGTCGCTTCGATGCCGGCGAATTTCTCCAGCATCTTGGCGTAATAGGCGGGAGAGATGCCCTTGCGGGGCTGGCCGTCGACGCCGTAGGCGTGGGTCTTGATGTGCACGGTGGAAAGCGCTTCGAGCGTCGCCTGCAGCCCGGGCGACAGCGCATCGTAGGCCGTGGCAAGGTGGGCGAACATGGTGTCCCCGCCATGGCTCGGCAATTCGCGGGCATACAGGACGGAGGCATAATTGGGATGCTCCAGGAAGGACAGGTCCATGTGCCAGAAGCCGCCGATGTTGCGGACGTCGCCGGGGTTGCGGGCGATCTCCTTGACCTCCTCCTGGCCGGCGACGCTCGGCATGTTGGAGGCATAGCCGTGCGCCTCCACCTTGCCGAACAGGCGTCCGAAGGCGACTTGCTGGGCCGCGGTGATGTCCTGGTCGCGGAAGAAGATGGCGCCCCAGTCATTCAGCGCCTGGCGGATCTCCAGATCGGTCTGCTCGCCGACCGGCTCGCTGAGGTCGACGCCGAAAATTTCCGCCCCGGTGTGGGCTGAAAGGGGCCGGACGGTGATGGTCTGGTTCTTCATGTCTGTCGCCTCCCCAAGGGATCGCCAAGTCTACCCCGGATTTCTCGGTTTGTGGCGTCGGTTGTGATAGCGGGCGGGACGGCCTCTGAGACGTTCCGGACCCGGGCGTTTTCCTGGCCAGGCCCACAGCTGCTGGGATAGGCTTGGCGCCACACCGCCTGGCCGGGATTGCCGGCAAGGCGGGTGCAACGAAACGGGGAAAAAGGGCACATGGCAGACAGGATTCTTTGCGAGATGCGCGGCGAGGGCACCCACATCACCGTCAACCGGGCCGATTGCGGCGGGCTGGTCAGCGATCCCATGGCGGTGGAGCTGACGGCGATGATCGATGATGCGGCGGGGGCATCCAAATATATCGTCTT
>JAOTVC010000217.1 GCA_029863585.1 Alphaproteobacteria bacterium | reverse complement strand
GGCCAGAACACGGTGGTCAGCGAGACCCGCGGACCGCTGCAGGGCCGGCGCGTGGTCCGCGGGCGCGAAGACGAATGCCGCCGCCATTACGCGAGCGCTTGACCAGCCCTAGGAGAATTTTTCGGAACTGCGATGGCGGGGCCGCGTCAGGCGGCGGAGGAGGCCGAACCCGGGTTGCGGACCAGGTTGTCGTAATCGTCGATCAGGGCGCGGGTGATCTCGCCCGGCGTGAAGGTCCAGCCGTCGATTTCAGCGACCGGCGTCACCTCGGCGGCGGTCCCGGTCAGGAACACCTCATGGGTCTTTTCGAACTCCGCCGGGTCGATATGGCGCTCGACGACCTCGAACCGGCGCGCCCGGGCGAGCCCCATCACCGTCCGCCGGGTGATGCCGTCGAGGAAGCAATCGGGCACCGGCGTGTGGATCACCCCATCCTGGACCAGGAAGATGTTGGCGCCGGTGGATTCGGAGACGTAGCCGCGGTAGTCCAGCATCAGGGCGTCGTGATAGCCCTCCGCCTCCGCCGCGTGCTTGGACATCGTGCAAATCATGTAGAGCCCGGCGGCCTTGGAATTGGTCGGCGCGGTATCCGGTGCCGGCCGGCGCCACTTCGATGTCTTGAGGCGGATGCCCTTGAGCCGGTCTTCGGGTTTGAAATAGGACGGCCATTCCCAGGCGGCGATGGCCACGTGAATCCGTGTCTGCTGAGCCGAAACTGCCATCATCTCGCTGCCCCGCCAGGCCACCGGCCGGACATAGGCATTCTTGAGGCCCTGGGTCGCGACCACGAGTCGGCAGGCTTCGTTGATGGTTTCGGGATCGAAGGGAATCTCGAAGCCCAGCACCTCGGCCGAATGGAACAGGCGCTCGGTGTGCTCGTGCAGCTTGAAGATGGTCCCGGAATAGACCCGCTCGCCCTCGAACACGCAGGACGCATAGTGCAGGCCGTGGCTGAGAACATGCAGGCGCGAATCCCGCCACGGCACCAATTCGCCGTCCAGCCAGATGACTCCGTCGCGGTCGTCAAAAGGAATGAGCGCCATCCGCCAATGCTTTCAAAGGCTTATGAAGATATCGAAAGAACGTTGCGTTCACTACCATTTGCCATCATATATGTCAACGTGGCTGACTTAAAATCAGGTTTCAATCCTCTTTTCCTGCGCGAGGAGGACTTGCGCGAGGGCATGGAGTTGCTGTCCTTCGCCTATCGCGATTTCCTCGAGGAAGCGGACGCGGTGCTGGCACGCCACAAGCTGGGCCGGGCCCATCACAGGGCGCTCTACTTCATCGGCCAGCACCCGTCGATCACCGTATCGGGGCTGCTCAAACTGCTGCGCATCACCAAGCAAAGCCTGTCCCGGGTGGTGGCGGACCTGGTGGCCCTCGAGCTGATCGAGCAGACCCCCGGCCTGCGCGACCGGCGCCAGCGGCACCTGGCCCTGACCGTCAAGGGGACCGAAGTCGAACGCGAACTGACGACCCATCAGAAGGCGCTTCTGGCGCGGGCCTATCGCGAGGCCGGCGCCGAGGCGGTGGACGGGTTCCGCAAGGTGCTTCTGGGACTGATCACCGAGCAGGACCGCCGGACCCTGGTGGCGCGCCGCAATCCGGCGGCGGACGCCGAAACCGCCCCGCCGCAGCCTGCCCGCGCCGGCCGTGCCGGCCGCTGAGACCGGGTTCCGCCGCGATGGTTGAACGGGACCCAGCCGAGAGACCCGCCCTCGCCGACGAGCCCCACATCCTGGTGGTGGACGATGACCGGCGCCTGCGCCAGCTTCTCAGCCGGTATCTCAGCGAGAACGGATTCCGGGTCACCACCGCCGCCGATGCGGCCCAGGCGAGGGGCTACATGCGCGGCCTGGATTTCGACCTCCTGGTGCTGGATCTGATGATGCCGGGGGAAAGCGGCCTCGACTTCGCCCGGTCCATGCGCGCCGAGACACCGGTACCGATCCTGATGCTCACCGCCATGGGAGAGGCCGAGGACCGCATCGCCGGGCTGGAGCGGGGCGCCGACGACTACCTGGTCAAGCCGTTCGAGCCCAGGGAACTGGTGCTGCGCATCTTCCGCATCCTCGAACGCACCGCTGCCCGGCCCGACCAGCCGGAGACGGGCCCCGTGGCCTTCGGCGAATGCCGCTTCGATCCTGCCCGCGACGAGCTCACCCGGGGGGACCAGGTGGTCCGCCTCACCACCACCGAGACCGGCCTGCTGCGTTCGCTGGCGCTGCATCCGGGCCGGCCGCTCGATCGCGAGGCCCTGCGCCAGGCCAGCGGCGAAGCCGCCAGCGACCGCGCCATCGACGTCCAGGTCGCGCGCCTCAGGCGCAAGATCGAGCCCGACCCGAAACTGCCCCGGTATCTCTGCACCGTCCGCGGCAAGGGCTACGTGCTCCGGGCGGACTGACGGGACCGCCATGATTTCCCTGACCTCCCTGTTCAAATCGATCCTGCCGCGCACCCTGCTGGGCCGCTCGCTGCTCATCATCGTCTCGCCCCTGATCCTGCTGCAGATCATCGCCGTCTGGGTGTTCTTCGACCGCCATTGGGACACGGTGTCGACCCGGCTCGCGCGGGGCCTGGCGGGGGACATCGCCGCGACTATGGTGTTGATGCGCGAAAACCCCGGGCCCGAAGGGCGCCAGGCCGCGTTCCGATTCGCCGACCGGCATTTCCAGATCAAGGCCGCGTTCGAGGAGAAGGCGATCCTCAAGAACGCCGGACCGCCGGCCAGCCCGAGCCAGCTCGAACGCGTCCTGCGCAAGGCACTGACCGACCGCACCGAACTGCCCATCGCCATCGACGACGAATCAAAGGACCGGGACGTCATCATCGACATCCAGCTGGCCGACGGGGTGCTGCACCTGACCGCCCCGCGCAAACGCCTGTTCACGTCCACCACCTACCTGTTCGTGGCCCTGATGGCGGGCAGTTCCATGATCCTGTTCGCCGTCGCCATGCTGTTCATGCGCAACCAGATCCGCCCCATCCGCCGCCTGGCGATGGCCGCCGACGCCCTGGGCAAGGGGCGGGACGTCGCCACCTTCCGGCTGCAGGGCGCGACCGAAGTGCGCCAGGCCGCCACTGCCTTCAACCGCATGCGCGACCGGCTGCAGCGCCAGATCGGCCAGCGCACGGAAATGCTGGCCGGCGTCTCCCACGATCTGCGCACTCCCCTGACCCGGATGAAGCTGCAGCTCGCCATGCTGAGCGACACCTCCGGCGTCGGCGAGTTGAAAGCCGACGTCGCGGAAATGGAGCGCATGGTCGAAGGCTACCTCGCTTTCGCCCGCGGCGAAGGCTCCGAAGCCGTTTCCCGGATCAACCTGCGCGACCTGCTGGAGGACGTGGTTGCCGCGGCGCGGCGCGCCGGTAGCCTGGTCGATTTCACCGCCGAGGGGGACCTCACCGTCTCGGCGCGCCAGGAAGGGCTGCGACGCTGCATGGCCAACTTGGTCTCCAACGCCGCGCAATACGGCACAAGGGCCGTGGTCAGCGCGGCCCGCAAGCCCGACGCCATTGAGATCACCGTCGACGATGACGGCCCCGGCATCCCGGAAGAAAAGTACGAGACCGTCTTTCGCCCGTTCGCCCGCCTGGATCAATCGCGCAACGTCGAGACCGGCGGCGTCGGCCTGGGCCTCACCATCGCCCGCGACGTGGTGCACGCCCATGGCGGGGAGATCCGGCTGGGCCGCGCGCCGCTCGGCGGTCTCCGGGTGCTGATCCGCCTGCCGCTGTGAGCGTGGCGGGTCGGTTTCCGATCTTGCGATTGCCGGGCCCGGGACCGGTGGGCGATTAGCCCGCCAGTTCCCGCGATCGGTCGGCGGCCGCCGCCACCGCGCGCACCATCAGCTCCTCGAGGCCGCCTTCCGCCATCAGAACCTCCAGCGCCGCGGCGGTGGTGCCGCCCGGGCTGGTCACCTGCTGGCGCAGGATGGCGGCGGGTTCCGTGCTGAGGTGGGCGAGTTCGCCGGCGCCGGTGACCGTCGCCCTGGCGAGGCGCTCGGCCAAGTCATCCGCCAGCCCCGCCTGCCGCGCCGCCGCGGCCAGGCATTCGATCAGGTAGAACAGGTAGGCCGGCCCCGATCCGGAGACCGCCGTGACCGCATCCATCAGCGCCTCGTCCTCGAGCCAGACCACTTCGCCGACCGCCTCCATCAGCCGGCCCGCGAGCGCCCGTCCGCTGCCGTCGACCTCGGCGGTCGCAAAAAGCGCGGTAATACCGCGCCCGACCTGGGCCGGGGTGTTGGGCATGGCCCGGACGACGGCGGCGGAGGCGCCCAGGAGCGCGCGGAAATAGGCCGTCGTCTTGCCCGCCGCGATCGACAGGAATACCGCGCCGCCCGCGCCCAAGGGCGCATAGATTCCGGCTTCGTCCATCACCTGGGGCTTGAGCGCCAGCAGCACGAGATCGAAACCGGCGCGGCCGTCGAGGATATCGTCCGGGGCGGCCAGCGCCCGCACCCCGAGGGCGGCGAGCGCGGCGCGGGCCTCATCGGCCGGTTCGATCACGGTGACGGCGTCGGGCGCGGCGATGCCCTTCTCCAGCCACCCCCGGAGGAGTGCGCCGCCCATGCGGCCCCCGCCGACCAGGAGCAGCCTGGGATCCCCACCGGCCAAGGGATCAGGCCTCGCCGGCGGGATCGATCAAGGCACAGGCGACCGCGTCCTGGGGCGACTTGCCCCCCCAAATGACGAACTGGAACGCGGGATAGAAGCGGTCGGATTCGGACATGGCGATGCTCACCAGTTCCTCGATCTGGGCCGAACTCGGCCCCGGCGTGCCGCGCAGCAACACCGCGTAGCGGAACATCGGCAGACCGTCCTCGGCCCACAGGTCGAAATGTCCGAGCCAAAGCTTTTCGTTGATGACCGCGAGAAGCCCACCGACGTCTTCACGCTTGGCCAGTGGGACGCGCATGTCTAGAGCCAAGGAGAAATGGATGGCCGCGGCCTCGCGGTGCCAGGCGAAGTAGAGCCGGTAGTCGCACCAACGCCCGGCAACTTCGACCGCAAGTTCATCGTCGCCAACCCGATGGTGGGTCCACTGGTTGGCACCGATGACCTGCTCGACCAGATCTATGGGGTGATAACCGTCATCATCCGCCAGATATAGGGGTTCGCTCATTTATGGCTCACCTCAGTGACGGGGGCGCACATTTCCCGGAATCAAAATGGCGCGCCAGGCGATTCTCCTGGCGAGCCAAGGGCCGTTCCAATGCCCACGACATGTTGTATTCAAGCCCCTCTTTCGAATACAACATGTAGGGTGCCAAATTCGAATCGCGTCCGCAAGCGGTGATTTGCGCTTTCAGGAAAAAATTTGTCTGTGGATTCAAGGGATTTAGGCGCGAATCGGCGCCTCGATTTGGGCCCCGAGTTCGACTCCCGGTTACTTCCGCGAGCGGTCGCCGCCGGCCGCGGGCGCCTTCTTGGAAGCCTTTGAGGCCGCGGCTTCCAAGGCTTCCAGGCGGGCCGCCAACGCCTCGTTCTCGGCCCGCGCCTTGGCGGCCATCGCCTTGACCGCCTCGAACTCCTCCCGGGTCACGAAGCCGTCACGGCCCATCACCGCGCTGAACCGCTGTTTCAACAGTTCCTCGGTTTCCCGGCGCACGCCGGCGGCAACGCCGAGGGCACCGGCGGCGACGCGAGCGAGATCGTCCAGAAGCGAGTTTCGGGTCTGCATGGC
>JAOTVC010000216.1 GCA_029863585.1 Alphaproteobacteria bacterium | reverse complement strand
GCCGCCAAACAGGCCAAGGCACCGGCCAAGGGCAAGGGCACGGCGCGCAAAAAGACGGGGGCCAAGGCCAAGCCAAAGAGTAAGGCCAAGCCAAAGACCAAGGCCAAGGCCGGCGCCAAGGCCGAGGCCGCCGCCTCCGATGCCCCGTCGGGCACCTGACCCGGTTCCCCTGAAGGTGGCCCGCAAGGCCCGCCCCCCCTCGCACCGACAACCGACCAGGGACGATGTCCTGGCCTATCTCCGCGACCGGGAGGGGCCGGCTTCGGTGTCCGACCTGGCGCGCCATTTCAACGTCAAGGGCAAGGACCGCACCGCGCTCCGCATTCTCCTGAAAGAGCTTGCGGAAGAAGGCGGGATCGAAGCGCCCGTGCGGCGTAAATACGCGTCGAAAACGCGGTTGGGCGCGGTCGCGGTGCTGGAGATCACCGGCCCCGACAGCGACGGCGAGTTGCGGGCCCGGCCGGTGCGCTGGGCCGAGGACACGCCGCTGCCCGATATCTTCGTCGCCCCGGAACGCGGACGCCCGGCGGCGCTGGCCGTGGGCGAGCGCATCCTGGCCCGCATGAAGCGCAATCCCGACGGCAGTTTCGATGCGCAGCCCATGCGGCGCCTGGGCGCCGCGCCGCTCGAGATCATCGGCGTTTTCGAGCCCCTTGACGGCCAGGGCCGCATCGCATCGACCGACCGGCGCGCCAAATACGACTACGTGGTGCGAGCGGGAAAGACGCTGGGCGCCAAGCCCGGCGACCTGGTCCGCGCCCGGGTCACCGGCGCGCGATCCCGGGGCCGAAGCGAAGCCGAGGTGGTCGAGCGGATCGGCGAGATGGGCAGCCCCGGCGCGATCGCCATCATCGCCCTGCATTCCAACGACATCCCCGTCGCCTTTCCCGATGCCGCCTTGGTGGAGGCCGAGGCCGCCGCCCCGGCGGCGCTCGACGACCGTGAGGACCTCCGCGCGGTCCCGCTGGTCACCATCGACGGCGAGGACGCGCGCGACTTCGACGACGCCGTGTTCGCCGAACCCGACCCGGATCCCGGCAACACCGGCGGCTGGCGGCTGATCGTCGCCATCGCCGACGTAGGGTGGTACGTGCGGCCCGGAAGCGCCCTGGATGCGAGCGCCCGCACCCGCGGCAACTCCGTCTATCTGCCCGATCGCGTGGTGCCGATGCTGCCCGAAGCGCTCTCCAACGGGCTGTGTTCGCTCAGACCCGGCGAGGACCGCGCCGTGCTGGCGGCCGAACTCCGGATCGACCGCGCCGGGAGGCTGAAAGGACACCGCTTCCTGCGCGGATTGATGCGCTCCGCCGCCCGCCTCACCTACCGCCAGGTCCAGGACATCAAGGACACCGGAGGCGATGGCCTGCCCGCCGGGCTCCCCCGGCAGGCCGTCGATCACCTTTATGCCGCCTATGACGCCCTGGCCACCGCCCGCGAGGCGCGCGGCACCCTGGATCTCGACTTGCCGGAGTTTCAGGTCCGCATCGCTGAAAACGGCCATGTCGACGCCATCACCCGGCGCGAACGCCTGACCAGCCACCGGCTGATCGAGGAATTCATGATCACCGCCAACGTGGCCGCGGCGGAAACGCTGGAAAGCCGGCGCATGCCGTGCATGTACCGGGTCCACGAACCGCCGGACCCCGACAAGCTGAACGAACTGCGCGGTTTCCTCGCCACCTTCGGCCTCACCCTGGCCGCCGGCAACATCAACCGGGCCAAGGACTTTGCCCATATCCTCGAGCGCAGCGCGTCGATCCCGTCGTCAGACATCATCCACGAGGCCATCCTGCGCTGCCAGTCCCAGGCCGCCTACAGCCCCGGCAACCGCGGCCATTTCGGCCTGGCCCTGCGGCGCTATGCCCATTTCACCTCCCCCATCCGCCGCTATGCCGACCTGCTGGTCCATCGCGGCCTGATCACGGGCCTGGGGCTGGGCGTCGGCGGATTCGATGCCGCCACCCTGGATAAAGAAGCCGGCATGGTTGCCTTCGCCGAGACCGCCACCCATATCTCGGACACCGAAAGACGTGCCCAACGGGCAGAGCGGGACACCGTCGACCGCTATCTCGCGCTTTACCTGCACGAACGCACGGGACACAGGTTTCCGGGCCGGATTACCGGCGTCACCCGTTTCGGCCTGTTCGTGCGATTGGCCGAATTCGGCGCCGACGGACTGGCCCCCGCCAGCCAATTGGGCGCCGAGCGCTGGATGCACGATCCCAAGCGCCATTGCCTGGAAGGCATGGCGTCGGGAACCGTCTATACATTGGGAGACAGCGTCGTGGTGGCGGTTCGCGAGGCCAATCCCGTAACCGGCGGCATGATCCTGGAAATCGTCGGCCACGAGACCGCCAAGGGGCGCAAACCCACGAAACCCCGGGCAACCCGGCCGGGCCGGCCGCCGCGGCGCCGCGGGAAGGAGCGGGCCAAGCGAAAGCGGTCGCGCTGAAGCGTTTCGTGCTAAAAAGAGCCCGAAAAATGTCATGATTTCGCGTCATTAAGAGTGAGGAAACCGCTTGGGACTAGCATGACCGCGCCTTCCCGTCCAAACGCCGGCCGGCGCACGCCCTGTCCCGCAGTATCGAAGTATGATGAACCGAACAGTCACCAAATCAGGAATTTGGGCCCAGCGCCCCCGCATGCCGCGCCGCGGCCATCGGGCTTGGCCCCGCTGGCTATCGGGGCTCGTCCTCGGCGCCGTTCTTACCCTCAGCGCCTGCACCGCCCCGATCCAGAGCGCGGCCAGATTCAACGCCCTGCGGGCCGAACGCGTCTTCGCCGAGGGCTATGCCAACGTCCTGGAAAAGTACATCGACCCAGTCGACATCGCCGAGTTGACCTTTCGCGGGGTGAAGAATCTCGATGAGATCGATCCGATCCTGGATATCGCAAGGACCGAGACGGGCCTCCGCATCGCCCGCGGTGATAGTGCCGGGCCCGAGATTCGATCGCCCGCCGGCAGCGACCCCCACGCCTGGGCCCGCTTCACGATCCGCGCCGTGCTGGCGGCACGGGCCGTATCGGGCTCGGTAGAGGCCGCCGGTTCCGAGGAGATCTATTCCGCCGTGTTCAACGGCGCCCTGTTGCCGCTGGACCACCATTCCCGCTACGACGGCCTGCGCTCCGCCCGCGATTCCCGGGCCCAGCGGGAAGGATTCGGCGGCATCGGAGTCCGCCTCAACTTCGAGGGCGAATTGCCCAAGATCGTCTCAATCCATGCCGACACCCCGGCCTCACTGAGCCCGCTCGAGGCCGGCGATGTCATCACCCATATCGACGGCCTGCCCATCGACGGAATGGAGCGCCATGATGTCATCTGGAGCCTGCGCGGCCTGGAAGGCACCCTGGTGACCCTGACCGTGACTCGCGAGACCCGTCCGGACCCGATCTCTGCCACCCTCAAGCGCGCTTTGATCTTTCCCCAGACCGTGGAATTCGAGCGCAAGGGCGGGATCGCCCTGATCCGGATCACCAGCTTCAACCAGCGAACGGCGCGCGATCTGGAGGAAATCGTGGGCGATCTTTCCGAACAGACTGCGGATCCCGCCGTTGGGCTGGTGCTGGACCTGCGCAGCAACCCGGGGGGATTGTTGGATCAGGCGGTGGCGGTGGCCGATGTGTTCCTGCGGAGCGGCACCATTCTCACCACCGGCGGTCGTCATCCCGAAAGCGTTCAGCGCTTCAACGCCACCGGCCGGGATCTGTCCAACGGCCTACCCGTGGTCATTCTGATCAACGGCGGATCCGCCTCGGCGGCGGAAATCGTGGCCTCGGCCTTGCAAGATCGTGGCCGGGCCGTGGTGGTCGGGACTAATTCCTACGGCAAGGGCACGGTCCAGAACATCACCCGCCTCCCCAACGACGGCGAATTGATCCTGACCTGGTCACGCTTCAGGGCGCCGTCGGGCTACATCCTCGACCAACTTGGGGTGTTCCCCAATGTCTGCACTTCGGACCTTCTGGCCCTGACCGCGGACCGGGACCTCCATGAACAGGTGCGCCGCTCGGCGAGCAGCGCCACGACCACGCTGACCCTCTGGCGCACCCTGATCAGGAGCGATGAGTCGCGGCGCAGGGAAATCCGCCAGATCTGCCCCACCGGCACGGACAAGCCGGAGATCGACCTCAAGGTGGCCCGGGAAATCCTCAAGGACCGGCATATCTATGCCCGGATGCTCGGCATGTCGTCGCCGGGACTGGCAACGGACAAGAATTCCCTGCCCCCCAGCAACTGAGAACCCGGTGCCGCCAACCCCTTGACACGGCGCCCAACAGGGCTATCTTCGCGCCAAAGGACAGCCCGCAACCAAGGATCAGGCCATGGCCAAAGCAAGCACGATCGTCGTCAAGATGGAATCAACCGCCGGTACAGGCTATTTCTACGTGGCCAAGAAGAACCCGCGCACCCAGACCGAGAAGATGGAGATGCGCAAGTACGACCCCGTTGCCCGTAAGCATGTGACTTTCAAGGAAAATAAGATCAAATAGGCCGCCGGCCCTAAATCTTCGAAAGTCTCATAGGAAGCCGGCGCAAGCCGGCTTTCGCGCGTTCCGAGGGGTCTCAGCCGTTGGCGACGCGGCCCGACCGGACGACGGCGCCGGGTTCCGTCTCGACCCGGTTGCGCCCCCGGCGTTTGGCCTCATAGAGCGCCTCATCGGCTCGCGCCAGCAGGGTGTCGGGACCGTCGTCGTCCCCCTGGCGGCTGGCAACCCCGATACTGACGGTCACCGGGATCTGCTGCCCTTCGCCGACATGGAACGGCGTATCGGCGATCACCTGGCGCAGGCGCTCGGCAACGTTCGCGGCGATATCGACCGCACATTCCGGCATCACGACCACGAATTCCTCACCCCCGCGCCGAGCCGCGGTATCGAATTCACGAATGCTGCGGCCCATGCGCGCGGCGATCTCCTTGAGCACCAGATCGCCCACGGCGTGGCCATGGGTGTCGTTGACCGTCTTGAAAAAATCGATATCGAGCATCAACACGCTGAGCGGCTTGCCGTTGGCGACCGCACGGCGCAGCGCGGTGTCCATATGGGCGGTGAGATAGCGGTGATTGTAGAGTCCGGTGAGGTCGTCGGTCAGGGCCAGGGACAGGCTGTGGCGGTAATTCTCTTGCAGGCTCTCGCGATACTGCTTCTGGCGCAGCTGGGTGCGGACCCGCACTTTGAGCTCATTGGAATCGACCGGCCGCACCAGGTAGTCGTTGATACCGAGCTCGAACCCCTTGGCAAGGCCGCCCACCTCCTCCGGCTCGATCACCAGCAGGACCGGCATGGTCCGGTATTCCTCCTGCGCCCGCAGCTGCGAGCAGAACCGCAGTCCGTCGCTGTCTTCGAGATAGAGAGAGGTGATCACCAGGTCGAAACCCCGAGGCAAGGCGTCCAGGGCCTCCCCGGCGGTGCGGACGCAAGCGACCGCCTGTCCGTCCTCCTCCAGCACGCCCGATACCCGTTCGGCCACGTACTCGTCGGGCTCGACCAGCAGCACCGCCCCGGTCGGATGGTCGGTCAGGTCCAGGCCGCCCTCCTGGCCGCTGACGCCGAGTTGCCCATAGGTCTCTTCCTGCATGCGCCATTCGTCGATGGCCCGCTTGATCCGGGCAAGGGAACGGATGCGGGCGAACAGGGTGACATCGTTGACCGGCTTGGTCAGAAAATCGTCGGCCCCGGCTTCCAGGCCGGTGACCCTATCTGCGACGT
>JAOTVC010000215.1 GCA_029863585.1 Alphaproteobacteria bacterium | reverse complement strand
CCCAGCGCATCCTGCACTTCTATTCTACCGTGTTCGGCTTCCGCGAGGTGACCAACTCGGTCAATTTCCGGGGCCGCGGTCGCCTTAACCGGTTTGCCGGCGACGGCGTCACCAACCTGGCCATCCATCCCTATTTCAACGACACCGAGGGCCACGAGGCGCGCTTCGGCGTCAATCATTTCGGCTTTCTGGTGAGCGACATGGACCGCCGCCTCGATGCGCTGGCCAAGGAGATCCACGTCGCCAAGCGCCTCGCCAACCGCCCGTTCGCCGAATATCGCCTGTTCGATCCCGAAGGCAACAAGTTCGACCTGTCCCAGGCCAAGGGCTGGGAGGTCGATATCGATGTCTGGGAGGTCGACGGCGAACGCCGGCACGGGCGCTTCGAAACCGGCGAGCCCGGCACCCGGGCGGAGATGGGCGGGGCGGCCTGAAGGCAAGGCCGCGTTCGGGCATTGACGCGGCCGCGCGGTTTACTTAGGGTCCGGTCCCGCGCGGGCAGATGCGCGTCTTTAGGTTAAGGAACAAGGGGATAAGGGTCGTGAGCGATACCCGCGACGCCGCCATGGAGTCCAATGCCTGGCCGTTCGCCGAGGCCCGCAAGGTGCTCAAGCGCCTTGGCGGCACGGCGCCGGAAAAGGGCCATGTGCTGTTCCAGACGGGCTATGGGCCTTCGGGCCTGCCCCATATCGGCACCTTCGGCGAGGTCGCCCGGACCACCATGGTGCGCAAGGCGTTCGAGCAGCTTTCCGACGTTCCCACCAAGCTGATCGCCTTTTCCGACGACATGGACGGGTTGCGCCGCGTGCCCGACAACATTCCCAACCAGGACATGGTGGCCAAACACCTGGAGCTTCCGCTGACCGCCATCCCCGATCCGTTCGGGGAATTTGAGAGCTTCGGCGCCCACAACAACGCGCGGCTGATGGCGTTCCTCGATGAATTCGGCTTCGACTACGAATTCGTCTCGGCGACCGAATGCTACAAATCGGGCCGCTTCGATGACGTCAAGATGAAGATCCTGGAACATTACGACGCCATCATGGGCGTGATCCTGCCGACGCTCGGGCCGGAGCGCCAGGCGACCTATTCGCCGTTCCTGCCGATCTGCCCCTGGACCGGCCGCGTCCTGCAGGTGCCGGTGATCGAGCGCGATCTGAAAAAAGGCACCTTCGTCTACAAGGACGCCGACGGCCAGACCTACGAGGTCAAGGTGCGGGGCGCCGACTGCAAGCTGCAATGGAAGGTCGATTGGGCCATGCGCTGGGTGGCGCTGGACACCGATTACGAGATGTCGGGCAAGGACCTGATCGATTCGGTGACCCTGTCTTCGAAGATCTGCCGCATCCTGGGCGGCCGGCCGCCCGAGGGCATGACCTATGAACTGTTCCTCGACGAGAACGGCGAGAAGATCTCAAAGTCGCGCGGCAACGGCCTGGCGGTGGAGGAATGGCTCGCCTACGCGCCGCCCGAAAGCCTGTCGCTTTATATGTACGGCGCGCCGCGCAAGGCCAAGCGGCTCTATTTCGACGTCATCCCGCGCTGCGTCGACGATTATCTCGGCCAGTTGGAGAAGTTCGCGGCCGAGGACGACCCGGCGAAGCGCCTCGCCAATCCGGTCTTCCACATCCACGGCGGCGAGCCGCCCCGGCCGGAGACGCACCTGACCTATTCGATCCTCTTGAACCTGGCGAGCGTCTGCAACACCGAGGACAAGGGCGTGTTGTGGGGCTTCATCACGCGCTACGATTCGCAGGCGACGCCGGCGACCGCGCCCATCCTCGACCGGCTGATCGGTTACGCGATCGCCTACTACCGGGATTTCGTGAAGCCCGGCAAGACCTACCGCGCCCCCATTGAGATGGAAAAGGCGGCGTTGGAAGACCTGGCGCGCGCGCTGGCCGCCCTGCCCGAGGGCGCCGATGCCGAAGCCATCCAGTACGAGGTCTACGAGGTCGGCAAGCGCCACGCGTTCGAGGACCTGCGCGCCTGGTTCAAGGCGCTCTATGAGATCCTGCTGGGCCAGAGCCAGGGGCCGCGCATGGGCTCGTTCTTCGCGCTTTACGGATTGCCCGAAACGCTGGCCCTCATCAACCGGGCGCTCAGCGGCGAGAACCTCGCCGAACCCGCCGACACCGCCGCCTGAAAAAGCGCTCATAGCCGAAAGACCGTCATGGCCAGGCGTGGTGCGCAGGCACCCATTGGCAGGGCACGCGGGGCATCCATGTCATAGCGGATCAACCACACCGTTGGATGCCCCGGACGAGCCGGGGCATGACGCAGGGGGTAAAGAGCCAAGAGCTAAGCAGTGAATCAAGCAGGCGGCCGCCGTTCGGTGGTCTCCGCCCAGGCGAAATAAAGTTCCCGCGCCTTGGCCGCCACGGGGCCGGGCTGCAGGGTTCGGTCCTCCAACCCGGTCAAGGGCGTCACCTTGGAATAGTTGCCGGTGGCGAAAATCTCGTCGGCGGCCAGGACCTCGTCGAACCGCAGGGTCCGTTCGCGCACCTCCATGCCGGCTTGCGCCAGCAGGCCGATCACCCGCTGGCGGGTGATGCCGTTGAGGAAGGTGCCGTTGGGCACCGGCGTCGCGGTGACGCCGTCCTTGACGATGAAGATGTTGGCGGTGGCGAACTCCGAGACATTGCCGTTTGCATCCAGCATCACGGCGTTGTCGAACCCTTCGGTCCGGGCGGCGCGCAGGGCCGCCGCCGATTGGGGATAAAGGCACGATGCCTTGGCCGCCGTCGGCGCTGTTTCCGGGCCGGGCCGGCGCAGTTTGGACAGGTGCGCGGTGAACCCTTCCGCTGGCGGCATCGGCGCCTCGAACAGGGTCAGGACGAAGCGGGTGGATTCGGCACGCGGCGTGACGAAGCCGTCCTCGGCGAAAAACATGGGCCGGATGTAGAGCTCCGCACCTTCCTTGAACCGCCCGATGCCCTCCCAGGCCAGGGCCACGATCTGTTCCGCCCCCAGCGGCGGTTCCAGGCCCAGGACCCGGGCCGAACTGATGCAGCGCATCGCGTGCCGGTCGAGGTCCGGCGCCAGGCCCGCAAACGCCCGTGCCCCATCGAAGGCGACCGAGGCCATCCAGGCGCCGTTGGTCAACGGCCCCATGATAGGCGGGTTGCCCGAAAGCCATTCGCCGTCGATGTAATGAAGCGCCGCGCGCGCCTCGCCGGTGCGTCCAGAGAGGATTGCCATGGCCCGAGTGTTACACCGATCGCGGCTCCCGGCCCAAGGGAGAAATGCCCGGAACGCCCGATTCTGCCGCCGGGTCGTTGCCGCTCAGTGGGCTGCCGCCAGCATGGCGCGCCACATCCTGTGGACGGCGGGGGGCGCAAGACCGGCCGCGCTGGCGCCGGCCGACAGCATCTCCCGGGTCGGTTCCCTGGGCGCCAAGACCAGTCCCGCCATATCGACCGCAGACAACATCTCAAGGGCGTCGTCCATGGCGTAGCCGGGCTCTTCGTCACCGGCCAGGTGACCAGCGATCGCCTGCGCGAATTCTTGCTTCGGTGGGGCACTCATTCAACCGTTACCTCTCTGTCTTGCCTTCTCGACAACGTATTTCTTCTCGGCAGTTTTTGTGCCATATCCGCGTTGCCGGGGCTTTCCGCCGCGGGCGAACCTAATCCATTTGTATGACTTTTGAAATAGATTTGATGGGAGTGGCACAGCCGGCTCGGATGAGGTGCGAAAAATGCCGCCCGTGGCATTTTGCAGGGGCGCGTGCCGCATCTTGCGGCGACGTTCCGCCCGGTCTTTGCGGCCGAGGCGCGGTCTTTCAGGTTTTCAAAAATCGTTCTACGGCGGGCGCCGATGGGCTAGGGTCGGGGCATGGGGGAACAACCGGATTTGGGGGCGGCGGAGCGCCCGGGGCGTGCGGAATCGGCTGGCCTGATCTACCACATCGCGCGCGCCGACGACTGGGCCCGGGCCGAGGCGGCGTCGCGTTACGCCGGCAGCGCGCTCTGCCGGGCCGACGGCTTCATCCATTTCTCGAGCCCCCATCAGGTCGCGGGCACCCTCGGACGGTTCTTCGCCGGCGCCGACGGCTTGGTGTTGCTGGCCGCGGAGGCAGCGGCGCTTGGCGACGGATTGAAATGGGAAAGGGCCCCGGACGGGGCCATCTATCCGCATTATTACGGTGTTCTTGCCGTCGGCCGGCTGCGGATGCTCGGGCCGATCACGCGCGACGGTGCCGGTGGCCATGTGATTCCCGTTGCCCTGGGTGATGCGGCCGATCCGGCGGGGGAAGGGCCATGAACTTGTTTCCCCTGGTGCGTCCGCTGCTCTACCTGGTTTCGCCGGAAACGGCGCATAACCTCTCACTATGGGGGCTTGCCGCGGGATTGGGGCCGAAATTCGAGGTGCCGCGGGACCCGGCGCTGGCCGTGACGTTGTGGGGCAAACACTTCGCCAACCCCCTCGGGCTGGCCGCTGGATACGACAAGGACGGGCGCGTGATCGGCCCGATGTTCGACCTCGGCCTCGGTTTCGTCGAGGTCGGCACCATCACGCCCCGGCCCCAGCCGGGCAACCCCAAGCCGCGGCTGTTTCGCCTGGATGAGGACGGCGGCGTCATCAACCGGCTGGGGTTCAACAGCGCCGGCGCGGAAGCGGCGGCGAAGAACCTGGCGGCATGGCGGGCCCGGGGGCGACCCGGCATTCTCGGCGTCAACATCGGCAAGAACAAGGATTCGACCGACGCCGCCGCCGATTACGGCGCGGGTGCCCGGCGTCTCGGGGTTTATGCCGATTACCTGGTGATCAACATATCTTCGCCCAACACCCCCGGGCTGCGCGATCTCCAGGCGGTAGCGGAGCTCAAGACCCTGCTCGGCGCGGTGGCGGACGGGCTCGCCGCCCTCAAGGGGGCCAAACCGCCGGTGCTGGTGAAGATCGCGCCCGACCTGGACGACGAGGCGCTGGCCGATATAGCGGCCCTGGCCCGCGCCGGGGACATGGACGGCCTGATCATTTCCAATACCACCATCGCCCGGCCCGGGGACCTGAGGTCCCGTGACCGGAACGAGGCGGGCGGCCTGAGCGGGCGCCCGCTATTCGCCCCATCGACCCGGGTTCTCGCCCAGTGCTGGCGGGAGACCGGCGGCACGGTGCCCCTGGTGGGGGTCGGCGGCGTCGGTTCCGCCGAGGATGCCTATGCCAAGATCCGCGCCGGCGCCTCCCTGGTGGGCGTTTACAGCTGCCTGGTGTTCGAAGGCCCGGCCCTGGTGCCGCGCATCGTGGAAGGGCTGCTCAGGCTCATGCGCAAGGACGGGTTCGAGCGGATCGCGGACGCCGTCGGCGCCGATCATCGCTGAAAACTTGGGCGGCGGGTGCTGCCCCGCACTATTGGAAGCTTGCAGGTCCCAAAGAGGGCATCACCAGGAGACAATGTCGCGCGTTAACCTGATGTCCGCTTTTAGCCAAAAGCGGACATTAGAAAGCAATTTGCATTAACCAATTGATCAAAATAATTTATTAGCTTCGCCTTTTGGCAGTTAGAGCCAAAATTGCGGAGACAATACATGAAAGCCAAAATTGGAAGACGAGACATACATTTGCTCTCGATTCTTATGCTGCTTAGCTTATTGGCTATAGTTGTAACATTTTATGGCGCGAGTACTTTTGAAAGCCAGTATTTGAGAAACGAGGTAAAACGTATTGCGACGCATTGGGCGAACCATATGCGACGGAATTTATCTGATATTGAAAACTTGTTA
>JAOTVC010000214.1 GCA_029863585.1 Alphaproteobacteria bacterium | reverse complement strand
CTAGAGCTTGACGTCCCAGCCTTCGGGAATGACGCCGGACTTCAAACCTTCGGTGGCGTAATAGTTCCACATCTTGCGCACGTGATGATCGCGGTCCTCGTATTCGCCGACGCGGGCGAGTTCTTCCGCCGTCAGCGGCTCGATCTCATCGCCGAAGGACCGCGCCTCTTTCTGGGCCTTGAGGTTGTCTTCGAAATGCAGGGTGTCGATCAGGATCGCCGGTGCGGTTTCGGAGGCCAGAACCACGCCATGGGCGCGAAGCAGCATGCCGTGGGCATCGCCCAGGCAGTCGGCGAGCGCCTCGCCGTCCGCTTTGGTCTTGATGTGGCCGACCTCGCGCATGATCGGCACCCCGTCGGCCCAACGCGCGGCGTGAAAATCCATGATTTCGACCTTGGCGCCCTTGGCCATGGTGATGGCGGCCGCCAGTTCCATGTGATTGTGGATCACGGCGCCGACGTCGGGGCGGACCCGATAGACCTCGGTATGGATCACCAGCTCGCTGGGCGGCTTGTCGTCCCCTTCCAGCACATTGCCGTCGAGGTCGACCAGCAGGATGCTGTCGGGCGTCACCTCGGCCCGGCTCTGGGTGCGGCTTTGGATGTAGATCCGATCGGTGCCCGGCACCCGTGCGGACACATGGCCGGAATAATGCAGGATGCCCGCCATATTGAGCAGCCGGGTACAGGCCGCGACCTGGGTGCGCAGAACCTGGCCGGAATTGGAAAGGTCTGGTGCGGTATTCATATCGCTCGGTCTCCCTTGCTGCGCGCCGCTCATGGGGCACCGCCCGCCTCGACCGGGACCCCCGGCCAGGCACGAAATTGATGTGGTGTCTGGTTTTAGAGCCTTCGACCCCGGCCCACAAGTCCTGGCTGGCGCGGGGATGATCAGGCGCGGGTCTCGCCCCGGGTCATGAAATAGGTCGCCGAAAAAATCACCGCCGCGCCGATCCAGGTCCAGATGTCGGTGGCTTCCTGGAACATGAGAAACGCCATACCCGCCGTGAACGGCAGGCGCAGGAACCCGAATGGCAGGATCAAGGTGGTCTCCGCATGGCGCAGCGCGCGGATGAAGCAATAGGGCGCCGCCGTCCCGAACACGCCGATCAGGAACAGGCCCGGCAGGTCGGCCCAACCCGGCCATACCCAGACCCACAGTGCCGGGATCAAGGCGAACACGCTCAGCATGGACTGGTAGTAGAAGGTGGTCGTGGACGCCGCATCGGTGCGCCCGAGCACCCGGGAATAGACGCTGACCCCGGCATAGAGCAGGGCCGAGGCGAGCACCATGACCGAGGCCAGCCCCAGGGGAACGGCGCCGGGACGCAACACGATCAGCACCCCGGCGAATCCTCCCACAAGGGCCAGGACGCGGCGCGCGCCCGGACGTTCGCCCAGGATCACCACGGCGAGCAACGCCGCCATCATCGGCTCGGTGAAATGCAGCGCGATCGCCTTGGACAGCGGCATCATGGTCAGCGCCGCGAACCACAGCCACATGCCGATGAAGTTGGCGACGTTGCGTTGGATGTGCAGTCCGATGTGCTCGGTCCTGAGGCTTCCGAATCCGCGCCAGGAGAAGAACGCCAGGAACAGGACGAAGCCGATCGCGTTGCGGAAGAAGACGATCTCGATCGGCGGCATCTGCTGCTGGGCGAGCAGCCGGACGCCGACCGGCACGAGGGCGTAGCACATCACCGAGGCCACCGCCCAAGACACCGCGATCAGGATCTCTCGGGACGCCGTGCCCCCGGGTCCCTGGGACGGGGGGTGAGACATGGGCGGAGTTTAGCGGCAAACGGGGGCTGGACGCATATTAGAACTTCGCAATCTCAAAATAGGCGTCAGGAATGGACGCATTGGGGCATTAACCTGACGTCCGCTTACAGCCAGAAGCAGACATCGGATTTGATGCCGGATTAGGTCTTCCATTGAATCATACTGAGACTAAAATTGAGATAGAACTATAGGTTGCATGATACCATTTTTTAATTTTGGATTGGTAGGTGCGCGCAAAACTCGACTGAGGATAATACGGTGCGGTCTCTATTCAGGCATACCTGCTGGAAATTCGCGGTAGCTATCGGTCATATCTTTACTATCTGTGTCGCGGTCTTTTACTGGTATTCGAATGAATTAAGCATCGAGGTTGGTGGGGCGCTTGTCATATTCGCGATAGCGGTCGATTCGGCGCGATTTACCGCACGCCGCCGTGATTGGAATGCAGTGATTGCGTCTAAGCCCGGATCCTACATTGACCGACTGACGGATTATCGGGTTCATTATTATCTTATTGGCGGTATCTGCCTTCTCTTTGTTCTCCTCTACTTTTTGTTTCCAAGCGCTTGTCCGAGCCGTTGGAATGCATGGATTTCAAACCATTTCGGGGTTGCGGTCCGGCGATTGGACTACATTGGGGGTGCCTGCAATGTGCCCCACGGCTCTGTGCTCTTGCTTGCACGAGCTAGCTTCGCCGTATTTTCTGTTCTTGTGATCGCACAGATGAGCCTTGCCGAATCTTTCAATACAAAGAAGTTCCTGAAAAACATAACCTTACAAACAGAAGAAACAAAGCCAAAGATATATTATCCATATATGGTCATATTAAGTAATTTGTTCCTATTTGTATTTATGTTTTCGGGGTCCAATACCATATTTTTTGATTTGGATACCCATGGCTATGCTGCGACTTTGTTGAAGCCGCAACGCCATGTCATTGGTCTTCTCATTTTTGAGTTCCTGGTTTTTCTCCCAGTCTGGTTTGCTGGGTTCATCCTCACTTTTCCCAGCCACCTCAGAAACTTGAATCTTCCATAGGGGATCAAATAGCTCAAATTGACGATTTTTCTGCACAGGCAATGTCCGCTTTGGGTCAATTTCCGCCGTTCGGTTAATGCCTCCAGGGGCGGCTTCGCTGTTAACCGAACGACCGCCTATAGCCATAAGCGGACATGAGAGCTCTCTGTTACGGTTCAAGGGGCGTTTGTGAATCATCCACGTTCTCTCGCATTAATCTGTCGGTATTTACTAGGTTCACAGGGGAGGGGATGCTTTCAATATCGACCATAGCTAGCCCCTCAGAGCTGTTCCTTGGGAAGCTCGTCCGCCACCTGTTCATGGCTGATCAGGCGTCTCAGAATCCTGAGACCCTGAGGCGGTATTCGCTGCGGCGCGAGGTCAGAGGCGCCCGCCCACTCCCTTGGTGAACGCCTCGAACGGGATACCCGTATGGGGATAGGCGGCCTCGGCATGGCTGAGGCCAAGGCCGACACATAATTCGGCGAAGCGCACGCCGATCGCCTTGGTGTTAAGCACCGGGACTTCGGTTCTCGCCGCCAGTTCATTGGGATCGACCACATAGGGGATCAGTTTGCCGCCGAGGGGCAAGACGCATTGGGCGCCGTGGTCCCGTTTGAGCCCTTCGATCAGCTCGCAGGCTCGATCGAAGATTTCCGCCTGTCTGGCTGCGAGGTTATCGGAATAGATCTCAAGGCTGGTCATTGCGGCGACGACGTGGCCCATGCGATAGGCTTCGATCGTCCGTCGGCAAGAGGGGATATCGCTTTCCAGCGGGGTGATCACGGCAATGCGGTCTGCGAGGTTCGCTCCGACATGCAAGGCGGTGCGCAGAAGGCCGATCACCGGGATGCGCACCGCAAGGCGACTCGCCTCGACGCCGGGGTCAAAGGTATTTGACTGGATCACCGCATCGAAGGCGTTCTCTGCCGCCCACACAGCCTTGCGCACCAGACCAGGCACCTCCATGGCGTGATGGAGGCCATTGGTGCGTTGAGCCCGCCCCTGGATCTTGTGCACTAGGGCGCCGGGGTAGTCTTCTGGGAAATGGACCTCGATCTCTGTCCCCGGCGAGGCGTAGGAGGCTAACAGTTGTTGGACCGCCTCCACTTCCGCATCGCTCTGGTTTGGATCCCGCGGCGCCTGATTGAGGAACATGATGCGCATTGCAGAGCCTTCCTAGAGTTGCGGGCGCCGGTCGCGGTGAGGTGTTACTGCCTCATAGGTGTGACCGACCCGGAGCGCCGCCGCTTCGTTGAAAGCGCGCGCTGCGATCTGCATGGCGAGGGGCAGGCCGGCAGCGCTGAAACCCGTGCAGACCGAAAGCGCCGGCACGCCTGCAACGTTGAAAGGCTGGGTGAGATTGGGTTTGCGTGCTCTCGGTCCGCTTTCGTCCCGCGCCAAAGGAGGTGCGGGTTCAAGCACTGTTGCCGTGATCAGGACGTCAAAGTCGTCGAATAGCTGATCCATTTCAGCCGCCAGATGCCGGCGTGCCCTCTGCGCCTGCAGGTAGTCGGCGGCCGGGATCATCGCCCCCTCGGCGGTGCGGAGCCGGAGGCTTGCGCCGAAATCGTCTGACCGGGCCAGCCAATCGGCCTCATGGGCGGCGAAGAACTCAGCCTCGCCGATGAGGGTCTTGACGTCGTGGTAATCGGCGAGGGGCCGCGCGCGGGCATCCGAGACGATTGCGCCGAGACCGGCGAGCACCTCCAGGGAGGCGTCAATAGCGGCCGCCATGTCAGAATCGGCGACCATGTCTTCTTCGAAGAAGTGGCGCAGAAGGCCGATCCTGAGACCGGAGACACCATCCTTGAGCCCCGCGGTGAAATCGGGCACCGGCAGGTCGGCGCTGCCGGGATCGGCCGGGTCGTAGCCGGCAATGGCAACGAGTACCAGGGCACAGTCCTCCACCGTCCAGGCGAGCGGCCCGCAGGCGTCGAGAGAAAAAGAGTAAGGAATCACGCCGCGCCGGCTGACACGTCCGTAGGTCGGCATCAGACCGGCGATACCGCAAAGCGCCGCCGGGTTGCGGATGGAGCCACCGGTGTCGGTGCCGAGCGCCGCCATTGCAAGCCCCGCGGCCACCGCCGCTCCCGAGCCCGTGGACGACCCCCCAGTGAAACCGTGGTCCCGGTCCCAAGGATTACGGGCGGGCGGAAAGGCTTGGTCGGGAGACGGCGCGCCATGGGCAAATTCGAGGCAGGCAAGTTTGCCGAGCGGCACGGCGCCGGCTCGTTTCAATTTTTCCACCACGGCGGCATCAGCCTTCGGGACATGATCGAGAAGCACCCTTGAGTGGGCCGTGGTGCGAATGCCAGCAGTTTCGATGTTGTCCTTGAGAGCCACGGGAATGCCGTGCATTGGCCCGCGGTCCCGGCCGACGGAAAGTTCTTCCTCGGCACCTCGAGCGGCTTCCAGAGCCTGATCGCCGGTGACCAGAAGGTAGGCGTTGATTTTGGGATTTTCGTTTTCGATGCGCGCGAGGAACGCTTCGGTCAGCGCCACCGGAGACAGAAGACCCGCCCGGAAGCGGCGCGCCGCCTCGGCAATGGTAAGGAAACAAAGCTCCTCTTCCACGGCTCAGGATCGCCTGCGGCTTGGGAAGCCAAAGGCGGGTTCATCATAGCGCCCAAGCAACCTCCGCACGCGCTCGCCGGCTGCCCTGTTCTCCGCCACCAAGCCCACCATGCGATCCATTTCGGCATCGCTGACGGTAAGTTGCGCCTCGGCGAAAAGACAGGCTAGTTCCTTCCGGATTGCATCCTGGCTCTGTTCGGTCATGACGTTCCCAGGCTCGTGTCCATGGCGGCACAGACATCTATAGTATTTGGCGTTCGCGCCTGTCGCGATGAGGTTTATTCTTCTCTCGGTTATCTTAGGGATGCTTGCGCCGTACCGGCAATTGCTTTGTCGGCGCGCTCAGCGAAAGGCATAGGGAGGGCCGGCGCCATG
>JAOTVC010000039.1 GCA_029863585.1 Alphaproteobacteria bacterium | reverse complement strand
TTCCGATCTCCTATCGCAATATCGCCGAGGGCCGAGCGGTGGCCGGGGGGCGGGCCGACCTGGTCAGCGAGACTCCCTATGATTCCGGCGCGCGCTATTGGCTCAAGATGGCGTCGGGCGTCGTGCCCGACCTCGAGGTCGGCACCATCCGCATCAATTCCGACATCGTCACCTGGCCGCGGGACGGCAACAAGGTGCGCCGGGTCAAGGCGCCGCTGGCGCCGGGCAACCGCTGGGTCGGCCTGGTGCTGCTGTTCTCCTCCGCCACCGGCGAGCCGCTCGCCATCTTCCCCGACGGCGCCATCCAGCGCCTGCGCGTCGCCGGATCCACGGGGCTATCGATCAAGCACATGGCGCGCCAGGATTCGGAAACCCTCGGCCTGCTGGGCACTGGCTGGCAGGCCGGCGCGCATCTGGAGGCGGCCTGTGCCGTGCGCCCGATCGCGCGCGCACGGGTTTTCAGCCCCAACGCCGAACACCGCGCCGCCTTCGCCGCGACCATGTCGGAACGGCACGGGATCGAGGTGATCGCCGCGGACGCGCCGGAGGATGCCGTGCGCGGCACCGATATCGTCGTGACCGCCACCAATTCCATGGACAACATCTTCTTCCGCGATTGGGTGGAACCGGGGATGCACCTCGCCACCATCCGCGACGGCGAATTCGAGACCGCGGTGCTGGAGCGCGTCGACCTGCTGGCGATCCACGATCCCGGCAACATGGGCGACGACCATATCCTGGCACCTCCGGGACTGACCATTCCCGATCTCGGCAAGGAGATCGCGGAAGTCGACGGCTTCGATGAAATCCTGAAGGCCCCCACCCTGGCCAAGGTGGTCGCCGGCCAGGCCCCGGCGCGGGACAATGACGATCAGGTGACTTGCTTCCTCAATTATCACGGGCTGGGGTTTCAGTTCACCGCCACCGGGGCGGCGTTCTATGCCAAGGCGGTGGAGGCCGGCCGCGGCCATGAACTGCCGACCGACTGGTTCACCGAAGACGTCCACCCCTGAGAGGTTCAGGCGCGCGGTCGATTTACCAACGAAAGTGAGAATGCAATGGTCGAGATTGTTGAGCTTGTGGTCGACGGCAGCCCGATGGACATGCTGGTTGCAACGCCGGAGGGCGAAGGCAGGCATCCCGGCATCTTGTTGTCGCATTACAGGCATGGCCTCGCCTCATTTACGCACCGCAATGCGAATTTCCTCGCGGCCGAAGGTTTTGTCGTCGTCGCGCCGGATCATTTTCACCACACGCCGAATGTGTCCGACCCCGACGAGCGCAAGAAAGCAATGCGGGATGAGAGGCTGATCAACGACATGCGGGCGGCGACCGATTATTTGCGGGCACATCCGCGCGTGATCCCGGAAGCGACGGCGATCATGGGCCATTGCATGGGCGGGCGCCATACGCTGCTGGGGGCCGCCACCGTTCCGGGGTTCCGCTGCGGGATCGACTGCTACGGCGGCGGGGTCATGACGGCCCTTGGCGACGGTCCCACCGTGTTTGAGCGCCTGTCCGGAATCAACTGCCCGATCGCGGGATTCTTCGGGATCCATGACACCAATCCGCCGCCGGAGGATGTGCGCAAGGTCGAGGCCGAGTTGAAGCGCCTCGGCATCGAAACCGATTTCCACGTTTACGAAGACACGGGTCACGCGTTCATGGACCCGGACCAGAAGCGCTATGTGGAAGCATCGGCGCAGGATGCGTGGACGCGCATCTTGGCCTTTCTTCGCAAGCATACGGCGGTTCCCGCGGCGGCATTCCAATCCGTTTAGGGATAGTGAAACGGTACCGGCCCGATGCCGTCCGCCCGTTGTCCCCCGATTGAGCCACACAAGGGCACGGTTTGGGCTATATTGGCGCCAAGATTGGATTTCGAAGGCAGCATCCGGGTCCGCAGCCTGCCCTAGCGACCGACAAAGGAGACCACCCATGAGATTGGCCCATATTTCCATCAAGGTCGACGACATCGAGGCGGCCGGCGAATTCTACGAAAAAGTGCTGGGCTTCCGCGATGTGCGCGGCGGCGACAACCGCGATCACTATTCCCGCCATATGACCGACGGCAATGTCGATCTCGCCCTGATGAAATACGAAGAGGGCGCCACCTCCGCCGAATCCCAGGTCGGCGGCTCCGGCCCCTGCATCCACCATGTCGGTTTCGAGGTCGACGATCTCGATGCCTGGAAGAAGCAGATCCAGTCCTGGGGCCTCGAAATCATCTCCGCTCCCGGCGTGATCCCGGTCAAGTTCCGGGCGCCGGGCGGGCATATCGCGGAAGTCGCACCCAAGAACCATTTCGACCTCGACCCGCGCTGATCCGGGTCGCATCGGCGGGTACCCGCGGGGCGCGCCGCGCCCTGCGCGGCCCCATCTGCCAACTCACAAAACACTAAAGAATTCCGTCTTAACCTATTGATTTTAATATATTTAGGAGAACCGCGTGTCGAGCGAAGTGGGAGAAATCGACGTCGTCTCAGGACTCTGCGCTTATATCGCCGGCGCCACCCAACGCGACCTTCCGGCTGCCGTCGCCACCAAGACCAAGCATCACATCCTCGATACCCTGGCGGCCATGATCTCCGGCGCCCATCTGGACCCGGGGCGCATGGCGATCTCCTATGTCCGGACGCTCGGCGGCAGCGCCGAAGCCCTGGTCATGGGGACCGAGATCGAGACCACGGCGGTCAATGCGGCACTCGCCAACGGCATGATGGCCCATGCCGATGAGACCGACGATTCGCACACCGCGGCGCGCTGCCACATGGGCTGCGCCGTGGTGCCCGCGGCGCTTGCCATGGCCGAACGGGAACAGGCGAGCGGCACCGATTTCCTGCGCGCGGTGACGCTGGGCTACGATATCGGCGCGCGATTCAACCTGTCCCTCAACCTCGGCCCGATCGCGAGCTACGCGCTCTGCACCCATTCCCACGGGCCCGGCTTCGGCGCGGCGGCGGCGGCGGGCGCGCTGGCCGGGATCGACGCGGCCCAGGCCCGCCACCTGCTCGCCTACCAGGTGCAGCAGTCATCGGGCCTCAAGACCTATATGAGAGACCTCGAACATATCGAAAAAGCCTTCATCTTCGGCGGCATGCCGGCCCGCAACGGCGTCACCGGGGCCACCATGGTGGCGATGGGATTTTCCGGCATCCCCGACGACATCACCGGCCGGGACGGCTATCTGCAGGCGTTCTCCACCGATCCACACCTCGAAGCGCTGACCGAGGAACTGGGCAGCCGGTTCGAAGTCACCCGAACCAACATCAAGAAATGGTCGGTAGGTTCGCCGATCCAGGCGGCGCTCGATTCCGTCGAAGTGCTGATGAACGAGCACGGCCTCAGGGCCGAGGACGTGGCCGCCATCACCGCCCGGCTGCCCGACGATCGGGCCTATATCGTCGACAACCGGGACATGCCCGATATCTGCCTGCAGCACCTGATCGCCGTGACCCTGATCGACCGCGGCCTCGGCTTCGCCGACTGCCATGACGAGGACCGCATGCGTGATGCGCAAGTGCTGGCGCTGCGGCAAAAGGTCACCTTGGTGCCCGAAGCCTTCCTGACCGAGGCCCGACCCGAACGCCAGGCCATCGTCGAGGTGAAGCTGACGGACGGGCGCGAGATCAGCCACCGGACGGTCGCGGTACGCGGCACGCCGGAAAACCCCATGGAGACGCCGGAGGTCGAGCAGAAGGCACGCGGGCTGATGGCGCCGGTGCTGGGCGAAGGACGCGCCCAGGACCTGATCGAGGCCATCGCCGATCTGGAGGGGATCGGCAACATCCGCGAGCTCCGGCCGCTCTTGATCTGCGACTAGCGGCCCCCGCCCGGCCCAAACCACGCAAAGAAAAAACGGGCCCGTCACGGGCCCGTTGCAGTTCGAAACCTGTTATCGGTTGCGGCGATCAGCTGGCACCCTTGGTCGTGCACTTTGCCGTGCGCGCGCGCAGCGGGAAGCCCATATAGGTGATCTCGCAGGTGTGGCCTTTCTTGAGCGCCTGACGCGCCTTCTTGACGGCCTTCTGCCCCTTGATCCGTTTCCCATCGATCCAGAACTTAGTGGACCGGCGATGGATGCGGGTCTTCCACTTCTTGCCCGATTCGTCGGTGAACAGGATGTACTTGCCCTTGGACTTGACACCGGTCAGCACCACCTTGGCCTTGGCCGCCTTGACCTTGGTCTTGAAGAGGTTGCTGTTGTCCTGATAGGAGGCCCAGAACTGTTCGACCCCGGCCTGGATCTTATCGTGATCCCAATCGACGATCAGTTTGGGATCAACGCCGACCTTCTTCGCCAGCTTGATGTAAGCGGGATCGTCCTTGGCCGCCT
Organism: Alphaproteobacteria bacterium; assembly: GCA_029863585.1. Lineage (GTDB taxonomy): Bacteria > Pseudomonadota > Alphaproteobacteria > SMXQ01 > SMXQ01 > SMXQ01. The sequence continues at coordinate 19,241 of JAOTVC010000039.1, read as the reverse complement.
CGAAAGTGGCCTTGAGTTTCTTGAACCGGTCGGGATGGGTCTGGGTCAGTTCACCCGGCGCGATCATCGACCGGTAGGACGCGACGTCGACGGTCTTGATGCCGAGCGCCTTATCCAGCGCCGGGGCGTTGCCGGTCAGCGACTCCACCGGGTTGTCCGTCATGGCAACAGCCAGGAAACGGATCTTCTTGCCGCCCTTGCCGATGTTCGAAACCTTGCCGAAACCCACTTCCAGATGCCCGCCGAGCACCGCGGTCACGACGTCGGAACCGCCGCCGATGGAGATCACCTGCATGGGCTTGATGCCGGCCTGCTTGGGCAAGCTGTGCAGCACCATGTTTTCGAGGCTGTCCCACGAAGACAGGCCGGTGACCACGGTGCGCTTCTTGGATTCGGCGATCACGTCTTGTATGGAATTGAACTTCGATTTCGACAGCACGAAGATGGCGCCTGGATCGATGCCCATCAGGCCGACGAAACGCACCTTCTCCGTCCACGACCACTTGGGCCGTTGCTTGACATACATGATGGATGTGGTGCCGGTATTGCTGGACAACAGAACCGATCCATCGCGCGGCTGGGAAATGAAATAATCGAAGCCGATGCGCCCCGAGGCGCCATTCTTGGGCTTGACCGTCATCTTGGCGCCCAAGTGCTTCGACCAGACCTTGGTGAAGGCCCGGGTCAGGCGATCTTGCCCACCGCCCAGCGAATGGGAAAGCACGACGGAAATCTGCTTGGGCTGCCAGTCGGCCGCCTGGGCCGGGGCAGCCGCACTCAACGCCACGGCCGTCGCCGCCAGCGTGCCGGCGGCCAGTCCCGTCAGTTTCGAATGTTGCGTCACCATGAGAAATCCTTCCCTGTGTTATCAGCGAAAACCGCTTCCTCGCGCAGAATATTTCCGCGCTTCGGGGCTCCTCCGCCCCATGCCGTGCGCCGGCACTTATGTTTATTGAATGAGGCAGTTGACCCGCATCTTATCCGTTTCGCCAGGCTCGCGCGACCCCGTAATGGCCCTCAGAAAATCCCCCGGTTGTCGCGCGCGGCACATTCCAGCCGGACTTCGTCGGCCACCGGGTTGAGCCCCAGGACACCCTGGGCATCGAGATCCGCCAGCCGCGCCGCCAGACCCAGGAAGCGCTCCGTCTCCGCGTCGCTCGCGATACCGGGAACCAACTTCCTGAATTTCTCGACATATTGCGCGCGCCCGAACGGCACCTCGCCGAGGGGATGGGAATTGGCCACCGCCAGCTCGTCGATCAGTTTCGTGCCGTCCTTGAAGGTAATCTCGACCCGGGCCCCTTGCGCCTTCTTCAAGGGCTCCGGCTCGTCATAGAAACGCCGGTTCCATTCCGGGTCCTCATGGGTCCGGATCTTGCGCCACAGCGCAAGGGTCTCCGGCCGGCGGCGGCGCGCCGGGTCGTAGGACCGTTCATGATGCCATTCGCCGTCCTCCAACGCGATGGCGAAGATGAACATGGCGGAATGGTCCAGCGTCTCGCGCGAGGCATCGGGATCGTATTTCTGGGGATCGTTGCTGCCCGATCCCATCACCTCATGGGTGAAACGCTTGGCATGGATGTCGATGCGCTCGATGGCGGAAAAATCGCCGACCTTGTCGCGCATCTTGAACGCGAGGTCGATGATCGGCTGGCCATGATAGCCCGCGGAATGCTCCTTGGTGTAGGTGTCCAGGATAGCCCGGCGCGGCGCGCCCGGATCGACCAGGGTCACCCGATAGGTCGCCTCGGGCCCGTCCAGCAGGGTGGCGATCACCCCGTAATCGCCTTCGTAGATCGGGCTGGGGCTGGTCTCGCCCCGCATGGCCCGGTCGATCGCCTCGATCGCGCATTTGCCGACATGGGCCGGGGCCACGGCCTTCCAGGACGAGATCGTCCCCTTGCGGCACTGCCGGGTGGCGGTGGCGACATGAAGCGCGTGGCCGATCGCCTGATAGATCACATCGGGCTCCAACTGCAAAAGCGCGCCGATGCCGGCGGTCATCGAAGGCGCCAAATGCCCGACGTGATCGATCCGATGGGTATTTAGCGCGATCGCCTGGGCCAGCGAAAGCTGCACCTCGTAGGCGGTGGCGATGCCCCGGATCAGATCGCGGCCGCCCAGCCCGCATTGCTGGGCCACGGCGATCAGCGGTGGAATGTTGTCGCCCGGGTGGCCGGGCTCCACCGCCATGAAACTGTCATGGAAGTCGAGCTCACGCACCGCGGCACCGTTGGCCCAGGCCGCCCATTCGCACTCGAACAACTGGTCACCGGCCAGGCCGATGACGGTGGCGCCATTGGGCCGGGGATGGGCCAGGGCCTGGGCGCGCGCGTTGGCGACCGGCGTCCGGTTGATCGCCGCCAGCGCCACGGCGGCGTTGTCGATAACCCGGTTGGCCACCATCTCGTCGACCGCCGCGTCTTCGCCACAAGGCGACGCCGCCATGGCGGCGATCTTCCACGCCAGTTGGTCTTCCTTGGGCGGCAACGCGTCGGGTGGATAGACCCTGACCTCTGTCGTGCTCGGCATTCCCGCTCCCCGCCCCGGCGCCCTACTGCGCGCCGCCCCTCATCTTGCGGCGGATCATGCGGATCACCGGCGGTCCAACGAAGGTGAAAATGAACAGCACCCAGAGCACCTGCGCGATGGCGCTGGTGAAGAAGAGCTCGGGCGAATCCAGGCCGATCCGCCAGGCCCGCATGAATTCGCGTTCGAACAGGCGGCCGAGGATGACGCCCAGCAGCATGGCGACGACGGGATAATTGAACTTCTTCATGACGTAGCCCAAGCACCCGAAGGCCACCATCACGCCCATGTCGAACAGGTAATTGTTGCGTGCGAACCCGCCCATCAGACAGAAGACGGAGATGATCGGCACCATCATCTTCAGATTCAACAGCGCCACGCGATAGGCGAAAAAGGCGAGCACCGTTCCGATCACGAGGATGAAACCGGCGGCGAAGAACTGGCTGATCAAGACCGCATAGGCGACCTCGCCGCTGAACTGGAACAGCCTGGGCCCCACATACATCCCGTGATAGGTCATCACCACCAGCAGCACTGCCATGGATCCGGAGCCCGGGATGCCGAGGGTCAGCAACGGCACCAGGGCGCCCCCCACCACCGCATTGTTGGTGACGTCGGCGGCGATCAGGCCCTCCGGGGCGCCCTTGCCGAACAATGCCTTGCGCTCGGGTCTGGCGAAAGCCACCGCCTGCTGGTAGGAGACGAAGGTCGCGACCGACGCCCCCGCCCCCGGCATGGCGCCGATGCCGACGCCGATGGCGCCGCCGCGCAATAGCTCCCAGGGGTATTTCAGTGTTTCCTTGATACCGGAAATGATTCCGGCCAAACCGATCTGATGCTCCGGCAGTGCCTCGCCGGGCTTGAGCAGGCGGGACATGCCTTTTTCGACGTAGACCAGGACTTCGGAAAAGCCCAGCAAACCCACCAGGACGGCGATGATGGGCAGGCTGTCGTAGAGGTAGACGATGTCGAAGGTGCCGCGCTGGGCGCCGAAGGTGGGGTCGGTCCCGGTGGTCGCCAGCAGCAGTCCGAACAGCCCGGCGAACAGTCCCTTGGCCATCCCACCGGACGACAGTTGGGCGATGACGGCAAGGCCGAACAGGATGACGATGCAGATCTCCGCCGGGCCGAATCGCAACGCGACCGCGGCGATCTGGGGCGACAGCGTCAATGACGCCAGCCCCCCGATCAAGGCGCCGATGACCGACGCCATGATACAGATACCGAGCGCCCAGGCGGCCTTACCCTCCTTCATCAAGGGAAAACCGTCGAACGCCGTCACCGCACCGCCGGCGGTACCCGGAATATTGAGCATGACCGAAGGGAACGAGTTGCCCATTTCGGCCCCGGCATAGATGCTGACGCCGAGCAGCAGGCCGAGCTCCGGCTTCAGGACCAGCAGCACCGGCAGCAGCATCGCCAGCGTCCCGCTGGATGTCAGGCCGGGCATGCCGCCCACGAACATGCCGATCAGCACGCCCAACGGGACGATCCAGATATTGGCGAGGAACAGCTGAAACCCATCGAAGAAAGCGTCGGGCATGTCAGCTCTCCAGGAAGGTCAAGGGCCCGACCGGCAGATCCTGGCCGAGAAGTCCGGCAAACACGAAATGGACCACCGCGGCCATGACCACGGCGATGATCAGACTGGCAACCCAGTTGCGTAGCTCGACCGCCCACAGCACGGCAAGGACATACAGGAAGAACCCGATGAGGTAGCCGACATAGGGAAGCACCAGGACCAGGATCAGGGATGCCAATACGACCAGGATGACCCGTCGCGCGCCGCCGGGTGATCCGGCCTCCGCCTCGCCGCTCCGCTCTCCGGCCTCCTTTTCCCCGCCGGCCGTGGCGGCTTGCGGATGCATCAGGTCGCCGGCGAGCGAAACGGCACCGAGAATCAGCATCGGCACGGCAATGACATAGGTGTAGATGATGGTCGCTTCACGGAACTGGCCCGTGGTCAGCTCCCACAAGGCGTAGATCCCGTAACCAATGGCCAGTCCAGGGACCAGCAGGATTCCCCAGTAGGTCTTCAAAAACTGCACGACGCCCCCCTGTGGCCGATCGTCTTGGTCCCGGGAGCTCCCCCCCTGTTCGCCCTTGCGCCGTCTCGTTGTCTTTACGCGGGCGCGCTCATCGGCGGCTTTCAGACCAACGGCGGCGGATTACAATCCGCCGCCGGGGCCGAAACTACGCGGAAACTTCGCAGACTACCAAGTCTTCTGTACCGGATCGGCAATCGCCGCTTCCAGGCCCTTGGCGCGCTTGAACTGTTCGGCAGGGCGCAGGCGGCCGGTTTCGTCGATCTGGTCCATCTGGCAGTAAATCTCGAATTCGTAGCCGTCGGGATCCAGGAAATTGATGCCGATGTTGCAGCCGGCCCCCTTGCGGCCTTCAAAGGTGATCGGGATGTTGTTCTCCCGCATGAAGTCGCGCGCCTTGAGCAGCATCTCGACGTTCTCCACCTCGAACGCGAGGTGCTCGACCTGCATGCTTTCCTCGCTGGTGCCGCGGCGCTTGGCCTTGCCGGGCTTCAGGCCGATGGCGTGATGGTCGGCCCCGCAGCGGAAGAAGACCATGCCGTGCTCGTTCCGGTCGGTCTCCTGGAAGCCCATCATCTCGGTCCAGAACTTGACGGTACGCTCGACATCGGTGACCTCGTAGACGAGATGGCCCAACTTGTTCACCTTGATCGGCGACGCACCCTTGTACTCCTTGGGATGCAGATCGGCAGGGGTATCCCGGCCGGTGGTCTGGTCATCCATGGCAACCTCCTGAATTTCCGTGGAGCGATTCCTCGCGCGCAGTCTACCCCAAGCGGACAGGGCCGCAAAGCCCCTCCCCGCTCAGGCGCCGGAATCCAGCGCTTCGCGGAAAACTTCGCGGCGCTTGGCGGAGTGCATTTCCGAATAATCGCGGTTGGAAAGCGGGCCTTGCTCGATCACCAGATTTCCGAACACCGGGCCTTCAGCCTTGATCAGATCACCCACCTTGGCCGCGAAATCGTCGATATCCGTAAAGGTATGGGCTGACTTGTATCCAGCAGTCTCGGCGAACGCAGCAAAGTCCAGGCTGCGATTGGGAAGCGGCGCCCCGCCATTGGCCTCGTAGCTGCCGTTATGGCCGACGAAGTGGACGAAATTCTTCGGTTGAACCGCACCGATGGTCACCAGCGTGCCGAGGTTCATCAGCAGGCTGCCGTCGCCATCCAGCACGATCACACGTTTATCGGGCCGCGCCAGGGCAAGTCCCAGGGCGTGGGACGAGGCGAGCCCCATGGCCCCGAACGCATAGTAGTTGAGCGGCCGGTCGTTGATCGCCATCCAGTCGGTGGCGCAGGAATAGGTCGGCGCGACGATCTCATCGGTGACGTGCTCGGCCAAGATCTTGAGGCATTCCAAACGGTTCATCATGGCGCGACGGGCCTCCGTCCGATCAGGAAAGCGGTGGGGTGCTGGTTCTCATAGGCGTCAACAATGGCGGGCGGGATCAAATGCACGTCGGCGTCGGTCTCGATCAGGGCATGGGGGATGCCCATGAAATCGAGATAAGGCTCCACCGAGCGCACACCGATGCGCTTGGCATCCTTGGGCAGGACACCGGGCGGCTTGCCGAGCAGACCTATCATCAGGCAGATCGGTTTCTGCTGTTCCGCCGCCATGGCGCGGATGGCGTTCTGGGCATAGAGGAAACCGGTGTACTGAATCAGCACCACGGCGCGCTTGTCACCATAGGAGAGGCCCGCCGAGATGCCGATGCATTCGTCTTCCTTGCAGGTGCGGATCAGTTTGAGGTCGGGATCGTCGGCGATCGGCATCAACAGGCCGTAGCTGGTATGCAAATCGGGAACCGACAGGACGTATTCGACGCCCGCCTCCTTCATCGCGTCCATGATGGCGCCGCCGCTCAACTGCTCGGCCGCCTGGTCCTTCGCTTGGTCATCCATGGCTTTCCTCCCTTACCGTCCAGGCTTTTGTCCCTTGAAAGTAGCGTAGCACGGGCTGGAACCGAAAACGAAAAGCCTCAATCGAGCGGCCAGGGCATGTCTACCGCCGCCTGCAGCAGCCCGGCCGGGAAATTCAGGACCAGAAGGTGGGACATCAGCGCGAGGAAGCCTACCGCGGCGGCGGTCAGGACGGCGATGATGAAGGGTTTGGCCCGTCCCTTGACCCGGAGGAACAGTACAAAGAAGGCTGCCATGGCCAGCACGAAGCCGACGAGGTAAGTGAGGGCCAGGAGCCCCGCCAGCCACAAGAGGTAATGTTCGGCGCTGACGGCTTCGGGCCGGCCGCGCAACTCATAATCCACCTCCGCATCGTAGGCGATGGGGTGGTCCACCTGGCCCTTGATCTTGATCCACAGCGCATAAAGGACGAAGCCGAGCATCACGACGGCGGTAGTCAACGGGAACACCTGGCCGAGGAAATCTCGTCGCAAACTGTCGAACAGACCGAACAGGAAAAGCACCAGGATGACCCCGGTAAAGGCAATCTGCGGGCGGAGGGTTTTCGCTTTTCCCTCTTCGCCGCCGCCGCTTGGGGTCGTCTTGACGGCGAAGCGCGTGCCGAAATAGATGGACACCACGGTGATGGCGAAAATGATCAGGACGCCCGGCCGCCAGAACCAGTTCCAACCATCGTAGAACTGCACCGCCTGATAGAGGTTGGTTTCCGCAGGATCGGCCAGCACAAACCCGATCAGCAGCGGGGGACGCGGCCAGCCGAACCGCTTCATGTAGACGGCGAAGGTGCCGATCGCGAACAGTGCCAGCATGTCGCCCCAGCTCCGCGTCGCCTGGAACGCGGCAAAGGTGATGACCATGATCATGAAGGGCGCGAGGTAGACATACGGCAATGTGGTCAGCTTCGCGACAGGCTTGGACAGCAACAGGCATGCGCCGGCACCGATCACGTTGGCCAGCGCTAGCGACCAGATGATCACATAGGTCTTGTCGAGGTCTGCCTCGACCATGTTGATGCCTGTATCGATGCCGATCAGCAGCAGTCCGCCCAGGAACACCGCCATGGATCCAGAACCCGGGATGCCGAACAGGATGGTCGGTATCAGGCCGCCACCCTCCTTGGCGTTATTGGCCGACTCCGGGGCCAGGACGCCACGAATGTCGCCCTTGCCGAAACTCTCCCGATCCTTGCTGGTCTGCACCACGTGGCCGTAGGCAATCCAGTCGACCACAGATCCGCCGAGGCCGGGCAGCGCGCCGACCAAACAGCCGATCCCTGCGCAACGCGTCGCCAGTCCGATGTTGGCCCACATGTCCTTGACGCCTTGCAGCCAGCCCGCGCCGAGCCGGGTATCCTGCTGGGCAATGGCGCGCTCGCGGCGCAGCAGATCGATGATCTCCGGCACGGCAAAGATGGCGAGCCCGACGACGACCAAGGGGATCCCGTCGACCAGGTAGTTGATGCCGAAATTCATTCGGTATTCGCCGGTGGCGGGCGCAGCGCCAATGGCGCCGAGCAGTAATCCAAGCCCGCAGGCGCCGACCCCCTTGGCGAGGCTCTGGCCTGCCAGCACGCCCACCATGGAAAGGCCGAGGACTGCCAGCATGAACAATTCGGCAGTGCCGAACAGCAAGATCACCGGCCGCGCCACCAGGATGAAAAGAGTAAGCACCAACGCCCCGATCAGCCCACCATAGAGCGAGGCGGAAAACGCGGCGGCCAAGGCGCGGGCGGCCTGCCCCTTCTTGGCGAGAGGAAAGCCGTCCAGCACCGTCGCCTGAGAGGCGGACGATCCCGGGATCCCCATCAGCACCGAGGTGAAGGTATCGGAGGTGGGGATGACGGCAACCAATCCGATCAACAGGGCCAGAGCCGAGACCGGATCCATTCCGTAGAGAAAAGGCAGCAGGATCGACATCCCGGCGATGCCGCCAAGACCGGGAAAAATTCCGACCGCCAACCCCATGGCGACGCCGGCCACCAGGAACGTCAGGTATTCCAGTGTCGCCAACTGGTGCAGCGCTGAGATGACCGCTTCGAGCATGGCCGGCGACCCTCCCCCCTGGTCCGATGCCGTGAGCCGTCTGCTTTGCGAACGAGCGCGGGCGGCCCGGAAGGCCGCCCGCTTCAGGATAAGGTCTAGAACTTGACCTTGTATTTCTTGGTCAGCCAGTTCCTGACCCAGGCTTTGGCCTTGGGGCTGACGGTGATGGCGGTCTTCAAACCCTCGACCGCCGCTTGGCCGGTGACCTGTTCGTACTTGCCGAGGCGCTTTTCAGCCTCCTTCGCGAAGTCCGGCGCGCTGACCGCCTTGGCCGCAGCCTTACGCCAGGTGTCGATGATGTCCTTGGACGTCCCCTTGGGCAGAAACACCATCTTCTGCATGCCAAACCCCGCCGCGACGAACGACTTCCAGGCCGCGAAGGCAGGACCCTTGGGCTTCTTGCCGTGCATCATCTCATAGGCTTCCGCCCAGTGGGGCAGCTCCGGGAAGGTCGGATCGCGCTGCAGATTGCCTTTCGCATCGAACGTGCCCCAGGTCCACAGCGGCACCGCCTTGCCCGCCTTGACCAGGGGGACCACGCGCTTGATGTAGGCGGATGACGTCTGGTAGTCAATGGAAACCTCGCCCCGTTCGAAAGCGAGCCGACCGGCGCCGCGGGACTTCATGCCGAACACCGCCTTGACCGGAAGACCCATCATCTCGAGTGAGAGCAGTGGCACCAGATCCAACGAGGTCGCGCGTTGGGCGGCATATTTGAGACTCTTGCCGCGCAACTTCTTGAGGTCCTGGGGTCCCTTGAGGCCGAGCTTGGGACTGACGTAGACGACCCCGCCCGTGGGCGTGCCCATCACCACATGCCAGTCCTTGTACTCGTACTTCACGCGGCGGTCGCCCAGAAGATAGGGGAACTGGGTCGAGCCGGAGGTTCCCAGGATCTCCAGCCCCGTGGGCTTGGCGCGGGTCGCCCACAGATTCGCGCCCTTGGTCGACCCGCCGCCCGGAATGTTCTTCACCACGATGTTGGGATTGCCGGGCAGCGCCTTGGACAAGTGCGGCACGTAGAATCGCGCCCAAGCGGATGAACCGCCGCCGGCGCCGAAGGGAATGGTCCAGGTGATGGTCTTGCCGGAGAAGTCCGCGGCGCCCGCCACCTGCGGCGCCATAAGCGCGGCGGCGCCCAGAACCGCGGCACCTGCCAGGATGGTGGTATGCATCTGTGCTCTCATGGAATGACTCCCTGTCGTTGTGGGAATTTTTTGGGATGAGACTAGGCCGTCGCGGCCCGCTCCCCTCTACGCTGCGATCTCTACGACCATCGGACTATTTCCGCCCCGATGAGTCAATATGCATCTCGACCGCCGCCGCCGCGCCCGCCTTCGTCACGATTTGCGCGCGCGTCCCCGCGGCGTGTTGTCGGGATAGCCGGGCAGCACCCGCGCATCGATCAGGTAACGCCCGCCTCCGCGCACCACCTTGGCCGCACGCTCCAGTGCCGCGGCAAGTTCGCCCGCGGTCGTGACCGGCGTTTCGGTGTCGAACCCCTGGGCGCTGGCCATGGCGCCGATATTGATCGACGGCTTATCGATCTTCTGGCCGATCCAGCGGTTTTCCTTGGGCCGCTTGCGCTCGACCGCGACGCGCTCCTGATGGGCCTCGTCATTGAAGTAGGAGCGGTTGTTGGCAACCACGATCAGGGCCGGCAGGCCGAGATGCGACGCCGTCCACAGCGCACTCACCCCCATCAGAAAATCGCCGTCCCCCAGCACGCCGATCGCCATGCGGTCGCTGTCCCTCAGCGCCAGCGCGGCGCCGACGGTGTGTCCCGGACCGGTACCCACCGCGCCGCCGGCATCGCTGCCGAGATAATCCAGCGGGTGGGCATAGCGGCAGACATGGCCCGGCCAACCCAAGGGCGTGCGGGCCAGGCACGCCTTGTTGGCGCGTGCAAAATCGGCGAGGCTGCGCGCGAGATCGACGGATTCCAAGGGCCCGTCCGGCTTGATCGCTTCCTTGGCGATGGCGGACGCGGTCCAGTGCTTGATGCGGGCGAGGGCGGGCGTCTCACGCGCCGTCCGCTTGGCCTGGGCGCCGAGACCATCGAGCAGCTGGGCAACGAAGGTATCGGGGTCCGCCATGATCGGCAGATCCACCGCCGGCAGGGCCTGGTAATCCATGCTCCAGCCGTTGTGCAGGGTGCGCTCCAGCGCGCAGTGGATGACCCCGGCGCGCACCGGCTCCTCGGTCTGCGAGGCATGGAATACCATGCGCAGCGTCCCCGCGAGGTCCAGCCAGTCGAAGGCGACGATCAGGTCCGCCTTCTTGAGCAACGCCGCGGAATCGGGCTGCGGGCGGAAGGCCGGCATCGCCTTGTGCAGCGGATGCTCGGTCGGGAAAGCGGCGGCGTTATGGATATCGGTCATCACCGGCACGCCAAGCGCCTCGGCCAGGCGCACCCGGCGTTTCCAGTCCTCGGTGTCGCGCGACATGCGCCCCATCAGGAAGACCGGGAACTTGGCGGCCTTGATGCGCTTGATGGTCTCCTTCACCGCATCGGCCGTTGCCGGCGGCGGAGCCGGCGGCAGGTAGCGCCCGACATCGGGGATCGTGACTTCCTCCTCCAGGGGCGCCTCCTGCAAATCGGCATCGAGGCAGACATAGACCGGCCCATAGGGCCGGGTGGAGGCGATCTGCTTTGCCCGCAGCACCGATTCCACCGCCGCCTGGGGCGAGGCCGGCTGGTCATCCCACTTGGTGTAATGGCGGATCATCGACGCCTGGTCCTTGGCGGTATGGACCCAATCGATCCAGGGCCGGCGCTTGTCGGCATCGACCGGTCCGGTGGCCCCGAAGATCACGATCGGCGCCCGGCCGCACCAGGCGTTGAAGATCGGCATGGTGCCGTGCATCAGCCCAACATTGGAATGCAGCGCCACCGCCATCGGCGTCTCGGTCACCCGGGCATAGCCGTCGGCGATGGAGACCGCATGCTCCTCATGAAGGCAGACCAGCATCTGCGGATTGTCGTTGCCGAGGTAGTTGACGATGGAATCGTGAAAGCCGCGGTAGCTGGCGCCGGGCACCAGCGCGATGTATTTGAGATTGAGGCGCCGCACGACCTCGGCGACGACGTCGGAACCCCAGCCCATGCGGGGGTTGCCGAGCTTGACCGGCCGGTCGATGGCGGGCTTGGGCGGGGGTGCGGCGCGTCGCGGGGTTCTGCGAGCGGTTCTCCGGGCGGGGCGTCTCGTCGCCATGGCGTCAGGTCTCCCTTTTATGGATCAATTGAAAGATCAATGCGTGAAACAGTCGGTCAGGCCGCTTCCAGGCAAGCCTCGATCTCGGGCCAGTATTCCCGGCCCTTCTCCTCCATCAATTCGAGATACTTATCGTCGAACCAGCGGACATAGGCGGGCTCATAGCTGGGCCGCGAGGTGATGCGCTTGTACCAATCGCCGATGCGCGGCTGATTCAGCCACATCCTGTTGAGGCCGAGGTGATCCATGCGCGTGATGTACGGCGCGAGGCCGATATCGGCGAGGGAGAAGGCCTCCCCCGCCAGCCAACGGTGATCGGCCAGCGCCGCGTCCATGTCGTCGAGCAGCCTGCGGAAACGCTTGATGGAGGACTTGAACAGCGGCGACCGGACGCCTTCGAACACTACGGAGCGGTAGCGTTCGCGCTTGGCGAGATCGGGGATCCCCTCGACCACCTTGTTGGCGAACGCCTCCCCCTTGGCGAGCTTCTGAAAGCGGAAGGCGATGGCGTTGGACATCACGCCGGTCTCCGCATGCAGGCCTTCATCCAGTTGCTTGGTCCAGATGCGCATCCGCGCGACATCGAGCGGGGTGTCGGGCCGCAGAGCAGGCTCCGGGAACCGGTCGTCGAGGTATTCGTTGATGACCGTCGATTCGACGATCACCGTGCCGTCATCCACCAGGGTCGGCACCACGCCCTTGGGATTGAGCGCAAGGTAGTCCGGCGTGTGCTGGTCGCCCGCCCGCAGATCCATGTAGCGGTCGGTCCAATCCAGGTGCTTTTCGGCGAGGCATAGCCGGACCTTCTGCGAACAGGTCGACATGCCGTTGTGATAGAGCTCTAGCATGGCACATTTTCCCCTTGGCGCCGTGCGCGGCGGCGCGGCGACACCGTCCTTCAAAGCGGCGAAAAAGTCCACCCCCTTGCGGCTTGCGGCGGCCTCGGCCTAAATTGCGCCCGCGCCGCACAGCGTATCGGCGGGCCGAGATTCCAAGGGAGGAACCGATCGTTAAGCCAGACCGCGTCGCCGTTCCCGCTTACGCCTTCGCCCAGATGGAAGCCCTTGTCGAGGAATTAGGGGCCGCCTATCCGGGGTGCAAGATCAACACCGAGGGCGAGCGCTACTACCTGTCCGAACAGCGGGTCATCGAATACCTCGACGGGTTTGATGCCGCCATCGTCTCCTTCGAGTCGATCAACGAGCGGGTGCTTTCGGCCCTGCCGGATTTGAAAGTGGTCTCCAAGCTCGGCGTCGGCCTCGACAAGATCGACCCCGCCGCCATGAAGGCGCATGGCGTGCGCCTCGGCTGGCGCGCCGGGGTGAATAAGCGCTCGGTCGCGGAATTGGCACTCGCCCTGATGCTCATGTGCCTGCGCCATGTGGTGCCGCTGAACATTGCCATGCGGGCCGGGGAACGGCCGCTGCCGACCCTCGGGCGGGAATTGTCCGCCTGCACCGTCGGACTGCACGGCTGCGGCAACATCGGCAAGGAAGTGGCGCGGCTGCTCGGCCCCTTCGGCTGCTCGGTCCTGGCCTGCGACATCGCCGACTATGCGGATTTTTATGCCATCCACGGGATCGAGGCGGTGGAGATGGACGAGATGCTGGCGCGGGCAGATGTCGTCTCGCTGCACCTGACGGTGACGGAAAAGACCAGGGGACTTTACGGCGCCGCGGTGCTCGATCGCATGAAACCCGGCAGCGTGCTGATCAATACCGCCCGCGGGGCCCTGGTCGACCAGGACGCGCTGAAGGCGCGGCTGATGTCGGGGCGGATCGGCGCCGCGGGGCTCGACGTGTTCGCCGTCGAGCCGCCCGACGACCCGGAACTCCTCAACCTTCCCAGCCTGGTCGCGACCCCCCATTCCGGTGCCTGCACCGTGGACGCGCGCCTCGCCATGGGGCGCACGCCATGCGGGGACTGACCGAAAACTTCATTCCGGAACCGGGCCGACCGGCGTTCGAAGACCGCTGATCGCCGGGAAACCCGGCAGGGCTATCGCCGCAACGCGGCCGCCGTCAGGTCGGCTCCTGCAGGATCGCGGGCCTGGATTTGGAAAAGCGCCAGATCGAGACCGCGGTCAAGGCAAAGAACAGGAGCGCGATGGGCCGGTGGAGGAGCAGGCCCGGCTGTTCGCCGAACAGCACCATGGTCTGGCGCAGCGCGTCCTCGGTCATCGGTCCCAGGATGAAGGCGATGATGAAGGCGACGATGGAGTAGTCCAGCTTGCGCATGATGTAGCCCACGATGCCGAAACCGACCATCAGGTAGAGGGCGAAGATGCTCTGGGTGGTGACATAGGCGCCGCAGAAGCACATCAGGACGATCACCGGGTGCACGAACTGGCGCGGCAAGGTGATCACCCAGGCAAAGAACCGCAAGCCGCCATAGCCGATGAACAGGTTGATGAAATTGGCCACCAGCATGGCCCCGAACAGGCCATATATGGTTTGCCCATGCTGCTGGAAGATCAGCGGCCCGGGCGAGAGGCCGTGGATGATCAAGGCGCCCAGCAGCACCGCCGCCGAGAGGTTCCCGGGAATGCCGAGCGCCAGTGTCGGGATCAGATTGGCGCCGACCGTGGCGCTGTTGGCGGCTTCCGCCGCGGCCACCCCTTCCAGTTTGCCCTGACCGAATTCCTCCGGCGTCTTGGAGGCCCGCTTGGCCGCCCCGTACCCGAGAAACCCCGCAAGGGTCGAGCCCAGCCCCGGAATCGCGCCGATCACCGTGCCGATGATGGAAGAGCGGACCGTGGTCCGGAAGCATGACCACCATTCGTCCCAGGTGACGACGTTGTCCTCGCGATTGGGGCTGCGCTTGTAGATGTCGCTTTCCCCCTTGCCGGCACCTTCCTTGCGGCTGCGCCAGTCCTTTTCGATCTGGATCAGGATTTCCGAAAGCGCCAGCATGCCGATCACCAACGCCAGCAGGGAAACCCCCTCTTCCAGCTCGATCTCGCCGAAGGTCATGCGCGGGGTCGAGGCTTCCGAATCGAGGCCCACGGTGGACAGGAAAAGTCCCAACACCGCGGCGATCAACCCCTTGATCACCGAGCGGCCGACCAGGGCGGCGATGAAGGTCAGGGCGAACAGCATCAGTGCGAACAACTCCGCCGATCCCATGGTGAGCGCCAGGATGGCGAAGGGTGCGGCGACGCAGATCAGCACGATGTCGGAAAAGAAATCGCCGAACACCGAGGAATAGAGCGCCATTTTCAGCGCCTTCAGCCCCTTGCCCTTGCGCGTCAGGGGATAGCCGTCGAAGGTCGTCGAAATCGCCTCCGCCGCGCCCGGGATATTGATCAGGCAGGCGGATATGGCGCCGCCGAAGTTGGCCCCCTTGTTGATGCCGACCAGGAAGGCGATCGCCGCCAGCGGCCCCATGAAGAAGGTCAGCGGAACGGCAATGGAGATGGCCATGGGCCCGTTGAGCCCGGGGATGGCGCCGACGGCGATGCCGATGAACACGCCGAGGCTGATCATCGCCATGTTGTAGAAGGTGAAGGCCTGGGCGAGCCCTGCCAGAATGACGTCCATCTCAGCGCTCCGTCACGGCAGTGGAAATTCCAGGAGTTTCCAGAAGAATGCCCAAATGGCGAGCGGCGCCACCACCGAGGTCACGCCGATGGCGAGCGGACGACGCTCGCCCATCAGGTATATCAACACGGCAACGATGAAGGGGCCGCCGGCGAGGACGCCGACAAACTCCATGAGAAAAAGGGTAGCTATCAAGACAACCGATATGAGCGCCAGGAACCCCCAGCTCTGCTTGGGGATGGGGGCGTCCTCATCGCTCTCATCGCTACGCTCGAAGAACAGGCGACGCACGAGCAAGAAGAGCGCGAGGCCCGTCACCACGATCATGGTGAGATAGGGCGCATCCTGGGCCAGAAGCCCGTAATTGCCCTCCGCATGGCCGGGCACCCAGACGGGAATGACCACGAAGATCACAAGCAGCCCGAAGGCCACCAGCAGGGCCGCCGAAATGATGTCGGCTCGTCGCATGGGAGGAATCCTGTCGTGAACAGGGAGGATGCGGCGGGCCGCGCGGAACGAGCCGCGCGGCCCGCCGGGTCCCTACTTCTTCTTTTTTTTCTCGGGCTTGTCGAACTTCTTGATCAGGGCGATGTAGTCCTTCTCCAGCGTCTGCATGTATTCGGCAAGCTGCTCCGGACTGCGGGTGTCCATGACCATGCGCAGGTTCTTGCGGTAGAGCTGGACGATCTTGGGATCGCTGCGCACCTTCAAGGCCGCATCCCTGAGCTTCTTGAGGGCGGGTCCAGGCACCCCCTTGGGCGCGATCAGGAGCTGCAGGGTCGAGGTCGATGCGCCCACACCCATCTCCTTCAGGGTCGGCGTGTTGGGGTAATCGGGGTTGCGTTCGTCGCTGACGGTGCCGATCACCGCGGTTTTGCCGGCATCGGTGTGCTTGACATGGGCGCCCCCGGTGAAGACCACGTCGACATGGCCGCCCAGCACCCGCTGCATCGAATTGCCGCCGCCGCGCACGCGTATGATCTGGACCGGGATGCCGTAATGGCTGCCGATGGCCTCACCCACCAGCCGCCCGGGGCCGCCGGAATAGACCAGGCGCAAGGGCTTGTTCTCACTCTTCAGCTTGGCGGCCATCTCCGAAACCGTCTTCCAGCCGCGATTGGCCAGCGACACGATCGACTGATGGGGCACCGTGATCGATCCCACGTAGTCGAAATCCTTGGCCCAATAGAGGGATTTCGCGCGCCGGTAATGGGGCTGGAAGCCGACGTGATGGGCGAAGGCATAGGCGACGGTGTAGCCATCGGGCGCCGCCGACTTCAAGAGCACCAGCGCCTTGGAGCCGCCGCCGCCGGTCTTGTTGACGACGACCATCGGCTGACCGAGGATACTTTCCATGGCCTTGGCGACGATCCGCGCGCCCGCGTCGGTGCTGCCGCCCGCGCCCGCGCCCACATACACGGTGATTGGTTTCTCGGGGAAATCCGCCCAGCCTACACCGCTGCCAAAGCCCAGCGCCACGGCCGACGCCGCCACGA
Source organism: Alphaproteobacteria bacterium (assembly GCA_029863585.1). Classification (GTDB taxonomy): domain Bacteria; phylum Pseudomonadota; class Alphaproteobacteria; order SMXQ01; family SMXQ01; genus SMXQ01. The sequence goes on along the minus strand of JAOTVC010000039.1, from coordinate 2,453 downwards.
AGACCGCCGAATGAATGACTTTCCTTGACGCCATCTTCCTGTCTCCCAGTTGCAAATATCAAAGTCCCGGAACGGCGGGTCCGCGGTCTCTTGCCCTTGTGGGTCTCTCGCCCCTATGGGTCTTGCCGCTTTGCGCCTCCCGGGCGAAGCCGAGGTCAACAGTAAAGCGGCAAAGGCGCGTTTGCTACCCCCAAATGCTTAGCGGCCTCCGGGACTATCTCGGCCGCGGCGCCCGGTTGACCAGGGTGATGCCGGCAAAGATCATGGTGATGCCGGCAAGGTGGTAGACCAGGAACGCCTCACCCAGAAGCCAGACTCCGAGCACGGCGCCGAACACCGGCATCAGGTACATGTACATGCCGGTCCGCCCCGGACCGATGGCGGCCACCGCCTTGTTCCAAAGCACATAGGCCAGCAGCGACGGAAAGATCGCGAAATAGAGGATCGACGCCGCGGAGGCGGCATCCAACGCGAACCCGCCGACTTGGTAAAGCTCCCACGCCACCAGCGGCAGGTGGAACACCGCCCCGATGGCGATGGTGGTTGCCAGGAAGACCAGGATCGGAAGCTTCGTCGGACGCCAGCGGATCAGCACGGTGTAGGCCGCCCAAAAAGTGAGCCCCCCGATCACCAGCAGGTCCCCGCGGTTGAGCGCCAGGGAGGCCAGGGTGCTGATATCGCCCCGGGCGATGATCAGGGCGGCGCCCAGCATGGCGCCCATCACCCCGCCGATCTGCTGCGGGCGCAGCCGTTCATGCAGAAGCAGGAGCGCGAACAGGAAACAGACCACCGGCATCAGGGAATTGATCAGCGAGGCGTTGACCACCGTCGTGTAGTGCATCGCCGAATAGAGGAAGCAGTTGAACGCCGTGATGCCGACCGCCCCCAGCACAAGAAGAAACGGCAGTTCCTTTCGGATCTGCGCGCCTTGCCCCCGGAACCGGGCCGCGGCAAACGGCAGCAGGAACAACAGCGCCAAGGTCCAGCGCCAGAAAGACATCTGGATGGGGGGGATGTCGTGGCGCATGATTCGGGCGATCAGGAAATTCCCGGACCAGAATAGCGGCGGGAATACGGCGTAGACGTAAGCGAATTGGGGTCTCGCCATGAAGGCGCTAAGGCGGGGGCTCGGCATGGCGGCATCTTAGGCGATGGGCCGGCCCCGCTCAATTGCGGCCGTCGGCGTTAACCGAATCGAACGCCCGGGCTGGCATCAGGGTTCCGGGCGGGGTAAGCTCCCCTTCGGCGGCGGCCCGAAGCGGGCCAAGAAACCTTGTCCCCCGGCCCCCTCCGCCCAACGAGAATTCCTAAGACCGGCATGAAGGAGGAAGCCATGGCGACCGTCGAATCGACAGAAATCCCAAGTGAACTGACCGATCAAACCACCCACACCATCACCCACGAACAGCTGCGCGGCGCGGCCAAGAAGGAAGCTTTCTTCCGCAAGAAAGAAGAGGACTTCACGCCGTTCAAGTTCGTCCGCCCCGACGACATCCCCGAAGGCCGGCGCGCCCATGTGCGGCTGTGCAAGGGCAGCCTGGTGCGCGGCACCGTGCAGGTCCTGCCCACCGGCGGCGACACCAACGTCCATTGTCACCCCGATGCCGACGGCTTCTGGTTCGTCCTTCAGGGTAAGGTGGAATGGAAGAACGTCGATGGCGACACCATCGGCATCTTCGGCCCCGGCGAAGGCATCATGGTCCCCCGTTATGCCCGCTACAGCTTCAACCAGACCGGCGACGAAGAGCTGCACCTTCTGCAGGTCGTGGCTTCCGCCAATGACGGATCCAAGCGCCGCGTCGGCATCGGCCCGCAGAACAAGTCGCTTTTCAAGACGCTCCACTACAACTACCCGGGCGAACCCGACGGCCCCGCCGGCGAAAAGGCCAGGCAAAAGGCCGACGCCTGACGACGCACGGCCGCCGGCCGGCAGGTCATTCCTTCGGACCGCCCCCGCTCAGGCGGGGGCGGCGAAGGGCGGCATCGTCGATAACAGATGGCCGTGGCCGGTCAGGGGCCGGCGGCGGCCAAGCTCGGTCAGGATGTACCAGCAGCGCACCACCACCGGGTGCAGCACCGGCACCCCCAGCGCGGCTTCGATATCCCCCATCACGTCCAGCGCCCGCCAATCGGATCCGAGGATATAAAGCGCCTCGGCGCCGGCCGGCTCGCGCGCGAACGACTCGATGATGCGGTCGCGGATTCCTTCGGTGGTGAGCTGATAGACGTCCTCTTCGTCGGCGATGGGCTTGCCCATGGAGAGCACCTCGAACCCCGCGTCGGTGAAATAGCGGGCGAAGGCTTCGGCCAAGACGCCGGCGAACGGGGTGTAGCCGACAAAGCGCTTGATGCCCAGCGCCCGCATGGCGGCGACCTGGGTCGACCCGGTGGTGAACACCGGCACCCGGTAGGCCGCTTCCCACTTGCGGATATAGCCGGCCTCCGCAGCAAAG
>JAOTVC010000213.1 GCA_029863585.1 Alphaproteobacteria bacterium | reverse complement strand
GCCGCCGCGGAGCCGCTCGAGGACCCACCCGGGGTGTGCTCCGGATTGTGCGGGTTCCGGGTCTTGCCCGGCGAATAGACGGCGAACTCCGTCGTCACTGTCTTGCCCAGGATCACCGCGCCCGCCGCGCGCAGCTGGGACACCACCGAGGCATCCTGGGTCGGCTGGCGTCCGGCATGGAGCGGGCTGCCGTTCTCCGTCGGCTGGTCCCTGGTATCGAAAATGTCTTTGACCCCCACGGGCACGCCATGGAGCGGGCCCAGAGGCTGAGCGGCCTGACGCGCAGAATCGGCACGACGCGCCTGATCCAAGGCGAAGTCTCGGTCCAAGAACTGCCAGGCCTGAACAGAGGCCTCATGCTCGTCGAACCGCGCCAGGCAGGATTCGACCAGGTCGAGCGATGTCAATTCACCTTCTCGGATCGCGACAGCGGCCTGCGCCGCGGACATCGAACAGGGGTCCATGGTTCCGCCGCCTCAGACTTGGTGGTCCGGCACGATGGCCATCAGCCGTCGGAATTGTTGCCCGGCCCGGCGTTGTTGGCGTGAGCGCCGCCGGCCTTGAGCTCTTGCCAGAAGTAGAGCACACCCACAGCGATCACCAGCAAGGTGACGATGATCAGGTCAAGCTCCCTCACGAAAACCAGCACCACGCCCAAGAAGGCGATGACTGCCGACATTGAAACAATGGCGTAGATCCAGTCCAGCATCTGCTTGCTATCCTTAGGTTTCTCTCGCTCTGGGCGCGTGGCACCTCACGTTCGTCTAGTCAGTCGTGGCCCCCACCCCCGGTTACCGGCCGTAGACGATCTTCGGCAGCCACATGGCGATCTCCGGGAAGGTGTAGAGGAGGACCATTGCCAGCAACACCATGGAAAGAAACGGCATGACCCCCTTGAAGATTTCGATCAACTGGACGTGGGGCGGCGCCACACCCTTGAGGTAGTAGGCCGCCATGGCCATGGGCGGCGTCAGGAACGAGGTCTGCAGGTTGAGCGCCACCAGGATGCCGAAGAACAGGGGATCGATCCCGAAATGCGGCAGCAGGGGCAGGAAGATCGGCACGAAGATGATGATGATCTCCGACCACTCGAGGGGCCAGCCCAAGAGGAAGATGATGATCTGGGCCATAATCAGGAACATGATCGGCGAGAGGTTCATGCCGATGATGAACTCCTCGATCAGGCTGTGACCACCCAGGTAGGAGAACACCGAGGAAAAGGTCCAGGAGCCGACGAACAGCCAGCAGACCATGGCCGAGGTGCGGACCGTGAGATAGACGGATTCCTTGAGGCCCGTCTTGTCGATGCCCTTCCAGCCCATCCAGCCGAACAAGGTCACGAAGAACCCGATTTCAAAGGTCCAGGGCGTGAACTCGTGATCGGCAAATGCCTCGCCCAGGTCGAGGACGGCGAACATGAGCGTATAGACCACCCCGAAGCCGAGGCCGACCAGCCCCGCCTGGCCGCCGAAGGCATAGAGCGGCCGGAGGACCGCCGCCCTGGGCTGGAAAATCCCCAGAATGGGGATGTGGTCGCCGCGGTAGCGGACCGCCACGGCGATGGCGAGCACGATGGCGAGGCTGACGCCGGGCCCGAACGGCAGCGTCCTTTCCAACGGAAGCGCGGCATCGAACATCGCATTGGCCAGAATACGACCGGCGAAGTAGACGACGTAGAGAAAGATCGTCGTCACGCCACCGGCGCCGATCGCGTAGAACCAGGGGTTATAGGGATGGGGCTCGCCGCGGTCGTCGACCCATTCGGGCTTGATGTCTCCGCTTCGGATCGAGGCGATCCGGTAGCCCGACGCGAGGACGAGGCCGCCCCCGGCGCCCATTGAGGCCGCCTCGGTCGGCGTCGCCAGACCGAACATGATCGCGCCCAGAACGGCAAGGATGAGGAAGGCCAGGGGCAGGAACGACGTCAACATCATGAAGGCGATGTTCCTGTCGCCCTTTATCTCGCGGACCTCGGCGTCGCTTGGCTTGGGCGCCAGCTCCGGGTTCAGCCAGGCGCGGCCCAACACGTAGATGATGTAGAGACCGGCCAGCAGAAACCCGGGCAGGATGGCGCCGGCATAGAGCCGCACCACCGACATGCTCGCCGCCGCCGCGTAGACGATCAGCATGATCGAGGGCGGGATCAGGATCCCCAAGCAGCCGCCGGCGCAGATCACGCCGGCCGCGAAACTGGTGTTGTAACGGGCCTTCAGCATCGCCGGGAAGGCCAGGAGGCCCATCAGGGTCACCACCGCGCCGATGATTCCCGAGGCCGTCGCGAACATGGCGCAGGTGGCGAGCGCCGCGATCGCCATGGAGCCCGGCATGTTCCGCGCCGCCACCTGGAGCGTCAAGAACAGGCGGTCGACGAGGTTGGCGCGTTCGACGATATAGCCCATGAACAGGAACAGCGGCACCGCGACCAGCACGTCGTTGGCCATCACGGAATAGGTCTGGTTGACCAGCAGATCGAACACGCGGTTGTCGAAGATGGTCTGCATCCGCTCCGGATCGTAGTAGGCGTAATATCCGAAGAAGATGCCCATGCCCATCAGCGTGAAGCAGATCGGGAACCCCAGCATGATCGTCAGAACGAAGATGCCGAGCATGACCACGGCGACTTGAGGATCGGTCATGAGACGCCTCCAGTGCCCGCGCCAGCCGCCCGGCGCCGCTCTTCTTCCTCGTGCTGGTGTATCAAAACGGTCTCCAATTCCTCCACGTCTTCGAGATGAGCAGGCCACTCGCCGGTCTTGAGGCAGATTATGCAGCGGCAGACCTGGGCAACGCCCTGGAGCAGCAAAAGCGCCGCCGCCACCGGGAGCACCGTCTTGAACTGGGAGATGGGCACGTTGGCCGGGCTGTTGATGCTGACTTCACCGGTGCCGTAATTGTAGGACCACGACTCCGCCGCGTAATCGGTGCCGGCGATGATCAAGGCCAGGACACCCGGCAAGAACAAAAGCAGATAAAGGACAAGTTCGATGGTCGCCTGGATTCTGGGCTTCCACAGGCGAAACAGAACGTCGCCGCGCACGTGACCGTCGCGGGAGAGCGTATAGGCGCCCCCCATCATGAACAGCGTGCCGTACATCATGTAGCTGATGTCGAAGGCCCAGGAGGTCGGGTCGCGCAGCACGTAGCGCACGAAGACCTCGTAGGCGGTCCCGAAGGTCAGGAGCAGGATGCACCAGGCAAAAGCCTTGCCGACCCAAGCGGTGAAGCTGTCGACGACTAAGATGAAACGATTCATGCGAAATCCCAAACTCGGCCGGGTTCGTAACGCGGGCGGGGCGACGCGCTATGGCGCCGCCCCGGATTGCCTCACGTATTTCGCGTAGCTCGCGCGCCCGTCGGCTCAGAACGGCAGCTTGCCCGGGAAATAATGCTCGTAGGCAAGCTTGTAGTCCGCCGCGTTCACGATGTCGTAGAACGCAACCCGCTCGGACCAGGCCCTCTGGCTGTCCACGATCTTCTTGAAGAAGGGATCCTGGTTCAGCTTCTCCAGAACCGTGTCCCAGGACTTGAGCTGGGCGTCCATAATCGCCTGCGAGGTGCGGTAGACATTGACGCCGTGCTCGTTGATCAGCTTCTGCAGGTCCGTGGAATAGATATCCATGGCCCAACCGTAGTTGGCGGTGTTCGCCGCCTCGGCGCCGTACTCGAGGATCGCCTGTTGCTCGGCCGGCAGGCTCTGGAACTTGTCCTTGTTGAAGATGATCTCGAAGAACTCGGCGGCCTGGTGATAGCTGCCCATGTGGTAGTGCTTGGACACATCCTGGGCGCCGAAGCGGCTGTCGGCGGTCGGGTTGTTGAACTCGAAGGCGTCGATCACGCCCTTCTCCAGCGCCGGCATGATCTCGCCGCCCGGAAGCTGCGTCACCTTGAGCCCCATGCCCTGCATGATGTCGGTGGCGAGCCCCACGGTGCGGTACTTGAGGCCCTGCATGTCATCGACGGTCTCGACGTGCTTCTTGAACCAGCCGAGCGGCTGCGTGGGCATCGGCATGGCGAAGAAGCCGACCACGTTGAGGTTCAGAATGTCGCCAAGCAGCTCGGCATAGAGCTCCTTGCCGCCGCCGTAGTGGATCCAGGCCAGGATCTGCGACGCGTTGGCGCCGAACACGGGGCCGGTGCCGAACAGCGAGGCCGCCTTGTTCTTGGAGTACCAGTAGGCGGTCACCGTATGGGCCGCGTCCAGAACGCCCTTGTGGCAGGCGTCCTGCACCTGGAACGCCTTCACGACGGCGCCTTCGGGCAGCAGGTCGACCTTGAGCCGCCCGCCTGACATCGCCTCGACCCGGTCGATGTACTGTTTGGCCATGTCCTGGAACGGGCTCGTGGCACCCCAGGAGGACTGCATCTTGAGCGTGACGGTCTGTGCCCTGGAGACATTGGGCGCCGCGACCAGCGCCGCGCCGCCTGCCACCGCGCCGGCAGCCCCGGTCAGGAAGCGGCGGCGGCCCGCGGCCGCCTTGCCCTTGTTTTCCTTGGCGAGGGTGCGATCGCGATAGCGAACCTTGGACATTGTCATCTTGTCTTCCTCCCTTGGTTGGATTCTGCGCCCCGTCCTGTGTTACGAGGCCCTCGGCGTATCGCTCCGAGAAACTCTAGAACTGTCTCTACCGATTTTGGAGACCTCGGCATTGATTTCCGTCAAACGGCGCCAACTTCCCCGGCGCAAGCTGCACTGCAAATGGCATGTGGTATACCACGCCGACTATAGATAAGCACGACACGCGCTGTCAACGTGGCACCCGCCATACCCCCCCAAATCGGTCGCGCAGCCGCACGAGCGGCCGTCGACGGGCCGTCAGTCAGTGAAGCGCCGCTTCACCAACGGCAACTCTCCGGCAATTCCGGTCAGACCACAAGCGCCTTGTCCCCCGGCTCAAGGGAAGGTGAAGCCTCGATCGCACCTCGTCGGACAGCCCACCTTCAGGCGACCCGGTCGCCCGGTTCGCGCCCGGCGAAGACGGCATCCAGGTTGTCGCAGGCCCGAAAGCCCATGGCGTCCCGCGTCTCGCGGGTGGCGCTGCCGATGTGAGGCAGCAGGAAGGTGTTGGCGAGATCGCGGTAGCCGGGGTGGATCTCGGGCTCGTTGTTGTAGACGTCGAGCCCGGCGGCCGCCAGCTTGCCGGACTTGAGTGCGGCGATCAGGGCCTCGTCGTCGACGATCGCGCCGCGCGCCGTGTTGACCACGATGGCGCCATCGGGCAGAAGCGCGATGCGCGCCGCGTTCAGCAGGTTCCTCGTGTCCGGTATCGCCGGGCAGTTGAGCGACAGGAAATCGCAGCTCGGCAGCAGGTCTTCGACCCGCTCGTGGAAAACCGCGCCCTCTTCCTGCGCCGCGGTCAGGCGGCGGCGATTGTGGTAGTGGATCTCCATGTCGAAGCCGCGCGCGCGCCTTGCGACCACCCGGCCGACACGCCCCATGCCGACGATGCCGAGGCGCTTGCCGGTCACCTGGGTGCCGACCATGAAGGTGGGACTCCAGTCTTTCCACCCCCGGCTCCGCACCAGGGCCTCGCCTTCGCCGCCCCGCCGGGCCGCGCCCAGCAGGCATAGCATGGCGATCTCCGCGGTGGCGTCGGACAGGACATCCGGGGTGTTGGTGACGATGATGCCTTTATCCTTAGCCGCCTGAAGATCGACGTGATCCACGCCGACCGAGAAATTGGCGATGGCTTTGATACCAGCCGGCAGCCGGGCAATCACATCGGCGGTAAACTTCTCCGTATGGCAGGGCAGGATGGCGTCCGCACCTTCCGCCGCCGCCACCAGTCCGTCAGGCGTATATAGCGTATCATCCGGGTTCAGGCGGGCGTCGTAGTCGCGCGCCAGTCTGGCCTCGACGGCGTCGGGGAG